>PMBV01000095.1 GCA_003153055.1 Myxococcales bacterium
CGGTGGGAGCAACTCCGGCGGCGGGAACGGCAGCGCTGGCGGCGGAGGAGGAAGTCACTGCAACCCGAACGTGTGGGTCTTCATGGGCGAGGACCCCAGCGCCTGCGAGGGCCACCTCGGAGAGAACTGCGGATGGACCCCCGACAACCAGAGCCAGGGCTACCACTGTCAGACCGTGTCCTGGGGCATAGGCTGTGAGCCCGGTGGCCAGACATGCCCCGGAGAAAACACGGGAGGCGGCAGCGGCAACACCGGCGGCGGCAACGGCAATACCGGCGGAGGCAACGGCAACACCGGCGGCGGCTCGGATACACCAGCGGGCTTCGTCCTCAGCCCATACAAAGACGTCACCATCTCGCTCGACTGGAACACCGGTGAGATGGCCACCACGCTCTCCGGCTCCCGGACGGCCATCGGGGCGGACCTGGTAGCCCACGGCGGCAAGGCGATCTCCCTCGCCTTCGCCACGGGTGAGTGCGGGAGCGAGAACTGGGGGGGAATGTCAGGCACCTCGATGGCCTCGACCAACGTCCCCAAGCTCACCGCTGCCCACGCCGGCTACATTCTGTCGACCGGAGGCGCGGGAGGGACCTTCACCTGTGGCTCCGACTCGGGCTTCTCGACCTTCATCGACCGCTGGATGTCTCCGTACCTCATCGGAGTGGACCTCGACATCGAAGGGGGCCAATCTCAGGCGGTGGTGAGTGCGCTCGTCACTCGAATACTCAGCGCCCACCAGAAGTACCCGAACCTCCGTTTCAGCCTCACCCTGGCGACCTCGGCGACCAACGACGGCTCGTCGAACGCGCACTCCATGGGCGGGAGCGCGCCGGACAACCTCAACCAGTACGGCGACTGGGCGGTCTCGGCGGTCTTCTCTCAAGCGGGCAGCACCTGGCCGAGCTACGTCACGGTCAACCTGATGACCATGGACTACGGCAGCGAGTGTCTCAAACGCAGCGGGGTCTGCGACATGGGTCAGTCAGCTGTGCAGGCGGCGTACAACCTGCACGACCACTGGGGCGTGCCATGGAGCAGCATCGAGCTGACGCCGATGATCGGCGGCAACGATGACCAGGCCGAGCACTTCACCCTCGCCGACACCGACGTGGTGGCGAGCTTCGCCAAGCAGCTGGGGTTGGCGGGCGTGCACTACTGGTCCTTCGATCGCGATGTCGACTGCGCTCCCGGACCGGCCTCGGCGACCTGCAACTCACTGGGCGGAGTGGGCACCTACGGCTTCTTGTCCCGGTTCGTGGCCGGGCTGTAGCCCTGGCAGCTGGCAACGCCCTTGACAGCGCACATGACGATCGGGTTTTCGTGGGCCCGACTCCAGACCCAGGGTGAGTGTGCGCCGTTCTCTTCTCGTGATGAGCTGTGTCGTCGTCGCCGCCACCATAGGATGCGTCGGTCAGCTTCAGGCGCTGCCTGATGGATCGCTGGGGAGCACCGGTGATGGCGGCTCCTCGGACGCCGGCACTCCCGCGACCGACGCCGGAACCGGAGGAGGCGACCGAGACGGGGGCCACACCCCGGTCGACTCGGGTACCTCGACGCCAGACGCCTCGACCCCCGACAGCTCGAGCCCGGAGATCCGGTTTACCGGGCGCTGGGAGTTCAGCGACCCGGCGCACCCCAAAGCCAACTTCTCTGGCTCCGGCCTGGAGGCAAGCTTCAGCGGCACCCAGGTCAGCGTGACGCTCCTGGTGGACTCGTACAAAGACCTGTACTTGATGTCGGTGGTCGATGGCGCAAAGCCAGTGCGAACCAAGTGCAGCACCGGGCAACACGCCTACGCTCTGGCGACTGGGCTGGCGGCAGGGCAACATACCGTGCGGCTCGCCCTGGAGACCGAGGGCATGTATGGCTCTGTGCAATTCCGCAGCCTCGACCTCGGGAGTGGAACGCTCCTCGCTCCGCCGCCACGGGCCGCGCTGCGCATGGAGGTCATCGGTGATTCAATCACCTGTGGCTACGGCAACAACGGCACCGTCACCATCGAGGACCAGTCCAACAACTGGAGCGCGCCGACGTGTCAATTCAGCACCGCGAGTGAGAGCAACTACATGGCCTACGGCTCGGTCCTCGCGCGCCTGCTCGGAGCCGAGGTGGTGAGCATTTGCTTCTCGGGCAAGGGCGTCTACCAGGACCTCGATGGGAACGTCGATTCCGCGAGCGAGCCTCAGCTCCCCAGCTACTACCAGGACGCGCTGGTGGCTGAGGCCGGCAACCACATTGCGCTCCACCAGTACCCCTACCCCGTCGCGGGGCACGCCCAGCCGTACGACGTCGTCCTCATCAACCTGGGCACCAACGACATCACCGGCGCGGGCAGCAAGGTCCCGTCCACCACGCCGCTCCGGGCGGCGTACGCGAAGCTGCTCGGCGAGGTCCGCGCCAACAACCCGAACGCGCAGGTCTTCCTCACCATCGGCACGATGACCAGCGACCCTGTGCTCTCTCAGTTCGAGACCGAGCTGGACGCGATCATCACCGCGGCGGGTGACACCAAGCTCCATCGCGTCACGCTCAACGAAGTGGACTCGAGCCTGGGCGTGGGCTGCGACTGGCACCCGACCGCCGCCGAGGATCTCCGCATGGCGCTCCAGTTGCTGCACCAGATGGAGCCCATCCTCGGCGTCACCGGGCGCACCACCGACCCGAACCCCTACTCCGGGGGCTGAGGCTCCCTCACCACGGCACGGGTGTGCCGCGCCAATCGACGAAGCTTCCGGTTTGCGAGAGCGCGGCCCCCTCCACCACTCGCATGAGACCGCCGTGCCGTCGAGCTCGCACGGTTCCCCCGCACCCGACGACCATCGCCACGGGCGTCCAAGCTGTGTGGAATCAGCCAACGCGCTCCAAGGGTCACGCGGGCATCCCCTCACGTCGGCGTCAAAGCACGGGGAGCAGCGCCTCTACGTCGCCCAGTGACCCGATTTCCTTCGAACGGCATCTGATCTCCCCGAGAACTCTTCGAAACGTGCGCCCATTACCGACCGAGAACCCATGAACCATGCCGCCCGAGTCCTTATCGTGGCCTCTTGCGGGTTGTGGGCCGCATGCGGCGATGGGCTGGTCGGAGACATCGGCCTCTGCTCGTTTGATGGGACCTGCCATGACGCAGGGAACTCTCCTCCTCCTCGCGGTGGCGGCGGCGATGGCGTCGGCGGAGGAGGTATCGGCGGCGGTGGCATCAGCGGCGGTGGTGTGGGCGGCGGCAGCGGCGGCAGCGGCGGCAGCGGTGGAGGTTTCAGCGGTACCGGCGGTGGCACCGGCGCCGGCGGCGGTGGCGGTGGCAGGGGGGTGGACGGCGGCTCGACGCCTGAGGGCGGCGGTGGCGGCGCCGCAGCCCGGCCGTGTGACATCTACGCCGACGCCGGAACCCCCTGCGTGTCGGCGCACAGCACAGTGAGGGCGCTCTACGCAGCGTACTCCGGCGCGCTCTACCAGGTGAAGAAGTCCGACGGCTCTACCAAGGAAATCCCCGTGTCCGCACCGGGAGGCTTCGTCGACATCTCGGTCCAGGACTCGTTCTGCTCGGGCTCGACGTGCACCATCTCCGTCCTCTACGATCAATCACCTCAGAAGAACGACCTGCGCAAGGCTCCGTCGGGGGCGACCTGGCTTCCCAACGGGGGCAAGGAGTCTAGCGCCACCAAGGGCCGCATCACCGTGAGCGGGCATGTCGCGTACGGCATCTACGTGACGGCCGACAGCGTGGCGTACCGCAACAACGCCACCAAGGGAGTCGCCACCGGCGACCAGGCCGAGTCCATGTACATGGTGGTGGATGGCAAGCGCTTCAGCAACAGTTGTTGCTTCGATTACGGGAACGCCGAGACGAACAGCAAAGACGACGGCAACGGCACCATGGAGGCCCTCTACTGGGGTACCGACACCACGTGGGGCGGGAAGGGCGACGGCAACGGCCCCTGGCTGGCGGCGGACCTCGAGAATGGAATGTTCAAGAGCGACAAGGGCGGTTGGCAGACGACCTCGACCTCGCCGAACGCCAAGTCCATCATCGCCACCTTCGCCACGGGTTTCTTGAAGGGCCCATCGGGGAACCACTTTGCGCTCAAGGGCGGAGACGCGCAGTCGGGCAAGCTCGTCACCACCTGGGACAGCGTCCGGCCCTCACCTGGCTACGCCCCCAAGAAGCTCGAGGGTGCCATCATTCTGGGCACCGGCGGCGATGGCAGCAACGGCGGGACTGGCACCTTCTACGAGGGGGCCATGACCATCGGGAACCCATCGGATGCTGTCGACGACGCCATCCAGGCCAACATCGTCTCGGCGGGTTACGGGAAGTAGCCCCGGCGAGCTCTTCGAAGGTAGCCTCGAGGTCGCCACGCCGGTGAAAATTCCGGGCTACACTCGGCCCATGCGTCGAGGGCTCGAGGTCACCTGGCTGGTCTCCGCGCTCGCCCTGCCCGTGCTCGCCGCGCCGCCGGTCGAGGTGCAGATCGCCCTCGAAGGGCTTCGGAGTGGTGAGCGCGCCCGCCTCGAGAAGGCCGCTGGCCCGGTTGAGAACCTTCCGCTCTACCGAGTGGAGCTCGACGTCGACCCGGTTCGCCGCACAGTCCAGGGCCGCGTCCTCCTCACCCTCACCCCGAACAAACCGCTCAGCGAGCTTCACCTCCGCCTCACACCGAACGCGGCCCACCCCGGCGCCGTCGCCGTGACGGGCGTCGAGCTGGACGGCGAGAAACTTCCGCTCCGTCAGGTCGACCGCTCGCTCCTGCGGGTGCGGTTCCCAGTGCCGCTAGAGCCCCGAAAGCCCAGCACGCTCCTCTTCAAGCTCGCGGCCAAGGTCCCGCTCCTCCCTGAGCACGAGGCCGTTGGCCTGCCCGACGATGGCCCCGGTGACTACGGTGCCTTCAGCGCCAGCTCCGACCTGGTCAGCCTCGTGGGCATCGTACCCATGGTGGCGCCCATGAAAGGAGACGGAGCGCTCGCCGAGGGGCCCGCCGGCATCGGAGACCTCGGCACCTTCGACCCGTCGAACTTCGTCCTCGCGGTGACGGTGCCGGCCGGGTGGCGAGCCCTCGCGCCAGGGCTCCTCTCGGGAGAGATCCCCGAGAAGAGCGGCCGCCAGCGCTTCACCTACGCCCTGGCCGCGGCCCGCGAGCTCCCCGTTCTCATCACCCAGGGCTACGTCTCCGAGGCCCGGAAGCTGGGAGACATCACCATCGAGTCGTGGCACTCGAGCCGAGACACGGCGAGCGGGAGGCGGGCCCTCGACGACGCCGCCCAAGCCCTCGAGCTTCTCGACAGCCGGCTCGGCGCCTACCCGTTCAAGACGCTGCGGGTGGTGGAGGCTCGTTTCCGAGCTGGCGCCGGTGGCATGGAGTTCCCCGGGTTGGTCACCATCTCTCGCGCGCTCTACCAGGGCACCGTCAACCCCCTGGCGGCGCTGGGCCTGGGAGCCCTGGGCGACAACGAAGCGTTGGCTCAGTTGATGGGTGACCTGGGCCCGGCGCTCAAGCGCCTCTTCGACGCCACCCTCGAGTTCACCATCGAGCACGAGGTCGCCCACCAGTACTTCGCCATGCTGGTGGGGAACGACCCGATCCTCGAGCCGGTGGTGGACGAGGCCCTCACTCAGCACGTCGCGTTGCTGCTGATGGAGTGGCGCCACGGGAAGAAGGCCGCCGACGAGCTCCGCGACGCGCAGCTCAAGGCCGCCTACCAGCTCCACCGAATGGTAGGAGGCAAGGACGCCGCCGCCAACCGTCCCACCTGGGCCTTCGACTCGAACGTGGAGTACGCCGCCCTGGTGTATGGGAAGGCCCCGCTCCTCTTCGATGCCTTTCGCCAGCGCCTGGGGAGTGATGCGTGGGTGTCGGTGCTCCGGACCTACGTCGAGGAAGGCCGCTACCGCTGGGTGACCTCATCGACCCTGCTCGAGCTGGCCGAACGCCTGTACCCGAAGGACGCGGGGACCATGCGGGCGCTCCAGCGCCGCTGGTGGGACGAAGCCCACGGTGACGAGGACATCGGCGTCATCTCTGCCGAGCTGTCGGGCGCCGGCAGTGGGCTCGACCCCAAGATGGTCGAGGAGTACGAGGAAGCGCTCAAGCAACTGCTTGGCGAATGAAGGTGGAATGAGCACGACCCCAGCTGATTCGAAGCCCAGGACTACCAACGTCGTCGTCTGGGCCGCCCTCGCGTTGGCGGTCTCCGGCACGGGCATCGCCCGGCTCGCGGGCATCTACCCACTGACGAGCCCTGGCTTCCTGGTGTCGAGCCTGGGGGCGATCGGCCGCGGCCTGGCGCTGGGCGGGGTCGGGCTCATGCTCGAGACCTCCTTGCGCGACCGCAGCGTGACGCTCGCCCCGCGCCGCATCGGCGAACGGTTCCTGTTGAATACGCTGTGGACGCTCGCGCTGGTCTTCGGCGCCGTGGTGGCCATCGACGGCGCCACCGACGCCTTCTTGGGCTACCACGTCACCCGGGCGATCCGGATCCTCTTCTCCGATGGTGTTCGCGGCATGGGCCCCGCCATCGAGGCCGTGGGAATGTCGCCGGGCTCGGTGCTCCGCGGCGCGCTGGTGTTGTTGGTGGTGATCGCCGGGCTCTACGCGCTCTTCAAGGGCTGCGCAGCGCTGTCGTCGAAGCTGCGCTGGAACATCTCTCGCCGCGCCGCCACGGTCTTCATCGCCGTGACCTTCGCGGCCCTCATCGCGGAGCAGCTGGCCTCCCCGAGGGTGAAGACGCCCGCCGAGTGGGAGCGAGAGCTCCGCGCCCAGCCCCTGGAGATCCCCGCGGCCGGCCGGCCCGAGGCAGACCTCGCCTCGTTCAGCGTTCATGTGCCGGTGCCCGAGCTCCCCAGCGCCCCCGACCTGCACCCGGCGCCTGGGCCACGGCCCGACATTCTGATGATCATCATCGAGTCGTTCCGGCGAGACGCGGTCGACGAGCGCACCACGCCTGAGCTGCTCAAGCTCCTCCAGCTCCCGCGCACCCGGCTCCTCAAGGCGGCGACCTCCGCCAACGTCACCCACTTTGCCTGGTACGGGATGTTCACCGGCACTTACCCGCTCGCCTACAACCACCTCAAGGCGCTCCACGCCCAACCCGGCTCCCTTCCGCTGATGGCGCTGGCGGCCGCGGGCTACGACGTGCGCGTCTTCACCACCTCGAGCCTCGACTACCAGGAGCTCGGGTCTCTCGTCTTCGGGCCACCGGCGCCATGGCTGCACCTCGAGCCGCAGCCCCTGTCGACCAGCGCCGAAGAGAAGGACCGGGAGATCGTCGACCGCTTCGTTCGCGAGCTGAGCGCAGGGCCCCCAGGCGGGCGCTTCTTCGTGCTGGGGTTGAACAGCTCGCACTTCGACTACGCCTGGCCGGCGGACTTCAGCCCCCCGCCCGGCGCGGTGCCCCCGTTGAGCCTCCTCGAGGGTGAGCGGGCCGGGAGCGAGCTCCTCCACGAGCGCTACCGTCACGCGCTGGCCTGGGTCGACAACCGGGCCGGCTTCATCCTCGAGACGCTCAGAGCCCAGGGGCGGCTCGAGCACATGATGCTCATCGTCACCGGCGATCACGGAGAGGCCTTCAACGAGCACGGCGTCTACGCGCACGGCACCGACCTCTCCCGCGAACAGGTGGAGGTCCCGCTCTTCGTTCATCTCCCGGTCGACGAGGGCGCGCCGTCGACGAGCTTCCCCGCGGGCAGCCCACTCGAGCGACCCGACTCGGGCGTCGCGCACGTCGACATCATGCCCACCATCCTCGAGGAGCTGGGGCTGTTCGACACGCTCCCACGGGGCAGCCTGGCGGGGCAGCCCTTGCAGCGCCCTGGCCCCGGGAAGCCGAGGCTGTCGTTCCAGGGATGGAGCAGTGAGAGCTGCCGCTTCGCCTTGCTGCTCGACGGGCGCAAGCTGCTGCTCGAGCTGGACTCGGAGGATCCATTCAGCGCGAGCCGCCTCCGCCTGCGGGCGATGACGAACGAGCGAGACGAGGCGCTCTCCGAGCCTGCGCATCTGCTGGAATGGACCGCCCAGCTCGGGAAGGCGCTCCCGTTCCTCGCCTTCCCGTGAGCCTCAGTGCTTGCACCACTGGCTGGCTTGCGTCGGCACCGAGCCCACCGGGGCACCCTGGCTCGCGTTCTCGACGAAGCGCTTGTTCGAGTAGCCGTGGTCGACACAGACCGGGTTGCCTCCCGACGAGCCGGCGGGCCCGTCACGAGTGACGTCGGCCTTCCGCGACGGAGCGGTGGCCACGTCACAGCCCGTCAACTGCCCTGAGGCGCTCACGTGGGCCTTGATGGTACCGACGGTCCAGAAGTCTCCAGACCGATCGGCCCCGGGAGTATTCAGCACGGGAAACTCTGAGCCGGTGGTTGGGTTGTAGCCGATGGAGGTGACTCGCTCTCCATTGCAGTACAGGTTGACGTGGGCCCTCGAGGTGGGCGAGTTGGCGCCGGCAAACACATCTGAGCCGTAGTGATTCACGCCGACCACGAACGAGTCGCCATCGTGCGGGTTGTCGAGGTTGATGTTCTCGGGGCCACAGAACGTGTCGCCCGCCGGGTCGGCCATGGAGCGGTCGCAGCTGATGTTGTCGCGATCGAGCCGGGGGTTGGTGCACAGGAGCTGCCCGTTCGGGTCGCGCTTGCTCGACCACCCCAGGCAGGCCGTGTCGGCCGAGTCGGCGTAGCCCCAACCGGGTGCCGAGTTGCTGTCCGACACGCAGCCTGTCTCCGAGAGGTAGAAGCAGTCCTGGCGATTGCAGGTGAGGTCCCACCCCTGCTTCGAGCAGCCCGCGCCCTGGAGCCTCGCCAGGTGGAGATCGAGGTCGTTGCCCCCGACGCTGTCCCAGCACAGCTCGGCCCGAATGCCGGGCGCTCGCACCTGGACCTTCTGGGTGCAGACGTGGTCCTTCCCATCCAACTTGAATTCACCCTGCACGATGTAGTCACCCGACAGCCCAAAGGCCGGGTAGACACGCCCACCAGTCACACCGCTACCGTAACCCGAGGCCCGAATGGCGATGAGAGATGAGCCACTGGAGACGGCGTACTTGGCCGGCGTGGACAGCAGGTCGAGTTGAACCGGTGTGCGCGTGCCACGTCGCGCACCGCTGGCGGTCGACTTGGCCTGGTTGTAGAGCGCGAAGGTGGGAAACGGCAGCACGTTGTCACAGTCTCCGCCGAGCACCGTCCAGGTCCAATTCGTCGCACGGTCGCGATTGGCGGCGTCGACAATCCACCGCGAGCCATCGATGACTGGAATGGCTCCGGCCGGCGGGTACGGCGCCTCGGTGATGACCTCGGTTGGGCACTGCACGTCGTTGGAGCAGGCACAGCCCTGGGAGGCATTGTTGGCGTCGAGGCCGTCGCAGTTGAAGTCACCAGGCGAGCAGGTATCGACCAGGGCGGGCGGCTGCGCTCCACGGCACACCCCGGACCAGCTGGGAAATTCGTCACCGGAGCAGTCGAGCGAGCCCTTGGCGTTCGCCGCGCACCAGCCCACCGGCAGACCACTCGCCTCAGCGACCTGGCTGGCCGGCACGAGGTAGCAGTCTTTGGTCATGCCGTTGCCGGGGCAGGCGCACCCTTCGTCGACCAAGCCGTCGCAATCGTCGTCGAAGCCATTGCCAGCCCGAGCATTCAGCCGCGTCGCGGGGACGCCGCCACTCGAGAGCGCGCTGTCAGTCACGCCGTCGCACTCGTTGTCCGTCGGCGGAGCGCAGCGGTGGCGAATGGTCGGGTTCCCTGGCACCGGAGGGCCGCAGCCGCCGTCGTAGCTCGGATCCACCCCCGCGTCGGGCTCGATGAGCGCACCCGCGTCCCGACCGGAGCTCCCGCCCTGGTCGGAGCCACCTCCTCCGGAACCTCCTCCAACGCGTCCGCCGCCAACGCCTCCACCTTGCCCCGAGCCGCCACCCTGCCCTCCGCCTCCGCCAGAAACGCACCCGCCCGAGCCGCAGTCGGTCACCGTCGCCGCGCAGCCGGTCAGGGCCGCGGGCAACACCACCACGAGCACGAGGCCTCCACCTACCAGCCTCGCACGAGCCTTCGACCAACCAACCCTTTCAGAAGTCATTTCAGGATTGAGGCGAGTCCAGTGCGTTCGGGTCACACCCGAGCTGCGACGAGCGTCGCGTGAGAGCCGAGGCTCGAATCTCCTCCTGGAGTAGGCTGTCGAGGTGAGCCGCGCGGCGATGCTGGTGATACTCGGGTCGGCGACCGTCTTGGGTGGGGCGTGGCTCGCGGCCAGAGCGCTGACCTCCGACGTTTCCCTGCCCCCGCCTCGAGAGACAGCCGTCCGCGAGGTGCCCGCGCCGCCACCGGCACCGAGCCCTCACGACGAGAGACCTGCGCCGGCTCAGCCTGCGCCCGTGGCCACGCCAGCGCCGGTCGCTCCACGGGGCCCCGAAGCGACGGTGGCCCCAGCCGCGGACCCACCCTCCGAGTACGCGTCGGAGCACAGCCCGGAGATCGAGCGTGCCTGGGAGCTCGCGTTCGGGAGGAAGAACAACCCGCTGCGGTGGCGCCAGGCCGCACGGGTATTCTCGGAGTGCATTTCGGAGGTGCCGACGAATCAGCGCTGCCAGGAGGGCTTCGCGGCGACCCGAGCGCTCATTCAGAGCACCAAGAGACTGCCGGGAGCCAGCCAGCCACCGGAGCCGTCGGAGCGGCCCGCGCGCCGGTCGGGGATGAGTCGCGGCAGCTCCGCCGACGAGTGAGTGCCCTCTCTACAGGAACTGCTGGAGCTTCCGCCCCTTGAGCACCTCGACGGCCTTGCGCACGTCCTGACAGCGGTCCTTCGGCACGACGAGGATCGCATCGCCGGCGTCCACCACCACGACGTCCTTCATGCCGATGACCGCCACCGGGCGATCGCCTCCCACCACCACCGAGCCAGCCGAGTCGATGGCCATGGCGTACTTGCCCACCACCACGTTGCCGTCGTGGTCCAGCTGGCGCACCTCGGCCAGCGCGTTGAAGCTCCCTACGTCGCTCCACCCACAGTCGCAGGGGACAACCATGATGTTGTCGGCCTTCTCGGCCACCCCGTAGTCGATGCTGAGGGCAGGCATCTTGGCGAACTCCTTGGCCAGGACCGCCTTCTCCCTGCGGGTCCCCAGGGCCTTCCGAATCGCCAGCAGCGGAGCGGCCATCTCGGGAATGAACATGTCGAATGCCTTGAGCATCGACGCGGCCGTGAACACGAAGATGCCCGCGTTCCACAGGTAGTCACCGCTGGCGAGGTACCCCTCGGCAGTGGGTCGGTCGGGCTTCTCGACGAACGAGTCGACCTTCACCGCGGTGCCATCGACCTGGGCTCCGAAGCGAATGTAGCCGTACCCCGTCTCTGGCCGCGTCGGACGAATGCCCAGCGTCACGATGGCGCCAGTGCGAGCCACCCGCGCCGCCTCCTCGAGGGCTTCCTGAAAGGCGGGCACATTGGCGACGTGCTGGTCCGACGGCAGCACCACCATCACCGCCTCGGGGTCGAGGTGGGCCACGTGAGCGCACGCCAAGGCGATGGCCGGGGCCGTGTTGCGGGCCTGCGGCTCGACCACCACGTTGCCCGCTGGGAGCTTGGGCAGCGCCGCCCGTACCGCCTTGGCGTGCTTCTCACCGCACACCACCAGCGTCCGCTTGGGTGTCACCAACCCCGCCAGCCGAGCCATCGTCTCGGTGATGAGCGGTCGGCTGGTCGCCAGGGGAAGAAACTGCTTGGGCTTGGCGGAGCGGGAGAGCGGCCAGAAGCGAGTGCCACTGCCTCCTGCCATGATGATCGCGTAGACGTCATTTCGTGCCATGCCCAGGCCGTGTACCACCGAGGGAGCGGTTTTCACCGACAATGCACCTCGTAGGCCTGGGCCTTGTCGGCCAGGCGGCCCTCGAGCGCCGGTGACGCGCCGCGCAGCGCCTTGAGGATCTCCCTCGCCTCGGCCAGGTACGCCTGGCGCTTCTCACGGCTCCAGGTGGCGGGCGGTGGCTCGAGGTTGGTGATGCGGTCGGCCAGCTTCACCGCCCAGATGGCCCGCGGCTCGAGCCGAATGCGCCGGAGGCTGTCCGCCATGCGCTCGGCCTTGGGCAGCGAGTCGTCTTTCGTCAGCGCCGCCACGCCCTGAGCGACCTCCGGCCCGAAGTCGCGCTCGAGGGTCTGACGGCTGACGCCGGCGTCCTCGATGGTGTCGTGGAGCAGCGCGCACGCCATGGCGAGCTCCACGTCGAGGACGTCGGTCTGGCTGGCCCAGAGCACCTCGGTCGCCACCTTCGTCACGTGCACGACGTACGGAGCACCCGTGCCGGGCACCTTCTGCTCACCGTGCGCCCGGGCTGCGAAGTCGAGGGCCCGCTTGAAGAGGTCTTGGTTCCAGGGCATCGCGAGGAACTGTACTGCCTCTGGGCTCGCGCCGCATTGGCCCTCCAAACTGTCAAATACAGACGACAGGCTTGGCGCTCGAGCCACGAGGTGACGACGGCACTCTTCACCTGATGCTAAGCA
Organism: Myxococcales bacterium; assembly: GCA_003153055.1. The sequence goes on from PMBV01000095.1 coordinate 12,471, forward strand.
CTGAGAATGTTCAAAGGCGCGACGAGGCGTGGAGGTCTCCTGGCTGTGGTTCTCCTGATGGGCTGCCCTCCGACCCCCAGCCCCACGGGTACTGGAGGCAGCTCAGGAACTGGAGGGGGTGGAGGGAGCTCGGCCGTTGGCGGAGGGAGCTCGGCCGTCGGTGGAGGGAGCTCGGCCGTTGGTGGAGGCGGAGGCTCGGGAGGCACCGGCACGGTCTCGGGCAAAGTCTCGGTCTTCGTCTCCAACCAATCGGTGCACGAGCACTCTCCCTGGGCCGACCGGTTGGCCGCGGTCGTGAGCTCGACGTCTGCATTCCGCACGGGGAGCACCAAGGCGCTCATCGCCCAGTCGGTGAGCGCGGGCGAGGTGGTGCCTGGCGACCTCATCATCGGAACCCAGGAGCTCCTCACCGCCGACACCGTCGTCAGCCTCATCAAGACCGCCGCTCCCTCGCTGGACTGCACCCACGCGGGCTGGGGCTCGGAGCGGCTGCACTTGCTCACATGCACCGGCCCCACCGGCGCGCTCTCCCAGGCCGACACCTGGCGCGCAGCCCAGGCCATCAGTCTTCCTCCCGGGCTGTTCGTCGAGCCGAACGCCGTGGTGCACGCCACCAGGACGCCCAACGACCCGAAGTACATCGCCCAGTGGCACTACCGGACGATGAACCTCCCTGCGGCGTGGGACCTCACCACCGGGTCCGCGAGCGTCGTCGTCGCCGTCGTCGACACGGGCATCGGAGACCATGAAGACCTCAACGCCAACATCCTCCCCGGCTACGACATGATTTCCGACGCCACCATGGCCGGCGATTCCGATGGCCGCGATAGCAACCCGGCCGACGTGTTCGGCGATGACGACCCTCGAACCACCGGCTCAAGCTGGCACGGGACGCACACCGCCGGCACCATCGCCGCCGTCTCGAACAATGCACTGGGCGTCGCGGGGGTCGCCTGGGGCTCCCGCGTCGTTCCGGTGCGAGCGCTCGGCAAGGGCGGCCAAGGGACCAACCTCGATATCGCCGCCGCCATCACCTGGGCCAGCGGAGGCACCGTCCCCGGCGTGACGGCCAATGCCCACCCGGCCCAGGTCATCAGCATGAGCCTCACCGGAAAGGGCGCCGCCAGCGCCGCCTACCAGACCGTCATCGACGCCGCCGCGACCCGGGGCGCCGTCATCGTCGTCGCCGCGGGGAACGAAGGCCTCGACACCGCGAGCTCCACGCCCTGCAACCAAAACAACGTCATCTGCGTCGCCGCGACCGACCAGCGGGGTCAGCGAACCTCGTACTCGAACTTCGGCGCTGAGGTGACTGTCGCGGGGCCCGGGGGCGACACCTCGCGCGACGACGACAGCGATGGCTCGCCCGACGGCGTCCTCTCCACCATCGGAGGGAGCCGGTACGAGCTGATGATGGGCACCAGCATGGCCACCCCTCACGTCGCCGGGCTCGTCGCCCTCATGAAGTCCCTCAAGCCGAGCCTCACGGTCGCCGACGTCAAGGCGGCCTTCGCCAAAGCCTCCACACCCATCAGCAACTGCGCGACCGGCTGCGGCACGGGCCTCATCGACGCCGCCGCCGCACTGCGAGCCATTCAGTCCGGCGGCACCCCCACCGGCCCGGGCTCGCTCACGACCAGTGTCTCCGCCATCACCCTCACCGATACCTCGGGCCCCCAGACAGTGCTCCTGTCGAACCCCGGGGGGAGCCCCATCACGGTGGACTTGAGCTGCTCGGGCGCCACGCTGCAGTGGACCAAGCCCACCTCCATCGCCGCCGGGGCGAGGGTCTCGGTGACGGTCAGCTACGCCGCGAGCATCACCCAGGACTTGGACGTCTCGTGCACCTTTATCCCGAGCCAGGGCTCGAGCGTTCCTCTGGCCGTGCATCTGAGGACCGCGAGAGCCGCGCCGAAGACGGCGGTCATGCTCCTCTACGAAGACGCCGCTGGGAAGACTCAGATTGCGGCCGAAGTCGCCGCTGACGCCGCGGGGCTGTATCGGCTCACGGCCTCGCCCGGCAGCTACCTCCTCGTGGCCGCCAGCGATGACAACGGGGACGGCACCTGGGAGAACGGCGAGGGCCTCGGCATCTGGCCGAGCATCGACTCGCCAGCGATCCTGACGCTCACCGCGGGAGCCAACATCACCAACGCGAACTTCGGCGTGGCGCCCCAGAAGACGGCCAAGGCCATAGGCGGTCCCTGCGCGAGCGACGCCGAGTGCGACACCGGGCAGTTTTGCGTGCTCGATGCGGCGTGGGTGGGCGGATACTGTACCCAGGACTGCAGTGCCACCGCTTGCCCGACGGGCTCGAGCTGCGTGGCAGACGACACCGGCAGCGTCATGGCCTGCTTCGCGACCTGCGGCGCCCTCGGCACCCAGAGCACTTGCCGGGCCTCCTACACGTGCCTGAATGTCGGGCTTCCCTCTGGAGGCGTCTGCGCTCCTCAGTAGGAGGTAGAAGTCGCCGCGGCGATGGTCACTGGCCGCGGAAGTCCTCGAGCGCCGAGACGCCATCGAACGGCCCGCTGTGAGCGAAGGTCATCGTCTGCACCGTGAGGCCATCGGCCTTGACGCGCCGAGCGACGGCCTCGAGCGAGGCGGCGTTCTGCGCTCCGTCGTCGCTGAAGAGCCACGGGGCGGGCTTGAGTGTGCCGTCGGAGGCACCGTTGGCGCTGTCTCCGAAGTAGAGGGTCCCGCCAGAGAAGTAGACAGCGCTGCCGCCGGTGTGACCAGGCGCCGCGTAGGCCTTCACCGTCAGCGGGCCGACCGTCACGTCCTCCCCGTCTTTGAGCACGCGCGTCACGGTGATTCTCCGCTCGGGAGCCGTGCTCATGAACTGGGTCAGCGGCCCCTTGGCGCGAGCAGTGCCCGCGGCGAGCCCGACATCTCCCTCGAAGGCCATGATGTCGGCCTTGGGGAAAAGGTGACAGCCGGCGATGTGGTCGCCGTGCGCGTGGGTGAGGAAAATGGCCTTCACCGCGTCGGGCCCGAGGCCCCTCCGTGTGAGCTCGGCGATGAGCCGACCGCCCGTCGGGTCATTGCCACAGTCGATGAGCGCCACCGCCGAGTCTCCCGCGGGCAGCACGTAGGCCGCGACGATGCCGTCCTTCACCAGCCGCGCGCCGCCGGGCAGCTCCACGCCGTCGACCAGTGGTCGATTGCCGCCGAAGGCCTTGAACAGCGCGCCGCCGATCGCGAGGACCGGGACGACGATGAGGACCGCGAGCACGAGGAGGACCCTTTTCATGGGCTGCACCTCATCAGGAGTCGAGGCGGGTATGCGTGAAGAAACGCGAAACCCTCACAGCTCAGTGCCCCCATCGCCTCCGAGCGCGTGCTCCTCGCGCAAGAGCTCACCCACCGTCACCAGCTGGTACCCGCCGTCGCGGAGCCCCGAGATGATGGCCGGGAGGGCCTCCGCGGTGTGAAACTGGGTGTGGTTGACATGCATGACGATGATGCTGCCGGGCCTCGCCATTCGCAGCACCCACTCGACGAGGCGCTCCTTGGTGGCGTGCTGGTCCGGGTCGCCCGACGGGAGGTCGTACTCGACGGTGGTGAGACCAGCCTGGGCCGCGGCCTTCACCAGGCGCTCGTTGTATTCGCCATACGGCGGCCGAAAGAGTCGCGGCGTCTGCCCGGTGAGCTCGAAGACCTCGCTCTGAGTCTTCAACAGCTCTTCATCGAGGCGCTTGGCGTCGACGATTCGGGCCATGTGGGGGTGCGTGTACGAGTGGTTGCCCAGCTCGAACAGCGGGTTGGCGGCGAGCTCCTTGACGTGGTCGGCTTCCTCCTTGGCCCAGCCGCCTCCGAGGAAGATGGTTGCCTTTGCGTTGGCTGACACCAGCTCTCGGGTGATGCGGGCGTCGTATTGGCTCACGTTCCGAGTCGTGCACGCATCGAAGGTGAGCGCGATGCGGCGCTCGGTGCGGGGCCCGTGGGCGATGAGCTCGGCCTCCACTGGAGTCAGCGCCGCGGCTGGTCGGGTGGAGGCAGCCCGCAGCTGTTGCTCGGCCTTGACGGAGGCGGCCTCGGTGTCGTGGCCATTGGGCGTGGCGCCACGCACGCAGGCGATGAACGACGAGACGACGAGACAGAGAAGGACCAGGCGCACCATCGCTCAAGAGTACTCGACTCCCGAGCACGGCACCGTCGGACCGAATGGGGTCACGGCCCACTCAAACGGGTGCAATTCCCTCCTCGGATACCCGCGAGCCATGGACTTGGCGTCGAGAGAGCGCCCTTCTCGAGTTGGGGCTATGGCTCGAAGATTGCGGCCGCTGCCCTGGGGCCGGGGGGTCTGTGAGCGATGCGTGGGCTCCGGCGAGCACCACGAGCCCCTCGGCCGGTCGGTCGAGTGGTGCATGGCCCGGCTCGTGGCCACCGCGGTCTCGGGGCGCGCACCGTCCCCTGCTCGGAGAGAGCGGCGACCTCGCACGGCCCATGGAGCACGACCAGGGTGGTGAGAGGTGGCCCCTTCTTCGGGGCGACAACCAGGTTGTCGCAAAGTAGGCTCTGATCGCGACAACTAAGTTGTCGGTCTCATGCCGCCGCCTCTCAGCGATGGAAGGTGCTCTTCCATTTGGCCCACACCGCGGCGAGCCAGGGACCTCGCGGCGAGGGGCTGACCAGATGGCCTCGGTGGTTGGGCAGTAGCCCTGCCTCACTCTTCAAGGCGTGCTCGCCGTCCGGCGCCCGTTGGCGGGTCCCTCCTCCCCGGTGGGTAGAGGTCTCCGAGCGTGTCATCACGG
>PMBV01000271.1:0-15325 GCA_003153055.1 Myxococcales bacterium
CCGGCCACGGTTGCGGGAACAGTAGGGCCCAGGCCGTATGGGATGCAGCTGGCCGACAGGTGGTGGTGCCTCTACCCGACGACGCCGCAGCCCGATTCCGACGTTCGGGCTGCGCCCCCTGTATGCACGCCACTGGTCACGCCTTGAGCTGCAGCTTCTCGAGCGCCCCGTCACCCAGGACGAGGTGCACCTGGCCCACCTTCGCGGCGAGATCCTTGTACGCCTCGAGCTCCTTGAGCCGCACGAGCAGCGGGTTCTCGTCGAGGACCTTCGCCGTCTGAGCCAGGCTGCGGGTCGCGGCGGTCTCCTCACGGCGGAGGATGACGTTGGCCTCGGCCTCCTTCTGGGCCTCGATGACCTTGTTGAGGAGCACCTTCATCTCGCCGGGGAGCACGACGTCCTTCACCCCCAGCTCGACGAGCTCGAGCCCCAGGCCCTCGGCGCGCGCACGCACCGACGGCGTCATCACCTGCGCCAGCTCCTCACGAGCCGAGATGAGCTCGTCGAGCGTCCGAGTGGTGACGACCTCCCGGGACGACAGCTGCACCGCGAGGTACACTTGGTCGTCCGGGGCGCGAGCGACGGTCGCCAGCCGCCGGGCGTCCTTCACCCGGATGGTGGCGCTCAGGTTGAGCCGCAGCGTGACGCGGTCCTTGGTCATCACCTCCTGACCGGTGACCGCGAGCACGCGCTCGCGGAGGTCGATCACCGCCAGGTTGACGGTGCGCTGGGTGCTCCACGCAGCGTGACGGCCGGCCGGCAGCACGGCATCGAGCTGCCCGTCGACGTACCGGACGACCACGTGACCCTCCGGCGCCGTCACCTCGACGTAGTCCTTGCCCCGGGCGAGCTCGGCCGCGCTGGCCGAGAGCGGCTTGGTCTCGACGCCCGAGGTGTCGAGCACCTCGACCCTCACCATCGGCGCCACCTCGCCGGTCGAGCGGTTCACCTGCCGGTCCACCGTCCACACCTGGTGCACCCCCGCCCCCAGCCAGAGAGCCGGCTTGCCCCGCCGGTACACCAGAGCGCGCTCGTACTCCGAGAGGCTCACCACCTGGAGGTCCTCGGCCGGCACCAGAGCCAGCCGGCGCTCGTCGAGCTCCACGGTGAGGTTGACGGTCGACACCCGCTCCACCCTCACCCGGCGGAAGAGGGGCCACGCACTGTGGACGCCGGGCGCCAGGTACTTCACCGGACGGCCGTCCTCGATGAGGAACGCGCGCTCGTTCTGGTTGATCTCGATCTTCATGGGTTATGCGCTCCTTCCTTGCTGCGTGGTGCTGCGTTCGACTGCCGACTTCTGGGTTCTGAGTTCTGAGTTCCAACTTCTGGCTTCGAAAAAGTGAGGGCCATCGCGCTCACGGGTCGGCGCACGTCGCCGGTCGGCTGACTTCGCTGACCGGCACTGGAGGCATGCGGGCGAACTGCCTCCCGGTGCCGTGCGAAGGAGGCGTCACCTCGGGCGATGCGCCGCCCGGGCTCTGGACCGAGCTGGAGCGGCGATGGCGACGCGGTGAGGCGCTCCTGCGCACGGCGCTTCCAGCCGTGCTCCAACCAGCTCGCGCGACAGCCCCCGGTGGGCGAGAAGGATTCGAACCTTCGACAGCGAGATGACGAGTCTCGTGCTCTACCGGATTGAGCTATCGCTCCGGCGTTTCAGGCCGGGTTCCCCGCTCTTTCAAATGGGGAAGGAGTGTCGCTTCGACAGCGCCGTTCGAACCGCCCGCGTTGACGTGGAGCGAGGAACGGTTCCCCGTCTCGAACCACGAACCGGCGCGGCGTTGTGCCGATGACGGGCTCGCCGACGCAGGGGCGAATTGTTTCCTGAATATTCGCCGTGCGTGCAACCTCCGACCGCCGCGTCCGTTCTATGTCCCGGTGACCGGATGGATGGCGTGGGCCGACTCCACTCGCGAGGCCCAGGCGATGGAGCGGGCGAGCGGGCTGACCCTCTCGCCTGACACGTCGCTCACGGTGTCTTCGCTTCGTCGTGCAGCACCGAGGCGAAGATCTGTGGCCGCATGGAGACCCTGTGCGGCAGCGAGGAGCAACACGGCGACGCTGAAGGCCCGGTGCATGAAGTGATCCCTCCGGCGCATCGCCTTACTCCAACGCCCAGGGTCCTGCGAAGCTCACCGAAGCAGCGCCTCGTACTTCCGGGCCGCGGCGCCCCACGAGAAGTCCTGCGACATGCCCCGAACCTGCACCTGCCTCAGCCTCGCCTCGTCATGGAACAGGTCGACGGCGCGCATCATGGCCTTGGTCAGCGCCTCCTCGGTGGGCGGGCCGAAGACGATGCCCGTGCCATCGGGCTCGCTCACGTCACGGACCGTGTCTTGGAGCCCTCCGACGGCCCGCACCACGGGCACCGCTCCATACAACAGCGAGTACATCTGGTTGAGGCCACACGGCTCGAAGCGCGAGGGCATGAGGAAGAAGTCGCAGCCGGCCTCGATGAGGTGGGCCAGCGCGTTGTCGAAGCCAATGTGGAGCCCGAGACGACGGGGGAAGCGGGCATGCAGCGAGCGCCAGCTCCGCTCGAGGTCTGGTTCGCCCGAGCCCAGCACGACCGCCGCTCCGCCGCGCTCGAGGAACCGAGGGAGTGCCGCTTGCATCAGGTCGGCGCCCTTCTGCCCCACCATGCGCCCCACCGCGCCGAAGACGGGCATCCCATTCACCGGTGGATCGATGCCGAACGCGGGGAACAGCGCGTCCCGGCACACCGCGCGGCCCGAGAGCTCCGACGCGCTGAAGCGAGCGGGGAGGAGCACGTCGGTGGCCGGGTTCCACTCTCGCACGTCGACGCCGTTGAGGATGCCGTGGAGCTGGGCCGCCCTGGTGCGCAGGAGCCCCTCGAAGCCCACCCCACCCTCCTTCGTCTGAATCTCCGCGGCGTAGGTGGGAGACACGGTCGTGAGAACGTCGGAGAGCCTCAGTGCTGCCTTGAGGAAGCCGAGCTGCTGATAGAACTCCACGCCGTCGATGGTGAAGCGACTCCAGGGAATCCCCAGGGCTTCCATCTCAGGCGCGGGGAAGTTGCCCATGTAGGCGAGGTTGTGAATGGTNNTGAATGGTGAAGACGGTCTTCGCCCGCCCCAGTGGGGTGTGGGAGTAACCCGACTTGAGCGCCAGCGGCCCGAGCCCCGTCGGCCAGTCGTTGCACCACACCACGTCGGCGTCGAAGCCATCGCGCTGGGCCCACGACAGGCTCGCCAGGGTGAAGGCCGTGAACCGCCGGGCGTCGTCGGCGAAGCCGTAGTACCCTGGGCGGTCGAAGAAGGCGGGCACGTCCACCAAGACGACCGTGTAGCGGGGCTCGACCATCGCCTTGGTGAAGCGAACCTCCACCTCACCAAAGGGAAACGACAGCGTGAGGGGCTGCGGCTCGGCCACGAAGCCAGCGGCCTTCACCGAGCGGTACAGCGGCGTCACCACGCGCACCTCGTGCCCAAGCGCCGCCAGCGCCGATGGGAGCGCACCTGAGACGTCACCGAGCCCTCCGGACTTCGAGTAGGGCCCGACCTCGGAGCTGAGGAAGAGGATGCGCATCAGGGGTGTGGCCCCCCGTCATGGCATGGCGTGGCTCAGGGGAACAGCCAAAGCGGTAGGGAGTTGAGGTAGGGCTTATTCGTCCCGCAAGGCCGAACGTGGGTCCGAAGGCGTAAGGCCTCTCCCGCTTCAGAGACAGGTCCTTCGAAGCCCCCTTTCCGGGCTTTCGCGAGCCTGATATTGGCCTGTCACCAGTTCCCCTCGCTTCAGGTTGGCCCCTCTCGGAGGCGTTGCCCAATGGAGACAGAGGTCCTCACGCGGCATCGGTGCGAGTTTGAAAGTGGCATGCTGAACGCGGCGCTCTCCAGCGCACGCACACCCCCCGTCAATCCATCAGAGCCNNGATGTGCTGGCGTTCAGGCGTGCCATGTACGGCCCGGAGTCCTTCAAGGCTGGCCCACGGTACCTGGAATGGGCCCTCGACCAACCGCACGCCGCTCCCGGGGCGCCAGCGGTCTGGCTCTACCGTACCGAGGGGGAAGTGCGGGGGCAGGTAGGAGGATACCGCACTCGCTTCCAGGTGGGAGGCGCCCGCCGCACCGCCCTTTGGGTCCTTGACCTGGTCGTCGACCCCAACGTGCGCCAGCGCGGCATCGGGAAGGCGCTGGCCAAGGCGGCGTCCGACTCCGACCTGACGCTGTCGATCGACGTCTCGGCCGACGCTGGCGTGATGTTTCGTCGCTTGGGCTGGAGCGACCTCGGCGACGTGCCGTTGCATGTCCGTCCACTCACCTCGGCGTTCTTCGAGGCACGTTCGTCGCGGGTGCTCCGCCTCGCCGCCCGCCCGGTGGCGGCCGCCATGCGCGGCATCGAGGGAGCATGGCGACCGGTGCTGCGGGCGGCGGGGCTGGACCTCGTGCGGGTGAGGTGCTTCGACGAGCGCTCCGATGAGGCCTGGGCCCGGGCCGCCCCGGGGCTCCTGGTGGCGAGCCAGCGGGACCGCGCCTTCCTGGAGTGGCGGTTCGGGCGCTTTCCGATGGCTGATCGCTACGGCCTCTACTACCTGATGCAGGGCGCGAAGGCCCTCGGCCACGCGGTGTTGAGAACGGAAACACGAGGTCGGGTCACCGCCGGACACGTCGTCGACTTCGCCTGTGAGCACTGGGCCGTCGCGCCGCTGCTCGCGCTCGCTTCGGCCACGTTGCGGGCGCGCGGTGCCGACGTGGCCTACTGCCTGTGTGCCTCGCCGTTCCCTGCCACGGCGTTCGCCGCTGCCGGGTTTGGTCGCCACGCGAGTGGGTGGCCCCTCTTCGCAGACCTGAGGAACCTGACCTGGGGCGAGCGGCTTCTCGCGGCCCGGGCGCGCGGCTGGTTTGTCACCGCGGGTGACAGCAACATCGACCGACCCCGCGAGTTCACCGCGTTCGCATGATGCTTCAATCGAGACTGTCGCTCGTTTTTCCTTGAAGCCCAGAGGGCTCTCCCTCAGAGTGTACAGGGGGGGAAGGTCAGCTCAGTCGTGAGCGATGAGTCGCCGAATTACACCCGAAACAGAATCTCCACCGGCTTGTGCTACCTCCAATACTCCTGACAACGCCACAAAACTGTGGCACCCTCGCGGCCGCGCGCGGCCTGGGCTCGCTCGGCTATCCGGTGTGGATGGCGAGTGATGCCTTTGGCGTACCAGCCATGGGCTCCCGCTACGTCACCCGGCGACTCCGCTGCCCGGCGCTCTCGGAGCCCAGCCGGCTGTTGGGCTGGCTTGTCGAGCTCGGACAGCGTGACCCAGGCGCGGTGCTCTACCCGACCTCGGACGACCTCGCGTGGTTCCAGGCGCTGCACGCCGATGCGTTGGCGCCGTATTTCAAGCTCTTCGCGCCTCCGGTGAAGGTGTTGAACGAGCTCCTCGACAAGGCTTCGCTGAACGAGCTGTGCCAGCGCGTGGGCATCGATACGCCACCGGCGGCCGCGCCGCGCACCGACGCCGAGCTCGAGGAGGCAGCGCGCACCCTACCGATGCCCGTGCTGATCAAGCAGCGCACCCAGCTCTTCTCGCGCGCTCGCGACAAGGGTGTGTTGGTGGGTACGCGCGAGGACCTGGTGCGCCAAGCGAAGGCGTACCGCGAGCGCAGCGACCGAGTCACCGACCTGTCGTCGGAGCTACCCGAGGCGACGCTGTCGTTGCTGCAGACGTACTTCGCCGAGGGCATGGACAACAGCATCCAGGTGTCTGGCTTCATCGACGAGACGGGCGAGCTGTTCGTCACCCGCGGGGTGGTGAAGCTCCTGCAGCGGCCGCGGCGCATGGGCCTGTCGCTGTGCCTGGAAGACGTGGAAGTGCCGCCGGAGCTGAACGAGCGGATTCGCGAGCTCTGTCGCGAGGCCGGGTACTACGGGGTCTTCGAGCTGGAGTTTCTGCGCGTTGACGGCAAGCACCTGCTCATCGACTTCAACCCCCGCTACTACCACTACATGGGCTTCTGCATCGCCCGCGGCATGCCGGTGCCACTCTTCACCACGCTCGCGGCGATGGGAGAGAGGACCGCGCTGCGCGGGGCGGTGGAGCAGGCGAAGCGGGCGCAAGGCAGTGGCCCGCGGGCGTTCTGCTACAGCTCCCAGCTCAAGGAGATGGTGTTGGCCCAAGGCCTCGCGTTCACGATGACCCACACGGAGGTCGCCCGATGGGTTCGCTGGTACCGCGCCAACCGTGACACCATGCACGACCCGATGGACGAGCCCGAGGATCGATTCCCGCACTACCTCGACGTGGCGTCGGGGCTGGTGGACTGCGTGCGGCACCCGCGGGCGTTCATTCGCTCCATCGCGCTCAACAAGTGACCCATGACTCCCTTCCGCGAGCCCTTCGAGCGCTTCGCCAAGGTCTTCGAGGAGGCCAAGCAAGCCATTCCCCAGGACCCCAACGCGATGCAGCTCGCCACCGTCGACGAGCGAGGCCGGCCCACCATTCGCACCGTGTTGATGAAGGACTTCGACACCCGGGGCTTCGTCTTCTACGGCAACCACGCCAGCCGCAAGGGGCGCCACCTGTCAGCGAAGAAGGCCGCGGCGGTCAACTTCTACTGGCCGGCGCTGGGGCGACAGGTGCGCATCGAAGGGCTCGTGGGCACCGTGACCGACGCCGAGGCCGACGCCTACTTCGCCACCCGACCCAGGCTGTCCCAGCTGGGGGCCTGGGCCTCGCTCCAGAGCCAGCCGCTGGAGAGCCGCGCGGTGCTCGAGGCGCGCGTGGACGAGCTGACCAAGACGTACGAAGGCCGCGACGTGCCCCGGCCACCTCACTGGAGCGGCTGGTGCCTCGCTCCCGACTACTTCGAGTTCTGGAAGGCCCACCCCTACCGACTGCACTGGCGAGACATCTACGTCAGGGAAGGTGACGGCTGGCAGACCTCGATGCTGTACCCCTGAGCCTCGCGTGCTCGCTCCGGGCCAACGCCGCGCGCTCCTCGCCCTGCTCGTACTCACCCTGGTGATGAGCCTCGGCACGTCCTTCCTCGCCTCCAGCGAGCCCAGCTCCGACGCAGCGGCGACTCTGGGTCATGGGGTTGCGAGCAATCACCAAGAGCCCCTCGGCCGATCGGTCGAGTGATGCATGGATTGTGGCTCCTCCTGCTCACCGTGCTCTCGCGTCGCGGGGCTCGGGCACACAGGCCGCTGAGCTCCATCGGCGAAGCCTGCTCCGTCCCTCGGGGCAAGGTCGCCAGGAACAGTACCAATGGTACCATCTGCCGTGAGGCCCTCCGAATGGTACCATTGGTGACATTGCTGGGGACCCTCGGCCACCTCGCCCATGGTCGGTCGCGGGGCTCGCGAACGCCGCGTGTGCGTCCTGAGTAGGTGGGACATGACGTTTCGCGCACGCTGACGCCCGAGTCGGCTGGAGGCGCCAGGATCACGCTGCCGGACTGGTCCGAGAAGGCCGTCTTCGGTGTGGCGAAGCCCGTGAGGGCCACTGACTCGAGGTCGGGGCGCTGGTCGCAAGAGGCACGGCGGAGCAGCCGCGCCGCCCTCTCCCCCTGAGGCGGGTGCCGTTCCTGGATGACCTTCTTCAGCGCCCCTCGTGGCACCCAGGTACGAGATCCACTCCGCCGCCGTAGAACTCCTCGATGAGGAGTGCCCAAGCCCGGGCGTTCTCCTCGTTCCGGCACTTGAACGGCCGCGACCGTTCCTCCCGCAACGATGGCGCGCTGCACAGAGGTCCTCGGCACGAATTGTGCCCAGTTCGAGTGCGCCAGCCCCTGCAACCCCGGCATCGGCCCCACCTGCCCGCGAGGCTTCGTTTGTGGGGTGAGCGGGCCTCATGCCTTCTGCTTCGAGTCGTGCACCCCAGACAGCGGAGCCACCTGCCCTCAGGGGAAGCGCTGCGTGCCGGTGAGCGAAGACGAGCAGCTCTTCGGGTGTCGGGTGCGCTGGGCACTTGCGCTCAACCCAGCGCGCGGAGGGCCTCCAGCACCACTTCACCGTGGCCCTCGGCCTTCACCTTGGGCCAAACCTTGGCCACCTTGCCGTCGGGACCGATGAGGAAGGTGCTCCTCACGATGCCCATGTACTTCTTCCCGTAGTTGTTCTTCTCGCCCCAGGCGCCGTACTTCTCGGCCACGGCGTGCTCGGTGTCGGCCAGCAAGGTGAAGGGCAGCTTGTACTTCTCGATGAACTTCACGTGCCGTTTCTCGTCGTCGGGCGAGACCCCCAGGACCACCGCGCCGGCCTTCTCGAGCTTCGAGTGCTCGTCGCGGAAGCTGCACGCCTCCTTGGTGCAGCCAGGGGTGTCATCCTTCGGGTAGAAGTACAACACGACGTACTTTCCCGCGAAGTCGGCCAGCTTCACTGTCTGCCCCGACTGGTCCTTGAGCGAAAACACCGGGGCCTTCTTCCCTTCTTCAATCATCGTGCTCCCTCCTGGGCCAGGTGGGTAACGGGCCTCTGGGCGCCGCGCACGACCGCCGGAGCGAGGCCGGCGACCGCCCAGCGCGTCGGCTCACGTCCACCGCCAGGGCTGTGCGAGGCTCGTGGCCGTGCAGCTGGTACCCGAGACCTCCATCGTGCGCGCGACCTGGCGCGCCCTCCTGCGGCCTCGGCGCCTGTGGCCGGTGGTGTTGGTCGGGGTGCCCCTCATCATCGCCCAGGCCCGCTGGAGTCGAGACCCGCTGGCCGTGCCCCTCGGCGTCGCCTACGTCCTCGCGTTTCTCGCCGTGGCCCCGGTGTCCTACCGGGTGCTGTTCCCCGACGGCCTCGACTGGAGCCACGGCGCGGTGCGGGTGGTGCTCTACGCGCTGGTGGGCGTGGGGGTGATGCTGGGCATGGGCGTCGGCGTGCCGCGAGTCCTCGGCATGAGCACCACCTTCCTCACCGATCGAACCTCCATCGCCGTCACCACCGCCTTCTTCCTGGTGGGCGGTTGGGGCCTGGCGCGTGACATCGGCTTCGAGAAGCGCCTCGAGCGGTTGCAGCTCGAGACCGAGCGGGCCCAGCTCCTCGCCCTCAAGTCTCACCTCGAGCCCCACTTTCTCTTCAACACGCTCAACGCCATCGCTGAGTGGTGCCGCATCGACGGAGAGGTGGCCGAGCGGGCGGTGCTGGCGCTCTCGGCGATGCTCCGGGTGATGCTCGACGGCGTCAAGGCCACCACCTGGCCCCTCGAGAAGGAGCTCGAGCTGGCCCAGCGTCTTTTCGAGCTCCACCTGATGCGCGACCGCGCCCTGTTCACGCTGGAGTGCGCGCTGCCGACCCCGCTGCCCCAGGTTCAGGTGCCGCCGCTGTGCCTCATGACATTGGTGGAGAACGCAATGAAGCACGGCCCGGGAGCGGGACACCGTGGCCTCCTTCGCCTCGAGGTGACCGCCAGCCCGACGTGGGTGACGGTGACGCTGGAGAACCCCGGGCCCTTCAAGGGCCGGCGAGCCGGGAGCGATGGCCTCCCCACCCTCGAGAAGCACCTCACGCTGGCCTTCGGCTCGAGGGCCCGCTTCGACATCGCGACCGTGTCGCCAGCGCGCACCCGGGCGACCCTCACGTTTCCCCTGGAGCACTGACCCATGGCCCTCAAGGTCCTCATCGCCGATGACGAAGAGCTCGCCCGCGGCCGCCTCCGCCGGTTGCTCTCGGCGATGGACGACGTCGAGCTGGTCGGAGAAGCGAAGGACGGCGACGAGGTGCTGGCGCGGGTGAAGGCCGGGGGAGTGGACCTGGTGCTCCTGGACGTGCAGATGCCGCGGCTGACCGGCACCGAGGCGATGGCCATGTGGCCCAGCGACGGCCCTCTGGTCGTCTTCTGTACTGCCTACGCCGAGCACGCGGTGAAGGCCTTCGACACCGGGGCCATCGACTACCTGCTCAAGCCGGTCGAGCTGGAGCGCCTCAAGAAGGCCCTCGACCGCGCCAAGGGGAAAGACGAGCGCACCCGCTTCCTCGCCGAGGTACGGCAGCACCAGCTGGCTCGCCTGCCCATCAGCACGCGGCAGGGCGTGACGCTCATCGACCCGGCGGCCGTCACCCACGCGGTCCTCGAGGACGAGCTCGTCACCGTGTACACTGCGGGGGCGTCGTACCTCACGGACTTCACGCTTCAGGACCTGCAGGAGCGGCTCGGCGCCGGGCGGGTGGAGCGGGTGCACCGGAGGGCGCTGCTCAACCTCGAGGCCGTGACGCACCTCGAGCCTCTCGAGACGGGGGGCTACTTGGCCCGCACCGTGGGAGGTCAGACCGTGGAGGTGTCGCGCCAGTCGGCCAGGGAGCTGCGCCGACGGCTGGGGTTGAGGAAGGGCCCCAGCGAGGTGGACGACGACGAGCCACCCTCGCGCAAGAAATAGCCCAGGCCGTCGGAGCGGAGCCCGCGAGACGTGCGCCGCGCTTCCGCGACCACGCGCGCCAGGTCGGCCACCGTGCGCACCGGGTCCATGGTCTCGAAGGGCAACGCCACGTCGAGCACGTCTTCGAGGTCGAGGCCGATGAGCACCACCCCCAGGCGGGTGATGCCGAGGTCCTTCTCGAGGTCGTCGCGGGGGCGGACCTCGGAGGTGCTGCACTCGAGGTGCGCGGCCACCACGTGCCGAACCAGCTCTTCGATGGGAGGATGCCGCTGTGGGCGGTCGTCGGTCGTATGAACCATGGGTGACTCCAGAGGCGCCCGGCGCGGCATGCGTCGTGAGCACGAAGCCAGAACGGCGCCGCCCGAGGAGCTATTTCACGGGCCAATTTGACGCCTTGGCAACCACCGAGGTCCGTGCCTGCCAAGCTGTCAGGCGCGAGGACGAGCACGAGGCACAGCCCATGCCGGTGTACCTCGAGCGCAGCATCCTCGAGCTCCCCAGCATCTACGTGAACGGCGGTGCTCGCGGCTTCTTGGTGCGCCTGGGGACCCAAGACCTCGAGCGGGCGCTGGGCGCGACGGCCGTCGAGGTGGCGATCGAGAAGCAGCCCGAAGTTGACGGTGGCCCAAGCGCCGGTAGGGTGGCCGCATGATTCGTGGGCTCGCGGTGCTCGTCCTGTTCTCCGCCTGCGTGAGGCCGCCACCGCCGCCACCACCGCCGTTGCCGCCCCAAGTGCCGGCCGGCTGCCTCGAGCTCCAGGGTGGGCGCTGGGTGCTCCTGGGCGACGCCACCTTCGTCTATGACGGCGTGGATGACGGCGGGGCCCTCGAGCTCACGGCCCATCGGGCGGCTCCGGCCATCGACGCCGGCTTTCGACCCCGCCGGTTCCGGCTCGACGCTGGAGTGGCTCCTCAGGCCGACGCCGGGGCCGCGAGCACGGAGCCGCTGGCCGTCCTCGTCCTCGACCGCACCCCCAGTGGCTTCATCGGCGCCACCCGGGCTCGCCTCATCAGTCCTCAGGGCCAGGGCTGCGACGTCTCGTTCCGCACCGAGGTCCTCGAGTGTGGAGACGGGGGCCTCACGCTCAGGACCGAGCCCTTCGCCGAGGTGGATGAGGGCTGTCAGGTGCTCCGGCCATCCACGCCCTCGGACCTGGTGGAGCACCGGATGGTGCGGGAGCCATAGCGCCTCGAGGTCGAAGCGGAGCCTTGGTGTGAGCTCACCCCTTCCGGTCCCGCGCCGCGTAGTGTACCCACTGCACCCTGCCACCTCGAGGAACACGCATGTCGGCACTCCCACGCGGCCTTCCCGCACTGCTTGTCGTGCTGACCCTTTCGGCTGGGTGCACCTGCGGCACGTCTCCCGTGGTCACCGGGGCCTGTCGGGGCATCGCCGGGGCTCAACCGGGCATGACGACGGCCTGTACGGTCGACGCCGGGTGTGGCGACCACTACGCCTGCCAAGAGGTCGCCGGCCTCGCCGGGCTTCAATGCTGCCTCTTCGTGGATCGCGGGTGCGCCACGGAGGCCGACTGCTGTCCCGGAGAGACCTGCCCGACGAACCGTCAGCGATGTCTGGATAAAGCCAATTCGTGCACCCAGGACACCGACTGTGGGGCGCTGAAGGATCGCTTCTGTGAGGTGTATACCGATGCCTACGGCACGTCGCGGCGCTGTCGCTTCAAGGCCTGTGGTTTGAATAAGGAGTGCCCGTCTGGACAGTCGTGCTTTCAGGGCGAGTGTCTGGCCGGGCTCCCCTGCGGAGGCCACTGCGAGCCGGGCAAGGCCTGCGTGCCGACGATCGATCGCTGTCAGGATTACTCGGCGCCCACCGGCCGGGAGGGAGCGAAGTGCCCGATGACGTGCGCTCCGGGCTTCATCGCCACGTTCGACGACGCTCGGAACCTGTGGGACGCCTGCGCCCTGCCTCGGGTGGCGTGTGTCTGCGCTGAGCTGCCGCCCTTGCGCTCCCACGACCTCGGCCGGTTCTCGGCCATCGCGGCCGAACCGGGTCGGGCGGTGTACGTCAGCGCCTACGACGGCCAGCATGGAGACCTGGTGGTGGCGGCGTATGGCCTCGACGGTCAGCCCGCTTCCCGCACCTGGGTCGACGGCGTACCCGACGGTGGACCGACCTGGGGTCCCTCGGGCCCTCGCGGCGGCGTGGAGGAGCCAGGGCAAGACGTAGGCCGCGCCTCGGACATCGTCGCCTCCGACGGGCGGCTCTACGTCAGCTACTACGATGTCACCCATGGGGACCTGAAGGTGGCCATGCGCGATGAGACAGGCGCGTGGTCGAGCCACGTGGTGGATGGAGCCGCGAGCGACGTCGGGCGCTACACCTCCATCGCCGTTGATTCGGCAGGCCGCCCGGCCGTGGCGTATTTTCAGAGCTCGGCCCAGGACAGCGCGGCCATCGACGGCTGCCCATCTCCGCGGCCCCAGGGGCGGCCGGGCCTCGTCACCGCGCTCAAGCTGGCTCGAGCAAAGACGCCGACGCCCTCCGCGGGGCGAGACTGGGTGGTGCAGAGCCTCTCGTGCTTGGCGCTCACGCCGCACCCCTGTGAGGGCTGCACCGGCACCTGCGCCACCGTGGGCTCGGGGCCGGCCTGCCTCCACGCCGCGACGGGCTGCTCCGCCTGCGCCTCGAATCAGGTCTGCGTCGACGTGAGCGGCACGCCGACCTGCTCCGCCCGGGCCGCCCCCAGCAAGCTCAACGAGGTACCGCTGGGAGTCGGCGTATTCGCCTCCCTCGCCTTCCGGGGCGACGAGGCCCTTGTGGCTGCGATGCGCCGAGAGGTCACGGACGCGGGGAGGGCCAAGGGTGAGCTGGTCGGCTTCACGGTCACCGCCAGCGGCGCCTCTTCAGCGGCGGTCCTCGACGCGGTGGGAGACACGGGGTTCTTCCCCGACGTGAAGGTCGACCCAGCGACGGGAAAGGTCGCGGTGAGCTACCACGACGCTACCTCGAGGGCGTTCAAGCTGTACCTGGCCCCAGGCTTCCGCGCGGGCGTGGCGGCGGAGGTCATCGACACCGGGAAGGACCCTTCGGGCGTCGAGTCCTTCGTCGGCACCGACAGCGCCATCGTCTTCATGCCCGATGGTGGAATGGTCGCGGTGTACCAGGACGCGACACACGGCGACCTGAAGCTCGCCCGGCGCTCGAGCACGTGGGTGGTCGGCGCTCCATTGTCCTCGGCCGGCGCGGTGGGCTTCTTCGCTGACGCGGTACTCACCGACGGCATGCTGTATATCAGCCATGCGCAACTGAGAGCCCGTGCGGTGGGGGCGAACCTGCAGCTCGAGACGTCTCTGTTGCTCGAAAAGCTCGAGCCCTGAGGTCTTCGACGCTCACCCAGTTGCACAGCCACTGTGGGCGGGGCACGCTGGTCCCGGTGCTGTGCTTCGTCGTTGAGCGGCTCCGCGCCGTGGAGGGCTCTGGAGGTGGGTGCCCGTGCGCAGGATGACGGCGTCCAGAACTCCGCCGCATCCCCGTCACCCCGGGAACCTCGTCCCGAGGAGCCTGCCGCGCTCGGCCCGGTATCTTCAGCATGCCGTCCTCGATGGTGAGCAGGACCAGCGCCGAGAGCTGACCGCGACTCACCTCCGAGGCGCCGCTTCACTGTTCGCATGAGGCGCGTCGAGGTCGGGGAGATGAGCTTCGCCTGCGCGAGGCAAGCGGCCAGATGCTGGTACTCGAGAACCTGCGCGTCGCACTCCTCCTTCGTCGGGAAGGGGATGCTTCGTGACGAACGCGGCCTCCTCATCACCTCTGTCATCGCGGTGTACTGATTGGTACACCCTGATGACGCGCTCGGAGACCCAGGCCCACTGGACCTCTCACGAGGCGTTGACGGCACAACGTCCGTGACACCTCGCGGTGTACCCGAGGGGCTGGTCGTGCTGGCCCGGAGCCCTGCCCCCCAGGACACCACTCCAGCCTCAAGGCCGCTCCTCAGCCGGTGTCAGATCCCCAACCGTTCGGCGAGCGAAGCGTCGAGTGGATACTGCCGCTCGACGGGCAGCATCCGGGCAGCTCGTTCGTACTCGCCCTGGCTCCTGAGTCCACGGAGCTCGCTCACCAGCGGAGTGCAATCCTCGATACGGGCGATCCACTCGGAGGCGTACTCGGCGGCCACGGCCCGACCCAGGCCGACCTGAATGGACCGGTGCTCGAGCTTCTCGCCCCGCAGGTTCCGCTCCGGGTCCCACTGAATGCGCACCGGCGCCGTCGCCACCCGCGCTCGCCACGCCTCCACGTCGGGGTCGACCCCGGGAATGAAGCTGCTGGGCGCGGCCTGGGCCAAGGCGGCCTCCCACTTCTCACGGTACAAATGCACGGCGAGCACCCGCTCCTGGTTGCTCTTGGTGCCCCAACCGCACCGCTCCATCATCCACAGGAAAGAGGGCTTCACCCACGTCATGCGGCCCACCGAGAACGGGGGCACGAAGCGCTGGGCCTCGAGCGCCGCGGCGGCGATCGCCTGATTGTAGGCCTGGTACACCACGAGGCTTCGTACGTCGAACCGAGCGCGAATCTGCCGAATTGGAACCATCTCACTCAAGACGGCCACCAAAGAGGTTCCTGAAACTCTTTCTCAGTCAATTCTGCACCATGAGCCGAGGCGATACACCTCACCTGATTTGCCATGGCGCGTCACAAACGACGCCATGTCAGAAGGTATCACTCCTGTCGCCAGCCTCGGGGCCTCATCATGCCTCGCTTCCCTCCCCACAATCCACTTTGACGAGAAGCCTCTCGAGTGGAAGGAATCGCTGCATGTCCGACACAGACGTCCGCGCCGCGTCGCTCGAGTACCATCGCCAGTCGCCGCCGGGGAAGATCTCGGTTCAGCCGACCAAGCAGCTCAGCAACCAGCGCGATCTCGCGCTCGCCTACTCGCCGGGCGTGGCCGCGGCCTGCGACGAGATCGTCCGCGACCCGCGCGAGGTCTCCTCGCTCACCTCCCGGGGCAACCTGGTGGGCGTGGTGACCAACGGCACCGCGGT
>PMBV01000271.1:15358-32719 GCA_003153055.1 Myxococcales bacterium
GGCGGCATCAACTTGGAAGACATCAAAGCCCCAGAATGTTTCTACATCGAGCGCAAGTGCCGGGAGCGGATGAACATCCCCGTGTTCCACGACGACCAGCACGGCACGGCGATGATCGTCGGCGCGGCCATCACCAACGGCCTTCGCGTGGTGGGCAAGCGCATCGACGAGGTCAAGCTCGTCTGCGCCGGAGCTGGCGCGGCGGCGCTGGCCTGTCTCGAGCTCTTGGTGGCGCTGGGCCTCAAGCGCCAGAACATCTTCGTCTCGGACATCAAGGGCGTCGTCTACGCCGGCCGCACCGAGGAGATGGACGAGCACAAGGCCAAGTTCGCCCAGGCCACCACCGCCCGCGTGCTCCCCGAGCTGCTCACCGGAGCCGACATCTTTCTCGGGCTCTCGGCGGCCCGGGTGCTCAAGCCCGAGTGGCTCGCGCGCATGGCGCCCAAGCCGCTCATCCTCGCGCTGGCCAACCCTGAGCCCGAGATCATGCCCAACCTGGCGCGCGAGGCCCGGCCCGATGCCGTCATCGCCACCGGGCGCTCCGACTTCCCCAACCAGGTCAACAACGTCCTCTGCTTCCCCTTCATCTTCCGCGGGGCCCTCGACGTGGGGGCCACCACCATCAACGAGGCGATGAAGCTCGCCTGCGTACGCGCCATCGCCGACCTGGCCCTGGCTGAGCAGTCCGACGTGGTGGCCAACGCCTACGGCATTCAAGACCTGCGCTTCGGCCCCGACTACCTCATTCCCAAGCCCTTCGACCCCCGGCTCATCAGTGTCATCGCCCCGGCGGTGGCCAAGGCCGCGATGGACTCCGGGGTGGCGACCCGGCCCATCACCGACTTCGAGGCCTACCACGAGAAGTTGGCCCAGTTCGTCTACCACTCGGGCCTGTTGATGAAGCCCATCTTCCAGGTCGCCAAGAAGTCGCCCAAGCGCATCATCTTCTCGGAGGGCGAAGGTGAGCGGGTGCTGCGCGCGGTGCAGGTGGTGGTGGACGAAGGCCTGGCCCACCCGGTGCTCGTCGGCCGCCCCGCCGTCATCAAGCGGCGCATGGAGCGCTTCGGCCTCAGGCTCAAGGAGGGGACAGACTTCGACGTCATCAACCCGGAGGACAACCAGGGCTTCCCCGAGGCGTGGAAGGAGTACTACCGCCTCACCGAGCGCAAGGGCGTGACGCCGGAGTACGCCCGCTTCGAGATGCGCCGCCGCTACACGCTCATTGGAGCGATGGAAGTGCATCGGGGCCGGGCCGACGGCATGCTGTGCGGCACCTTCGGCATGTACAGCCTCCACCACCAGTACGTGGATCAGGTCATCGGCCTGCGCCCCGGGCTGCGCACCTACGCGGCCATGAGCACCCTGATGATGGCCGGGCGGACGGTCTTCATCACGGACACCTACGTCAACGCCGACCCCACCCCGGAGCAGCTCGCCGACATCACCATGCTGGCGGCCGACGAGATCCGCCGGTTCGGCATCGTCCCCAAGGCGGCGCTCCTGTCTCACTCGAGCTTCGGCTCGTCGAACCACCCGCAGGCGGTCAAGATGCGGGCAGCCATCGAGCTCATCAACCAGCGCATGCCCGAGCTGGAGTGCGAAGGCGAGATGCACGGCGACTCGGCGCTCTCCGAAGAGACCCGGGTGCGGGCCTTCCCCAACTCCCGGCTCAAGGGCGAGGCCAACCTCCTCGTCATGCCGAGCGTCGACGCGGCCAACATCGCCTTCAACCTGCTCAAGGTCTCGGCCGGTGGCGGGGTGACGCTGGGGCCGATCCTCCTCGGGGTCGACAAGCCGGTGCACATCTTGACTCCCTCGGCGTCGGTGCGGCGCATCGTCAACATGACCGCCCTCACCGTGGTCGACTGCACCACCCGCCACCCCGAAGCGAGTGGTTTGGAGGGCCCCCGCCCCGCGCCACGTTAAGGTGGGGTCAACCAAGGCTTGGGGCGCGACACTCTTCACCCGTAGGGAGCTCGACTGCGTGACGATGGTCCCCGTGACGGCCACCCTCCTCGTCGAGAACCCCAGGGACCTGGTGGATCGCTACTACCCCAATGGCAAGCTCGGTGGCCTCACCCTCGACGGAAAAGCGCCCGGTGCGCTGGGAGCCGCCCTGGTCGTGGCCGTCAAGCTGAAGAAGCCCTTGAGGGAGTTCTCCTTTCGCGGGGTGCTGGCTTGGGCTCGCCACCGCACCACCCGGCAACCGGCCTCCTTCGGGGTCGACTTTTCAGCCTCCGACGAGGGGTCGCGGGCGCGGCTGTTGGCCTTCGCGCGCAACGAGGTCCCAGCCGAGGCGGTGCGGGTGGGGCGCCGGCTCCAGGTCGAGCTCGGCGTACGGCTCGTTCACGAGGGGCGGGTGCGAAAGGAGAAGCTGGCCGACCTGTCGCTGGGTGGCGCCTTCGTGCACACGCCGACGCCGTTGGCTCTGGGAGAGCTCGTCGAGCTGACGCTGAGACCGCCGCGCTCCTTGGGCTCGTTCATGGTGCGAGGCCACGTCGCCTGGGTCCGTCATGGGGGACCGCTGGCGGGCATGGGCATCGAATTCGTCGCCGACACCGAGACCCACCGCAGGCTCGATCGGCTGCTGGCTCGGCTCTCGCGGGTGTAGGTCGGCGTACGAGCTACTCGTTCGAGCCGACTTCCTGCCGCCAGACCGCCCAGGCCATGACGAGAGTGACATCGAGCATCATCCAGAGGGCGAACAGTTGGAGCGTCATAACGCCCCAACCAAAAAGCAACCCTCGTGCCGCGAGAAAACGGGTGAGATCAGGACCGAACCAGGTGCCCTCGGGGGCTGGACGCAGGGTCTCGGCTCACCCATTTTCAAGGGACAACCCCGATCCAAGGGAGAACCCCGACAGCCCCGAGGGGCGTCATTTGCGCTCCCCCTCGTCGAGAATCCGAGCCCGGCGGGCGCGGTGGTAGTGAGGCGCACAGAGGCCGCGAGCCAGCACCTCTCGACCGCAGCCCTCGACGGCGCAGCGCGGCGAGCGCTCGGTGACGCCCGGCTCGCGCTCCAGCCCGAACATGGCGTGGCCGACGGCGATGAAGCGGTCGACCTGTTGGCGAGACAGGTGGGCCTTGCGAGCGAACTCCAGGAGCCGGGCGTGGGAAGGGTCGGCCGGCTCGACGGTGGTGCCTTCGCGGAACAGGTCGGACACCGGCACTTCGAGGGCCCGGGCGATGGTGAGGAGCGTCTCGTAGCTGGGGCTGCGTTCCCCGCGTTCGAGCAGCGAGGCGAAGCTGACCGAGATGCCGCAGCGCTGGGAGAGCTCGTCTTGAGTCAGCCGGAGGCTCTCTCGCAGCCCGCGCACCCGGCGGCCGAGGGCCAAGAGCGAGCTCTTGTCTCGGGGCGCCTCGGCGACGTGGGGGGGGACCGTCCGAATCATGGACGCCATGCTACGCGCAGCCCTATCTTCCACGCGATGACTTCCGCCGAAGCCGCGCTGCACTACTTCAAGAAGGCCGCGCGCATCATGGACGTGGGCGAACGCATCGAGACGCTCCTCGCCACCCCGCTGCGAGAAGTCTCGGTGCAGGTCTCCATCGAGCTCGACAACGGCGAGATTCGCACCTTTCGCGGCTATCGGGTGCAGCACGACAACGCCCGCGGGCCGATGAAGGGCGGGCTCAGGTACCACCCGGAGGTCGACCGGGAAGAGGTCGGCGCCTTGGCCGGGCTGATGACGTGGAAGACGGCGGTGGTGAACCTGCCCTATGGCGGTGCCAAGGGCGGCATCGCGGTGGACCCTGCGATGCTGTCGCTCAAGGAGCTCGAGCGGCTGACTCGCAAGTTCGTCGATCAAATACAAGACATCATCGGCCCCAACCGAGACATCCCCGGGCCAGACATGAGCACCAACCCCCAGGTGATGGCGTGGATCATGGACCAGTACTCCCGGTACCACGGGCACTCGCCGGCGGTGGTGACGGGCAAGCCCATCGAGCTGTACGGCAGCCGGGGCAGAGAGGCCGCCACCGCCCGGGGTCTGCTCTACGTGTGCCGGGAGATCCTCCGCGACGTGGGCATGCCCATGGCCGGCACGCGCTTCGCCATCGCCGGCTTCGGGAACGTGGGCAGCCACGCGGCCAGGCTGATGGCGGCCGATGGGGGCCTGGTGGTGGCGGTGTGCGACGTGCATGGCGGGGTGGAGAACCCTCAGGGCCTCGACGTTCAGGCGCTCATCGAGCACGTCAAGCGCACCGGCACGGTGAAGGGCTTCGGTGGCGGCACGAGCTGCGCCATCGACGACGTGCTCGTCTGCGACTGCGACGTGTTGATCCCCGCCGCCGTCGGGGGCGTGCTCACCCGTGAAGTGGCCTCGGAGGTGCGGGCCCGCATCGTGCTCGAGGGAGCCAACGGGCCCTCGACCCCCCAGGCCGACGAGGTGTTCGAGCAGCGCGGCGTGCTGGTGGTGCCCGACATTCTCGCCAACGCCGGTGGGGTGACGGTGAGCTACTTCGAGTGGGTGCAGAACCTCCAGCACGTCACATGGGACGAGGAGCACGTCAACGCCGAGCTCGAGCGCATGATGAAGGACGCCTACGAGAAGGTGGGGCAGATCAGCCGGTCGCGCAACCTGGCCCTGCGAACCAGCGCCTATGTTCTGGCCATCGGCCGAGTCGGCAAAGCGACCGTGCTCCGGGGCATCTAGCGGAGCGTCTGAGAAGGGAACGACCGCATGGCAATCTCGACCCAGCTGCTCAAGAAGGTCTTGCAGGTGCCCATCTTCGCCGGCCTCAGCCCGACCGAGGGCGGCGAGTTTCTCGAGGTGGCCCTCGAGCTCGTGGAGCCCAAGGGGACGGTGCTGTTCCAGGAGGGTGAGCCGGGCGACGCGCTGGTGCTGATCCTCGAGGGTGAGGTCGCCATTTCGCGCAAAGGAGTGCAGCTCGCGAGGCTCTCTGGAGGCTCGGTGGTGGGAGAGATGAGCCTGCTCGACGAGGCCTCGCCGCGCTCGGCCACCGCCACGGCC
The DNA here is from genome assembly GCA_003153055.1 of Myxococcales bacterium. The sequence continues at coordinate 20,335 of PMBV01000271.1, forward strand.
ATCAGCGAGACGAGGTTCCTCAAGGTGCCTTCGCGGTGGGTGCAGAAGCTCTTGCGGGCAGACAACGTGGCCGCGCTGAAGGTGGTGGCCAACCTCGCCAAGGTGATGAGCAAGCGGCTCCTCGCCATCAACGAGAAGCTCGTCGTCGCTCTCGAGCATCGCGACCAGAAGACCGAGCTCGCCGACTTCAGCCAGATCCTCACCCGGTGGGAATTCTAGACCTCATGGCGGGCCCAAGGTCGAGACGGACCCACCGAAGGACGTAGGGGGGCGTTGGGGCAGCGCGCGAAAGTCGAGCAACTGCCGTGAAGGTGTTGGTCGGGAAGAGTGGCGTGCGAGAGGTGGTCGAGCTCAACGAGGAGCTGAACGGCGAGTTGGCTGTTTCGAACTGAGAACCGGAAGAGGATTTCCCCCGAAGCGTACGGGGTCTTATGCTTGCCGCGAGGACTATGTCGGACACCCAGGCAGCGATGCGTGAGTTCCGTTTTCTCGACGAGAAGCGGAAGACAAATGGGCTGACGCCAGCGGAGCAGGAGCGCTGGCAGCAGCTCGGCACCTCGCTGGGCGTCGAGCTGAGCGAGCCAGACCCTTCGACCCAGGGCTACTACGGCCAAGATGGCCAGTGGTACCAGTACCCTCCAGGCTACGATCCGAACGCCTGGGCAGCGCAGCAGGCAGGCGGCTGGCCCGGCTACTACCCACCCCAGGGTTACTACGACCCGAACACCGGTGCCTGGTACCCATACCCGGCGTATTACGACCCGAACACCGGCGCCTACTACCCAGCTCAGCCAGGCTACGGTTACCCCCCGCAGCAGGGGTGGCCCCAGGCACAGCCACAGGCGCTGTACGGCGAGGCCCCCCAGTGGCCGCAAGAGGCCTACCAACAGGGCGGGTGGCCGCAGCAACCGCCACAACAGCAGCCACAGGAGCAATGGGCCGACCCTGCCCACGCCTACCAGGCGCCGATGGAGCAGGAGTGGCCGTCACAGCCGGAGCCCCAGTCGCAGGTGTTGCCGGAGCCCCAGCCCCAGCCGGAGCCGGAGCCAGAGCCAGCCCCGACGCTCATCGAGGAGCCCCGTGCGGAGGAGGAGCAAATCCCGGTGGCGGTCTCGTTCCAGCAGAGCCGCGCCTCGGGCCTGCGCTCGACTCCGCACTTCGGGTCGTTTCAGCCTGCTGGAGACACCAGCGCCGTCGGCCACCTGGCCCCCCTCTCGAGCGCCCAGGCTGCGCCACGAGCCAGCTCGCCCTCGGGCTTCGGCGTGCTTGGGCCAGTCACGCAGCCGCCCAGTGACCCGGCGCCCGCACTGCGGTTCCCTTCGGGGGGCTTCTTCGCTCCGGCTTCGAACCCTGCGTTCCAGCCGCTGCCTTCGACGAGCGACGACGAGCTGGGCCGGTTGGGTCTCGTGGCCGAGCCTGACGAGCACCAGGCACAGAGTCCTGAGACGACCCCGTTGCTGGCGGAGCTGGCCGATGAGGACACCTCTCCGCTCCTGGGCGCGGAGGCCGCCAACGACACGCCCATGAGCGCGCCGGGCTCGAACGGCCTGCCGCGCTTCTCGTCGCTTGGCTCCACCCCTGAGATCTCCTCCGACGAGGTGATGGACCTCGACGGAGCCCAGTCGCCCCCGGCGCCTCCGGAGCGCCACGGTCGGGCGCCAGCCGCGGACGCTTCGCCGGACGACGTGATGGAGATTCAAGACGAGGAGGTCGTAGAGATCCTCCCCTCGGCCTCGGCGCCGCCACCGAGCGCGGCGCCCGTCACCTTCGCGCCGCCACCCGCGGCCCTCGATTCGGTGGAGGACCTCCGCAACGCCCTCTCGCTCGAGGACGACGACCAGCGCCGCCCCCCAGAGCCTGCGCCTCGGCTGAAACCCTCGACCGCGCCCGCCGCCAGGCAGCCCGAGCCGACGAGCACGCCGCGCCCATTCCTGGCCGACCTTGCCCCCGAGCCCACGGCGACCATGGAGCTGATGCCCGTCGCGCTCCTGGACGTGCCAGAGGCGCCACCCGAGCTCGTGGCCCCGCCCGAGCCCCAAACGGAGCCGCCAGAGAGCGCCCCGGAGCTCGAGCCCCTCGCCTCGTTCCTCGAGATGGACGTGGCTCCCGAGGCGCCCCTCTTGGAGGCGCCCGAGACCATCGAGGCCTTGCCTGAGCTGGGTACCGACCCTCTCGAGGAGGCGCCCGCCGACGAGGCGGAGCCCATCACCCTCGTTCAACGCGAGGCCCATGATGAGGCCGAGCCCATCACGCTGATTCCCAAGCAAACCGTCACTCCGGTTCCGGCCTCCTTCCCGACGCCTCGGCCCGTCGTCGAGACGATGCCCCTCGCAGCCCAGCCCGCGACCGTTCAGGCGGAGCCTTGGCCCGTGGCGCCACCGAGCTCGTCGGGCTCGAAGTACCCCCAGCTCCCCTCGCTCGCTCCGCCGCCGTCACCGAGCTCCCCGGTGCTCCAGCCACTGGCGCCCCCGCCCGCGGCGAACCACCCGTTCCCCGACTTCCGGCCACTCAACCCGCCGACCTCACCCGCGGCGGCCAAGCCGTTCTCCCAGTTCCGCATCACCCCGCCGGCGACGGCACAGACGCCTGAGGCTGAACCGTCGACCCACGTCGGCGCCAGCACGCCCTCCGCCTTCGACGGGCTCGCCCTGCCCCCGGACGCCACACCGATTCCGACCTTCTCCGAGCCTTTCAACGTCCCGGAGGATCGAGACACGTCTCCATTCGGGCATTGGGCTGCCGGCCCGTTGGAGCCGTTGCCCCAGCGGGAGACGACGCCGAGCCACGGCCAGGCGCAGGCCAGCGAAGACTGGGGCGATCTCCCGGTGGTGGAGGCTGAGCACGCCGAGACGCCCCTCGAGGGTAGCCCTTCAGACCAGGTGGAGCTCGCCGGGCCGGCGGAGTTCGTGCAGTGGAGCCACGATCCGGCGGCGCCCGACACGCACGACTTTCAAGTCGACACGGACCTGACCGATTTCGTCCTCGAGTCGGGCCCCGCGGCGGCGCTCGCGACGGGGGTCTCGGCCACCGCGACGTCGGGCTTCGATGCCGAGCCCGTGCCCCTGGCAACGAACGCCGAGTTTCTCTCTGAACCAGGGCCGATTCAGTCGACGCTGCCGTGGCCCGACGAGCCCGAGGCCCCGGCGGAGGAAGAGCCCTTGGTGGAGGGCGAGCTCATTCCCGAGGTCGAAGGCGAGGCCGAGGGCGAGCTCGACGTCGACGTAGACTTCGCCGGCCCACCCTTCTCTCCGCCACCCCCGCCACCGCCCTCTCGCCCTCTCACCATGGTCGACGCTCCGGCTCCCCAGCGGCGGCCTTCACAGCCGCTCCCCGCGCCCATCGCCGTGGAGCCCCAGCGCCGGCCTCCCCAGCCACTCCCGACACCCGTCGCTCCGGCGCCCTCCTTCCCCAAGGTGCCTCCGCTGAGCGAACCGATGCCCATTCCCAAGCTGTCACCTCCAGGCGCCCTCTCGGCGGCGGCGGCGGCGGCCAAGCTCGGTACCTCACCGGTGCCGCTCAATCCGCCCCTGGCCGCGCCAGCCCCCTCGCCTCCCCGCACCGAGATGACTCCGGTGATGATCGAGGGCGAGCACCGCGTCATCCTCCACACGATGGAGGGGGGCGTGAAGCGAGGGGCGATCCGCGACGTGAACCTCGCCAGCGCACAGGTCATCTTGCAGACGAACCCGGGCGTCAATGAGAGCGTCCCCCGAGAGCGGGTGAAGGCCATCTTCTTCATGCTCTCCCCTGGGTCGCGGGCTCCCGAGCCCGAGGGCATCAAGGTGCGCGTGACGTTTAGAGACGGCCGTCAGGTCGCCGGCTACTCCAAGGACCACCGCAGTGGCGCCTCGGGCTTCTTCGTGGTTCCGGCCGACCACCGCACCAACACCGAGCGAATCTTCATCTACCGGCACAGCGTCACGTCGGTCTCGGTCGAGAGCTGACCCCACGGCGCTTTGACGCCCAAGGAGGCTCAGGTCTCGCGGCGCTCGAGTATCTGAATGCCCATCATCGCGGCGAGGAAGGCCCGCACCTGGTGCTCCGGCCGCTTCGCCAGCACCAGGAGCTCGGCGTTGGTTCGCGTGCCATCGATGCGAGGCAGCAGCATCGCCTCCCACTTCTCGATCTCTATCTCATGGAGCTGGTAGGCCGGCTGCTGACTGGGAATGAGCCGATCCTCCAAGCGCACCAGGCGGGCCAGCCGCTCGGGCTTGTACAGCTTCTTGATGCCTCGAATGACGAGGTTGCCAGGGAACAGGTCGAGCTTGATCGACTCGGCGCGCGCCTTCTCGCGGAAGGTGACGATGAAGGCGCCCTCTTCCCAGCCAAAGAGGCTGTAGATGATGCTCTTGACCTGCTGGCCCACGTAATAGAGCCGCTCGGTGTCCTTGAGCAGGCCGCGCTCCACCAAGACGTCACCGGTACGCCGGCCCGTCTGGGAGGCGACGACCGCGACGTCTTGGAGCTGCTCAGGGAGAATCTTCCCCACCCGCACCAGGAACTGCCCGAAGCGGTCGACCGCCAGGTTCGAGAGGGCGAACACCGGCACGCCGCCCTCGAAGTAGACGACTTTCTTCACCTTGCCCTTCTGGCAATAGAGCTCGCCGGTCTCCTTCGACAGATAGAAGGCCGAGATGAGGCCTGGGAGATTGTCGCGCAGGTCGCCCTGCCTGGACGAGCGCCGAGGGCCGCTGAAGCCCGGGCCGTACGGCGCGGGAGTGGCTCCGGCGAGGGGACGATCGCCTGCCACCGGGCCACGACGAGGACCAGCGGTGAGGTTGGCGCCCTTGAGCTCGGCGGTGATGTTCCCGCCCCCGGTCACCTTGATCTTCCCGGTGAGCTCCATCTCCTCCTGCTCGTCGTTGTCCTCGACGTCGATGTCGAGCTCGACGTCGAACGGCTCGTCGGCTCCTTGGCTCAACGGGCGTGGCAGCGGCGTAGGCACCGGCACCAGCCGCCGCACGTCGTCGAGCAGCTGCCGAGCGTCGAAGGGCTTCTCGAAGTACTTCGAACCGGGGAACTTCGCGTTGGCCTCCCCTGAATGCCGGGTGCCCTTGAAGACGCCGCTCATGAAGACGAGCGGAATCCCGGGGCGCGCCGCGCGGATCGACTCGGCCACGTGGTAGCCCATCATGTCGGGCAGCAAGAGGTCGATGATGGCGAGCTCGATGGGCGTGGTCTTCGCGGCGTCGATGGCTGGGCGGCCCCTGGTATGGCCGACGATGGCGTACCCGGCCTCCTCGAACAAAGAGGTGAGGAGCGCCACCAACTCCAGGTTATCGTCGACGACGAGGACGGTGGGCGACATGCGAGGGGCACGTTAGCGTCATGACGGTCTGCGCCAAAGCCTGGAGGTGCTCGGTGTACAGATGGTGTGTTGTGGTCATCGTGCTCTCGGGGCCAATCCGCGCGCAGGCACAGGATCTGCCTGACGCCTCGCTGCCCGACGCCTCGGTCGACCAGGGAGGCGCGGATCAAGGCAGTGAGGAGAATGACCCAGGCTCGGCGACCTGCCTCGACTCACGGGCCTGCGACCACGGTTTCACCTGCAGCGGCGGGCGGTGCGTGCCCACACCAGTGCGCACCGCCGAGTGCGGAGGGGGGTTCGCCCTGACTGCCCCGCTGGCGCTGGTCATGGCTCGACGGAAGCTCCGCTTGACGTCGCCACCTCAGGGCGCGACGGCCTCTTCGATGGCCCGCCGGAGCGCCTCGACGGCTTCCTCCCGCGGCCCCCGGGCGATGATGGCGCCTCGCAGCGTCAGGCTCGCCTCGATGATGCCGCGAAAGCCGTAGCTCCCGGCCGTTCCCGCGAGCTGATGGAGCTGGTCACGCAGGGCCCGCTCGCCCGCCTCGCTGTCGGCGGCGGCCACCAGAGCGCCCAAGCGCTGGAGCACTCCGCTCAGGTGCTCTTGGTACCGGGCCTTGAGCTCGACCGGGTGAGACGCGGGCACAGGTGAGCCGGCAGACACCGGCGCGGGAGACGGGCTCGGCCTCGGCCCGTCGGGGAGCCCCATCAGCTTGCGCAGCTCGGGCAACAAGCGCTTCGGCGGGCATGGCTTGGTGAGCCAGAGGGCCACCGCGTCGCCGGTGTTCACTCGCTGCTCCAGCGCCGACAGCATGATGATGGGGAGCTGGGGCGAGAGCGCCCGAAGCTGGGTCGCCAGCTCGACGCCGTTCATGCCTGGCATCGAGTAGTCGGTCAGCACGAGTGAAACCGTGCCCAGCGCGCCCCACCCGGCCAACGCCTCCTCGCCCGACGCGAAGGCCGTGACCCGGGCGCCCATGCCGGCCTTCAGGGTGGTCGACAGGAGCGTGAGGATCGACGGGTCGTCGTCCACCACCACGATGTGCGGCCCGTCGCTCATCGGGGGCTCTCGAGGGTCGTCACTCCCCCTGACATACCTTCCCGTCAGGCCGAGCGCCACTGACGCGCGCTTGACAGCTAATTGAACGACTGCTCTCTTTCTTCTCCATGGGGCGGCCGCGCAAGACCGCAGGGCGGAACACCAGGGAGGCGATCCTCGAGGCGGCGCTCGATCTCTTCGCCGAGCGGGGCTACTTCGGGACCTCGACCCGCGAGCTCGCCCGCGTCGTGGGGGTGCGGGAGAGCGCGCTGTACCACCACTTCGAGTCCAAGGACGCCATCTTCCACGCCCTCATCGACGAGCACGGCCCGGGGCGCATGCGCCAGTTGGTGACCATCGACGTGGACGGCATGCTCGAGGCGATGCCCCCGAAGGACGTGTTCAAGCGCCTGCTCGACCTGATGGTGGCGACCTTCAGCATTCCCAGTGAGCAGAAGATGTTCCGCATCATCGTGCAGGAAGGGGCCCGCATCGCCGCGGCCAGCGTGGTCAACCCGCTCAAGGTCGTCGGGCGGGTGCGCCAGGGGTTGGCCGCCACCTTCGCCAAGCTCGCCGAAAAGAGGCTGATTCGCCCGGTGGACCCGATGACCACGGCCATCATGCTCATGGGCCCCATCGCCCTCATGCGGTTCACTCACCTCACCGACAAGCCCGACTTCAAGGCGTTTCAGGCCGAGATCGACCGGTTCGCCGAGCAGTTCTGGGAATCGATCAAACCCCTCGAGGCTCCCACTCGGGGACGGAGGCAATCGTGACCACCACGAAACTGAACGAACGTTCGCTTACCACGCGAGGGTGCCCGTGGCGCTGCTGAAGCTGGCCCTGCGGAACCTCCAACGAAACAAGAAGCGCACCGCCATCACCCTGGTGGCGCTGGTGGTGGGCGTGGGCGCCATGGTGGGGGTTCGCGGCTTCATCAACGGCTTCAGGGGCATGATCATCGAGAACCAGGCCAAGGGCCTGTTGGGCAGCGTGCAGGTGCACAAGCGGGGCTACGTGGCCAACGTGCAGGCGAGCCCACTGACCCTCGACATGGCCGATTCGCCCCAGCTGCGGGAGACGTTGGCCTCGGTGCCGGGGGTGCAGGCGGTCTCGCCGCGCATCGACTTCGGCGCCCAGCTCTCGACCCCGGACCGCCGCCCGCCGCCCGACGACGGGACCGAGCTGCCCGAGGAAGACAAGGGCACTTCGACCTTCCTCATGGTGACCGCCTTCGACCCTCGGGTGGAGGCCCTGGTGACGCCCCGGCGCTGGGAGTGGGTGGCGGCAGCGCGAGGCTCGATGCCTCCGACGGCTGGGTCGCCCTTCATCGTGCTCAACGACGACTTCGCCCGGGCGTTGAAGCTCGAGCCCCAGGCGCTCTCGGCGCCGCTCCCCCCAGTGGAGCGCCAGGCGGCCCTCATCACCGCCGACCGCGAGCAGTCGCTGTCGGGCGAGAACGTCGTCCTCGGGGGCACCTTCGCCTCGGTGACGCCCAATGACCGCCGGGTGGGCTTCATGTCGCTCGAGCTGGCCCAGCGGCTGTTGCACATGGACGGCCGGGTCACCGAGTACGCCTTGGCGGTGGCCCCTGAAGTCGACCCCCACGTGGTGCGAGATGCGCTCGCCCAGAAGCTGGGGCCCGACTACGAGGTGCACAGCTGGGAAGAGCGCATTCCCTTCGTGACCGACCTGGTGGAGACTCAGACGCGCATCTTCAACATCATCGGCACCATCGTGCTCTTGGTGGTGCTGCTCGGCATCATCAACGCGATGCTGATGAGCGTGCTCGAGCGAGTGCGGGAGATCGGCACGATGCTGGCGGTCGGCATGCGACGGCGGAAAATCACCCAGCTGTTCCTGATGGAGGGGGCCGTGCTGGGGGTCGTGGGCGGGCTGTTGGGCGTGGGCGCTGGCGTGCTGGTGGTGGCGGCGATGAACCGCGTGGGCATCGAGTTGCCGGCGCCGGGAGCGAAGATCGCCTCCATCATTCACCCGACGGTCGAGCCGAGCTTCCTCGTGCGAACCCTGCTGCAGGCCTCGCTGGGCGCCACGGTGGCGGCCATCATCCCCGCGAGGCGAGCGGCGCAGCTCAGACCGGTGGAGGCGCTGGCGCACACATGAGCCGAATTCCTCGATTGGCAGTGCGAAACGTGGGCCGCAACCGGCGGCGCTCCATCATCACCGCCCTCACCATCGTCTTCGGCGTCGCCATGGTGGTGACGGTGCGAGGCGTGATGTTCGGGCTGCAGCGCATGATGATCACCGACACCGTCGAGGGCCGGCTGGGCGCGCTCCAGGTGCACCGGGCGGGTTACCTCGACACCGTCGACTCGGTACCACTCTCGCTCAACCTCCCCTACTCCGACGAGCTGGTGGCGCGCCTCGAGCGGGTCCCCCACGTCACCGGCGTCACCGGGCGCATTCAGTTCAATGGGCTGGTGTCCAACGGGCTGGCCCAGACGATGTTCGTCGGCCGCGGTGTCGACGTGGCCCGAGAGCTACGGGTCTGCCCCCGAGTGGGGACGACGCTCAAACCCGGAGGCACGCCCCTCGGCGCGGGCGACGACACCAAGATCCTCCTGGGCTTCGAGCTCGCTCAGTCTTTCGAAGTGCAGCCGGGCAAGACGGTGGCGTTGCAGACCACGAGCCCGTCGGGCCGGGCCAACTCGATGGACCTCACCGTGCAAGGCCTGTCGACCTCGGCCTTCCCGTTCGAGAACAAGCGAGTGGTGAGCGTCACCCTGCCCACCGCCCAGGCGCTGCTCGGCCTCGAGGGGAAGGTGACCGAGTTGGCGCTGGCGGTCGACGACCTCGACCAGGTCGACGAGGTGGCGGCCCAGGTACGCCAGACCCTCGGGGCCGAGTACGAGGTGCACACCTGGCGCGAGCTCCAGCCGTTCCTCCGCGACATCATCGCCCGGCAGAACTTCATGCTGGGCGCCGTGGCCACGATTCTCCTCGTCATCGTGCTGACCAGCATCATCAACACCATGCTGATGAGCGTCTTCGAGCGAGTGCGGGAGATCGGCACTCTGATGGCCGTGGGCGTGCGACGAGCCCAGGTGATGTCCATCTTCCTCATCGAAGCCGGCGTCATCGGCCTGTTGGGTGGGCTGGGCGGTGCCCTGGTTGGCCGCGCCCTGGTCGCGGTGCTCAACGTGGTGGGCATTCGCTTCGAGCTGTCGGGCCTCGGCGCGGTGAACGTGCTGCGGCCGATGGTGACCTGGGCCTTCGTGGGTGGCGCGGTGGTGGTGGCCTTGGTCGCCGCCGTCGGCGCGGCCCTGTGGCCGGCGTGGCGTGCCTCGCGAATGAACCCCGTCGATGCCTTGCGGAACTAGGAGCCCCCCATGACAGACCACCTGCGCGTCTTCTTCAGCCTCACCGTCGCCCTCGCCACCAGCGCCGTGGCCAAGGAGCCCACCGCCGACGACATCATCAAGAAGTACGACTCGCTCATGGGCCCCCTGGCCTTCGAGTCGGACAACACGATGACGGCGACCCGCGAAGACGGCACCACCCGCTCGTATGAGATGCGCATGCTGAAGCGAGACACCGACAAGTTCCGGGTGTTCTTCACCGGGCCGGCGTCGGTGAAGGGCCAGGAGATCCTCCGCATCGGCGACAACGCCTGGGTCTACCTGCCGAACCTCAAGCGGGCGACGCGCATCGCCAACCGCGAGAGCTTCCAGGGCGGAGACTTCAACAACGCCGACATCCTCCGGGTGAACTACACGGCCGACTACGCGGGGACCCTGGTGCCCTCAGACCTGCCCGACACCTATTGCGTGCAGCTCAAGGCGAAGCACCAGGAGACGGCCTACGACGCGGTGACCCTCTACGTGCGTACGTCGGACCTCTCGCCGGTGAAGGGGAAGTACTTCGGTACCTCGGGGAAGCTCATTCGCTCGGCCGAGTTCCTCGACGTGAAGGAGCTGTCCAAGGGCTTCACCCGCCCCAGCCGCGTCATCATGCACAACGAGCTCGTCCCCGCCCGCAAGTCAGAGCTGCTCGTCAAGGCGATGAAGCTCGACGTCGACGTGCCTGCGCAGCGCTTCACCCAGACGGACCTGGGGAAGTGACATGAGCCGAACGCGTTGGCTCACGTTGGTGGTGACGACCCTCGTTCCCTGCGCGAGCGCCCTGGGCGCCGAACCCGACGATGGGGGCGTGGAGGAGCCGAGCGCTGGGGGCTCCGTCGGGCACGCGGTCGAGGAGGCCAGCGCCTCCGAAGCGCCCGCGTGGAAGAAGGTGCTCGAGGTGACAGGCTACGGCGACAGCCGCACGTCGTTCACCCGCTCGCGGACCTGGGGCCTCGTGCCCACCGACGACCTCCCCCAGCTGCAGGAGCTCTTCGAGCTCAACACTCAGCTGCGGGTGAAGGCCAGCGAGCGCTCGTACATGTACTCCGACGTCTCGCTGGTGGCGAACATCGCCGGCCAGTACCACGGCCGCGACGCCTCGGGGCAAGACGTACAGGTGGCCAACCGGGCGGCGGTGCCGGTGGTGAGCCTCAACGAGCTGTATGTGTTCCACGACTTCGTGCCTCAGCTCAACGCGGTGCTGGGCAAGAAGCGCATCGTCTGGGGCTCGGGGCTGGCGTTCAACCCGACGGACCTGCTCAACCCCCGCCGCGACCCGACCGACCCGACGTTTCAGCGAGCAGGCGCCTGGGTGGCCCAGCTCGAAGCGCCCTTCGAGAAGATGACGTTCTCGCTCCTCTTCGCGCCCACGGTACTCGAGTCGACCAGCAGCATTCCCACCGCGTTCATGCTGTACCCCTCGTGGGACCATCAAGACAGCCTGGTGCACTACCAGCTCGCCGCCCGGTGGTACGCGCTGGTCGCCGACGCCGACATCACGGTGATGGCCTTCTACGGCAATTCCTCGGTCGACGTCTTCCGAGACAAGCTCCGCTTCGGCGCCTCGTTCTCACGCTACTTCTTCACCGACTACGAGCTGCACTTCGAGGCCATGTTCCAGCAGGGCAGTGCGCGCGACTCGGTGGTGTCCCAGTGCGTGTCGAGCCAGTCCGCGGCGGCGCTCTGCGCGCTGGGGGGCCAGGCCTTCTTCGAGAAGCGGCGCGTCGGCGACACGGGCGTCTACCCGAAGGTGCTGGTGGGCACCAAGCGCCAGTTCTCCGATGACTCGCTCATTTCCATCGAGTACCTCTACCAGTCCGACGGCTGGACCAAGAGCCAGTTCCAAGACTTCGCCAACGGCCTGGGCCTCATCGAGACGGGGCGCCAGCTCGGCCTCCCGGTGCAGCGGGTGCCTGGGGTGAGCCAGTTGCTCGGCCAGTCCTCGTCCGGCGACGGGCTGCCCACCCGGTTCAACTTCGATCCCAAGGGTCAGCACTACCTCTTCCTCACCGCCCAGAAGCCGCGGCTGTTCGACGACTTCACGCTCCAGCTGGTGCTGCTCGCCAACCTGATGGACCTCTCCACCGTGTGGACGCCGTCGGTGTCCTGGAGCGCCACCGAGTGGCTGACCCTGACGCTCTACGGCTTCTTGCCCTTGCCTGGCCCCGACTCATTGGCCCCCAAGACGCCCGGCGGCACTCCGGTGAGCGAGTTCGGCATTTCACCCTTCGCCGTGCGCGCCATGCTGGAGGCGCGCGCCTACTTCTGACCTGGAGACATCATGTCGAACGGAGTCGAGCACCTCATCAAGCTCCAAGGCATCACCAAAAATTACCAGCTCGGCAAGACCGAGGTGGTGGCGCTGCGCGGCGTGGACCTCACGGTCGACGTGGGCGAGTTCACCGTCGTCACTGGCCCGTCGGGCTCGGGCAAGACGACGCTGCTCAACATCATCGGCTGCCTCGATCGCGCGACCCAGGGACACTACACCCTCGACGGCGTCGATGTTTCTCACCGCGACTTCGACGACCTGGCCGAGGTGCGCAACGAGAAAATCGGCTTCATCTTCCAGAACTTCAACCTGATCCCCGTGCTCGACGTCGCCGAGAACATCGAGTTCCCCATCGCGGTGCGCAAGAACGCCGAGAGCCCGGAGGCGCTCCGAAAGCGAGTGCTGGA
>PMBV01000156.1 GCA_003153055.1 Myxococcales bacterium
GGCCGTGAGGTTCGGGAACGTCCTGGCATCGGCTGGGAGTGTCATTCCGGTCTTCCGCGAGCAGATCGCTGCGGGAGGGCCGGTGACGGTGACTCACCCGGACATGCGGCGGTACTTCATNNGTCCTCGACATGGGTGAGCCGGTGAAGATCGTCGACCTCGCGAAGGACCTCATCAGCCTCTCGGGGTTGACTCCCGATCGAGACATCGAGATCCGCTTCGTGGGCTTGAGGCCGGGTGAGAAGCTGTTCGAGGAGCTGTCGACCGCGGAGGAGAACGCGGAGAAGACCAGGCACCCGAAGATCTTCATTGGAAAGCTCAAGTCACGGCCTTGGGACAGCATGGTCCGCGACGTGGAGGCGGTTCAGCGGGCGGCCGATGAGCTCTCGCCGGCCGACGCCGTGGGGCGCCTCAAGGCCCTGGTGCCGGAGTTTCAGCGCGAGCCGTCTCCGGGCGCTAAGGTGATTGAGCTTCGGCTCCCCGCAACCTAGCGGTCTCGACTTCGAGGCGGCTCTTGGTGCCGAAGCGCAGCATGAGCAGGAGCGTGAAGAAGAACGGCATCATCGGAGCGCGGTACCGCGAGAGCGTGCCCAGGTTCGACGAGGCGAGGCCGGTGCCCAGGCCGAGGGCGAAGGCGAAGACGGCGCAGAACGCGAGGACCGGGGAGCGCATCGTCTCTCTGACGAAGCCAGCCCATCCGAGTCGCATGATGATTTGGATGAAGAGCACGAGGAGGAGTGTCGCCTCGATGGAATTGGCGAGCTGAACGGCGTTGCGGGCTTCGAAGATGAGCGGGCGGAACAGTGCCGTGGCAAGACCAAGGGGTGCGAGCGCGAGCTCTTGGGCGAGGGTGCGCTCCTTTGTGTCGCCCGACTCGGCTGGACTGTCCAGGTAGTAGTCGGAGCCCCCTTGGTTTGCGTAGCCAACTCGCCGCTGTTGCGCCACCATGGCTGCTGAGCCTTCGGTGCTGTCCTTCCCTAAGTATTGAGAGCCAATGGTGAGGCCGCCCATCGCGAGGAGGAGCGAAGTGATGATGGCAAACGGCTTGAGTTCGGGGTCGGCGGCCTGGAACCGGCGCCGAAGGTAGAAGACGGAGGCGGAGATCGAAAGGGCCATCACCACGTAGGGCTTGATCAACACCAGCACGGTCCCCGCACCCACCCCCAGTGCGATGGCGAGACTCCGACGCTGGCCGTTCGCGAGCCAATGAAGGGCGAGCACAACTGGGCCGAGCGCGCTCATGACGAGGGCCTCCTTGAACAAGCCACTCGACCAGTAGACGCCGCTGGGAATGAGGCAGGTTCCCACCAAGATGAGCGGGCGCTGCTCAGGCCGGAAGTACATGCGCAAGGCGAGGTAGAGGCTGTATTGCGAGAGATAGGCTGCGATCGCCACAACCATGCAGCTGGAATAGAGTGAGTCTCCAGCCACGAAGACGATGAACGACGCGGCCGCCGAGGTTGACAGGGTCGCACCAGTTCCAGAGAACTCGAACGGCAGGTGGTACTCCTGTCGCCACAACGCAGCCCAGAGCTCAGGCGCGAAACGCCAGAAGTCTGAGCGCAGTGACTCCGCGCCCATCACGCCCTCGGCGTAGTACCCCAGCATGTCGCCACCACCGGGGAAGTAGTAGAGCACCAGCCATACTTGAAGGAGGGCGGCGAGAACATGACCCGCGAAACTCGCCGTCAAGCGGTTACGCTCCTGGGCCTCAGACCGACGGAGGACCGCCAGGTGAATGAGCAGTCCGACCGCCAGCACCACTGATGTATAGAGGTAGTCGCCCATGAGCGCGGGTATTCAGTCCCCGAGGACCCGAGACCTATTCGAAATCGTGGGTCGAGCGCCAGCGCGGGTCGCACAACATGGCCTCAGTGCCTTCGTGGCTGACGAGCTGGCCCGAAGGGGGGTCCCGGTTCCCCCAGAGGTGGCTCAGGAGGCACGAACACAGGTCGCGGCCGGGCTTCGAGCTCGTGCGCTTACCTTCGCCGTCATCGATGCGCTCGCACGTCGGGGTGTCGTCCCCGTGATGCTGAAGGGCTTCGCGCTCGCCATGCGACTGTACCCCGAGCAGCCCCTCGGCCGACCCTCGGCGGACGTCGACGTCCTCATCCCCCGCGAGCAGCTGGGCGAAGCGTCCGCTGCGATGCGTGACCTCGACCTCCGCGCCTACCGGAATACCTCCCTGGCCGACCCTTTCGAGGAGCATCACCATCTCTCCTTTTTCAGCGGGGATCGGCTGGTCGAGGTTCATTTCCGCCTGTTCACAGGCTTCGGTGGTGGCGGCTTCGACGACCGAGCCGTGTTGGCGCGCAGCCGCGCCTCGACCCTCGAGGGCCGGGTGATTCGCCTCCTCGCCCCGGAAGATGAATTTCTCTACCTCGCAGTCCACGCAGCCAACCACGCGTTCCTCAGGGTGTCCTGGCTCTTGGACCTGGAGCGGTACCTCCTGGTCTCACCCGAGCTCGACTGGGCCCTCATCGAGACCCGAGCTCGCGAGAGCGGGTTCTTCATCGCGATGAGCACGGCGCTTCGCCTCGTGCAGGAGCTCCTGGGGGTCGAGCTGCCACCGCGGGCCGCTCGCTTCTTTTCCCTTGGACGGGCGCGAGAGGCCGTCGATCGATTGGTCTTTTCGCGCCGATGGGTCGTCTCAGCCGAGCTGTCGAACAACCACTTCGCCTCCTTCCTCCTTCGCTTCTGGCTCGTCGACTCCCCCGCGCATGGTGTACGACATCTCGTCGATGGAGCCCGCCGGGTCCGTCACCGTCAGCGCTCGGGGGAGTGATGCCTCTTTCGGACTCCAGTCGCTTCTGGCTCGCCGCTGAGGTGATGCTGGCGGTCGCCCTCGTCGCGCTCCCCTGGATCTTCGGAGGCACGATCTGGGCGAGGGGACTCTTGCTCGCGACTGGGTCGGGGGCCCTTCTGTCCTGGAGCATCGGAGCGAGGAAGAATCGCCGCCGCTGGGCGTCGCACCTCCTCTTCTGGTTGCCGCTCCTGACGCTCACTCTCGGGCTCGTTCAGCTCGTCCCCCTGCCGCAGTTCCTCCTCCGACTGCTCTCGCCGGTGGGGGCCGAGCTGCGTGACTTCGCCCTGGTCCCGCTCGGGCTCGATCGGCTCCGCCCGCTCAGCATGGATCCGCCAGCGACAGCGCGAGCCATCACGCGACTGGTCGGGCTTACCGGTCTCCTCGTCACCGCGTTCCAGCTGGGTCGGCTTCCTGCGGTGCGACGGCGGCTTTTCCGGGTGCTCGCGCTCTCCGGCGTCTCCATCGCCGTTTGTGGCTACCTCCACTTGCTCGCCTCGGAGACCGCGCTGTTCGGTGTGCATCACTTCATCAACACCATCGTCCCCTTCGTGACCCCGTTCTGGAACACGAACCACCTGGCGGCCTTCCTGTCGCTCGCGGGTACCGTCGCCCTCTCCCTGGGCCTAGAGGCCGAGAACCGCGACAACGCCATCGGCTGGGGCCTCGCCGCATTCGCCTGTGGTGTTGGGGTCTTCCTCTCGTACTCGAGAGGCGGCATCGCCAGCTTCGTGGCGACTTGGTGCCTCGTGGGCGCGGCGTTCTTCTCTCGGAAAGGAGGAGGACTCCGGGCGGTATTGCCCTGGGTGGCCATCGCCGCCACCATCGGGTTTGCAGGGCTTGTGTCGTTCGACGACCTCCTCGAGCGTGCAGACTCCCTGTCCTCCCTCGAGAAGCTGGGGGAGACGAAGGTCTACCTCTGGCCGATGTTCGCCAAGGGCGCCGTCGCGTTCTGGCCCGCCGGCATGGGCGTTGGGGCGTTCGAGCTGGGCTTCTCGCGGTTTCAGACCCGGGAGCTCTCGGCGACCTACACTCACCCCGAGAATCTTGGCCTCCAGTGGATGTCTGAGGTGGGGTTCCCTCTGAGCGCCGTACTGCTCGTGCTCGCGGCCGTGGCCTTGTGGCGGGTTTGGCTCGCCGTTCGAATCCATACGCCCGAGCGGTACATCGCACTGGGCCTGGTCGGCGTCGTGCTCCACGACCTCTTTGACTTCGCCTTTGAGTTCGAGGCACTGGGGGCCAGCGTGACGATCCTCGCTGGGCTCTTGGCCGCGACCAGCGATGTTGCCCCCCGAACCCACATTCCGCGCCGTTGGCTGTGGTGGGGGGCCGGCCTCACTTCTCTTGGGGCTGGAGCGTTGGTCTACGGGACCCCGACCCATCACGAGGCGGAAAGGGCGCTGGGGGAGGCGGTTCGGCTCAGGCGGGGCCCGGCGGCAATCGAAACCCTCGCGCTCCAGCTGATCGACCGACACCCGTCCGACTGGGTCCTCTACGCGAATGTGGCTCAGGACGTTGCCAGGGAGGGAAAGCCGATCGAGGCGCTCGCCTGGACGAATCGGGTGCTCTTCCTCCGCCCGGATGATGCTCGAGTTCATGTCGCGGCCGCCCAGGCGCTGCTCCGACTCGGAAAGCCGCTCCAGGCGCTTGGGGAGCTGAAGCTGGCCTGGGCCCTCGGGGACCTCTCTTCGCTTGAGCTCGGGCTCGCGATTGCTGAGAAGGGCGAGGTGTGGGACCGGGTCCTCCTTGACCGGCCAGGGCATCTCACGGCTGCCTTCGTGCTGCTTCGGCAGCGAGGCAAGAACGAACAGGCCATGAGCCTCCTCCGCGCAGCCAGCGAGTTCCCTCCCTCCGATGCGGTGGGGCGCGAGGCGCAGGGTCTGCTCGCCCGCGCAGAAGCCGAGCTCGGCGACCCCGAGAGGGCGTTGCGGCTCCTCGACACCCTCCCTGCGGACGAGCGTGCGACCGTCGACCTCCAGCTGGTTCGAAACCAGGTCCTCTTCAAGCTCAATCGCACCGACCAGGCTATCGCCGAGCTCGAGCGACTTCAGGCCCGAGAGCCGAATCGGCTCGACGTAGGGCTCGAGCTCGCCACCCGCCTCAGCTCGGTCGGTCGTTCCCTCGCGGCCATCGAAGCGCTGGAGCGACTCGAGCCCTTCGTCACCGGCACAGTTGCGCGATCCGCGCTGTTCCAGCGAGAGGCGGCAGTCTGGCAGCAACAGGAACGGTGGGGCCGAGCCATCGAGGCGCTGCAGACGGCGTCGAGGCTCGAGCCGGTGCGCCCGGACTTGCACTACCGTTTGGCGGAGGTGTTCGAGCGCATGGGGAGCACCAGCGCTGCCCTCGACGAGGTTCGACGGGGACGGCTCCTCGACACCCCAGAGGGCGCCAAGGCGAGGAACGCGTGGATGGAGCGCCTCGCTGCTTCACCCGTCGGCGAGTCTCGCTAAACATTTGAACCGTCGGGGTTGGCGATGGTACTCAGTTGAGTGTGCAGGTAGAAACGACGACCCAAGTCTTCAACAATGGTGATCCGCGGTACTACCTGCGAGTCATCAAACGCCGCAAGTGGATGATATTGCTTGTGTTTGCCACGGTGGCTGCGGGAACGATCCTCTACACCGTCCGGCAGCCGCGGGTGTACGGGGCGCAGATCAGCTTGATTATCGACGCGAAGGAACCACGTTTTCTCGATCAACAGATCCAGGACGTCAACAGCGAGACGACCGGCAACTACTGGGCGAACAAGGAGTTCCTCGAGACCCAGTACAAGATCATCCAGAGCCGCTCGGTGTCGCAGCGTGTGGTGGAGAAGCTCGGGCTGGGCACGGACGCGGACCTCCTGGGGCTGAGCCGGATCCAAGACGAGAAGAAGCGCGCCGATGTGATGACGCGCATCGACGCGGTGGCGATCATCCAAGGGAAGATCAAGGTCGAGCCCGTGAAGGAATCTCGGGTCTCCCTCATCAAGATCGAAGACAGCGACCCCAACCGCGCCGCGCTCCTCGCGAACGAAGTGGCTCAGGCCTACATGGACGAGGTGATGTCGCAGAAGGTGAAGCTCACCGAGAACGCCTCCAAGTGGCTCGATGAGCGCCGCGACAGCCTGGGCGAGTCGGCACGAGCCAGCGAACTGGCCCTCTACAATTTCCGGCGGCAGTCCGACATGCTGTCGACCAGCATCGACGATCGATCCACGATGGTGAGTGCTCGCCTCAACACCACCAGCACGGCGCTGACGGATGCCCAGCTTCGAATCGCCGGCCTCAAGGCGCGAGTCGCAGCGATCAGGAACGTTCAGCAGCAATACGGAGCCGATGACCGTCTCTGGGCAGAGGCGCTCCCCGCCGCCCGAGAGAACGTGAGCCTTGGGAGATTCAAGGACCGGGTCCTGCTTCTCCGGAACGAATGCACCGACCTGCAGTCGCGATACCTCGATGGCCACCCGAAGCTCGCCGAATGCCGGGACAAGCTGACGATTGCCGAGCGCGACTTCGCCAAGGAGCTCTCGAACCTCGTGGTGTCGACGGAGGCTGAGCTGCGCGAGGCCATCGAGCGCGAGCGGAACCTGCAGGTCCTCTTCAATGAAGCCAAGGCCGAAGCCTTCGAGGTCGAAAAGAAGAAGCTCGAGCTCGATCGCCTGAAGTCGGAGACCGAGAACAACAAGCGTCAGTACGACTCCGTGTTCAAGCGGCTCAAGGACATCGAGCTCTCCGGGCTCCTGCGAACCTCCAACATCAGGGTGCTCGACGCCGCGCGGCCGATCATGGGCCCCGTCCGGCCGAACGTTCCGCAGGGCATCCTCACCGGAATCCTCGCTGGGTTCGTGCTCGGCCTGGCGCTGGCCCTCCTGCTTGAGTTCATGGACAACTCGGTGGCGAGCCAGCAAGAGATCGAGGAGCGGCTGGGGCTCACCTTCCTCGGCTTCGTCCCGTCGATGCCCGATGCCGAGGTTGAGACCAAGGACCTTCTCCTGCACCGCGACCCCAAATCGCTCGCGGCCGAGTGCACCCGCGCGATTCGCACCAACCTCCTCTTCATGTCGCCCGACAAGCCCTTCAAGCGAATGCTGGTCACCTCCAGCGGGCCCCAGGAGGGCAAGTCCACCACCGCGATCAACCTCGGCATCACCATGGCCCAGAGTGGCAACCGAGTGTTGGTCATCGACACGGACATGCGGCGCCCTCGGCTTCACAAGGCTTTCCACATCTCGAACGAGGTGGGTGTCTCGTCGCTCGTGGTCGGCGAAGGCCGGCTCGAGGACGCACTGAAGACGACCGATGTGCCCAATCTCTTCGTGCTGCCGTGCGGGCCCATTCCACCCAACCCTGCCGAGCTGATGCACACCAAGGCCTTTGGCGAGCTCCTGGACCAGCTTGGCGCCAAGTTCGACTTGCTCATCCTCGACAGCCCGCCGGTGGGCGCGGTGTCGGACGCCGTGGTGCTCGCGACCCTCGTCGATGGCGTGGTCGTCGTCCTGAAGGCGGGCAAGACGCAGCGGGACTTGGCCAAGCGAACCGTGAAGGCCTTGCGCGACGTAAAGGCCAACGTCTACGGAGCGGTGCTCAACGACGTCGACCTCAAGAAGTCGAAGTACGGCGACTACTACTACGCCTACGCGTACCGCTACTACGGCTACGGAGAGCAGAAGCATCGGGCCTGAGGTTCATCGCCTCGGGTGTTTCACCAGCCCCCTGAAGATCGACGCGTACTTCTCCACCACTGACTCGACCGAGTAGTGAGTCATCACGTGCTCTCGGGCCGCGCGCCCCGTGGCGAGTCTCAGCTCGCAGGAGCCCGCCAGCGCCAGTATCGGCTCCACCCAGTCGCCGCCGGGCGGCACGAGGGCACCCGCACGGCTGCCTTCGAAGAGCGCGAGGTTCGCGCCCACTGCGCTCGCCACCACCGGGACTCCCACGGCCATGTACTGCAGCATCTTGAAGCCGCACTTTCCGCGGGTCTGCTCGGTGTCCGACAGGGGCATGAGCCCGATGTCGAAGCTGTGCAAGGCCTGGAGTTCGCGCGCCTTCTGCCACCGCCAATGTTCCACCCGGGGGTGGTTCTCGTAGGTGCTCATCACTGCGTTGGAGACGATGCGCAACCGCGCGTCGGGGATCTGCTCGACGGCCTTCAGGAGCTCGGGCATGACCGGCACGAGGTGAGGGAAGTTCGAGGCCGTGCCGATCCACCCGATGACCAGCGGCTGGCCCGTATTCGGCGGGCGGAGGGCGTGCACCGTCGTGTCCACCACCGTCGGGATGATGGTCGTCTTATGGGGGACGCCGGCGATCTCGGCGAGGTAGGCGTTGCCCGCGATGACGTGGTCGACGATGGAGACGACCCTCTGGAACGTTCCTCTCCGGAAGTAGTTGCTCTTCCCAGCCGCGGACAGGTGGATCGCGTCGTCGAAGTCGAACACCATCGGCGTGTGGCGGAGGTGCCGGAGGTACTCGGGCAGCCCGCTGAAGGCGAGCGCCGTCTTGTGCAGGAAGACCAGGTCGTACCCGGTGTCGAGCAGCAGGTGCGTCACCCGCTTGAGCCGCGCCGAAAGCTTGTACGCCGGCGCCCAGGACCGCTGGAAGACCTCGTTGTACCGCTCGTCGTAGGCGAAGTGAGCCGTGCACTCGATGCCACGGGCCTGAAGCGCGGGGAAGAGCTGGAGGCACCGGAAGCGGCTCCCTGGGCCCTCGGGACCATCAGTGAAGAAGGCGACTCGCACCGGCAGTATCCTCTACGCAGGGTGAATGGTGTCGCGCCAGGCTTGAAACATCAGAACGTCCCACAGGTGGTACTCCCAGGGGCGTCGGCCCTCGAGATGCTCCTGCCAACGGCTCCGGATGATCGCCGGGTCGAAGATTCCATCTTGGCGGAGGCGGGTCTCGGAGAGCAGCGTTTCGGCCCACTCGCGCAACGGGCCCCTCAGCCAGTCGCCCAGCGGGACTCCGAACCCCGCCTTGGGCCCAGTGACGAGGTCGAGGGGGATGTACCGCGCCAGCAGGCGTCGGAGGATCCACTTCCCCCGGTTCCCGTGGATCTTCATCTTCCGCGGGAGTCGCCAGGCGAACGCGATGAGGCGGTGATCGAGGAGCGGCTCACGGGCCTCGAGGCTGACCGCCATTGTCGCGCGATCGACCTTGGTGAGGATGTCGTCGGGCAGATAGCCGACCAAATCGCTGAACATCATGGCGCCGGTGACGTCGCCGTCGAGCGCCGCGGGTGGCTCGAGCACCGGGTGGGGCAGGGGAGCCTTTTGCCGGAGCACGCCGTCTTCCGGCAGCCAATGTGAGGTGAGGAGCGCGTACATTCGGCGAGGGCTTGGCACGTCGAGCACCGCCGCGAGCTTGTGCATTCGAATGCCGGCGATGCGGGTCTCGGGCATGATCGAGGCCCGGCGCCGAAAGAACTGGTCCCATTCCGCCGGAGGTCGGGCCGCGATGGCGGCGCCCACCCGGGAGCGAACCCAGCCGGGGAGGAACCGCTGGGCGCTCCAGATCCGCTGGCTCCAGATGTGGCGCGTGTACCCGCCAAACAGCTCGTCGCCTCCGTCTCCCGACACGGCCACCGTGACGCTCTTCCGGGCGAGCTTGGAGACGAGGTAGGTGGGGATCTGCGACGAATCGCCGAACGGCTCGTCGTACATCTTGGGCAGCAGCGGGATGACGTCGAGGGCATCCTTGGCCGTGACCGTGAAGGGCGTGTGGTGGGTGTTGAGGTGACGGGCAACGGCTCGAGCGGCGGGGCCCTCGTCCCACGCGTCGGTCTCGTTGGCGATGGAGAACGTGTGCACCGGTCGGTTGCTCTGGGCCTGCATGAGCGCCACCACAATGGAGGAGTCGATGCCCCCCGAGAGGAACGCACCAAGAGGCACGTCGGCGACCATGCGGAGACGGACGGCGTCACGCAGGAGCTCGTCGAGCGCGTCGATGGCCTCTTCCTCGGAGCCGCGGAAGGGGTCGGCGAGGCTGGCGGCGACGACCTCCCGGGGGTCCCAGTAGCGGGTGAGCTTGGGCGTCTCATGGGGACCGTTGAAGGTGAGCACGGTTCCGGGGAGCACCCGCTTCGCGCCGCGGAAGATGCTGCGCTCTCCGGGCACGCAGTAGGTGGCCAGGTAGCCTGCCAGCGACTCCTGGTCGATCGTGGTGTCGAAGCCGGGGAAGTGGCGGAGCGCCTTGAGCTCGGAGGCGAAGGCGATGCCCTTCGACGTCTGGGTGACGAAGAGCGGTTTGACCCCGACTCGATCTCGGACGAGGTGCAGGCGGCGCTCGACCGTGTCGAACAAGGCGAAGGCGAACATGCCGATGAAGCGAGTGAGGGCCGCCTCGAGGCCCCAGCCTTCGATGGCCGCGAGCATGACCTCGGTGTCGGACCCGCCTCTCCAGGCCGGGGCGCGCTTCGCCGTCTCGAGCTCCTGCCGGATGGCGGCGAAGTTGTAGACCTCACCGTTGAAGGAGATGACGTAGCGACCCGAGGCCGACGTCATCGGCTGCATGCCGGCCTCGGAGAGATCGATGATGGCCAGGCGCCGATGCCCAAAGGCCACGCCGATGTTCGAGTCCGCCCAGAGCCCATCCCCATCGGGCCCTCGATGGGCGATGGCCGAGCACATCACGCGTGCTTGCTGGCCTTCGACTGTCGGAGCCCAGAACCCGCAGATCCCGCACATGTGTCTCGTCTATTCGTGTGGACGCATCGCGGCAAGGGCGGGAGGCGCGCCACCAATGCAGCTTCTCTCGTGGTGGTGGGTGGGCTAAGGACGACACCGCACCGCGGGGGAGCCCGATGACCGATGTGAGACTTCGTCCGATGGAACGCACCGAGGCCGACCTCGCGGTCTTCAAGGCGACGTTCGATCGCAACGGCTCGAAGCGAACCCTGAAGCACCTGCGCTGGCAGTATCTCGAGAACCCCACCGGGAAGCTGTACGTGCAGCTCGCCATTCCCGCGAACGACGAAGCTCGCGCCGCGGCGATCTACTCGGTGATGCCGGTGACCTTGAGGATCAGCGGTCGAGAGGGGCTCGGCGCTCAGTCGCTCGACACGCTGACCGACGTGGAGTTCAGGGGCCAGGGCCTCTTCGTCAAGCTCGCCCAGGTCGTGTTCGCCCGCTGCGAGGAGGAGGGGCTCGCCTGCATCTACGGCTTTCCCAACGGCAACTCGGCCCCCGGCTTCTTCAATCGCCTCGGGTGGGCCAGGCTCGACCCCGTGCCGTTCCTGGTGAAGCCGCTCAAGGCGAACTACTTCCTCCGGAAGGCGAAGCCCCTGGCGTCCCTGGTCTCGAAGCTCCCTCCGCTTCCACTGGCGTTTCCCAGGCGGGCGAGCTTGCCGCGGTCGCAGGAGATCCGCCCGGTGACCGGCTTCGACGCGTCCTACGACGGCCTGTGGGAGCGGTTCGCGCAGGGCGTGGGTGCTGCCGTCCACCGCGGCTCGAAGTACCTCGAGTGGCGGCTGGTGAAGAAACCGGACTTCCGGTACCGGATGCTCGCCCTCCATGAGCACGGGCAGCTCATCGCCTTCGTCGCCTTCGATGTTCAGGAGAAGCACGGCGGGCGAATCGGCTACGTGCTTGAGCTGCTCCATGAGCCGGGCCGGGCCGAGGACGCCGGGCGGCTCCTGCAGGAGGCGATTGCCGAAATGGCCTCCGATGGCGTCGAGGTCGTGCTGGCCTGGTGTCTCGACCACTCGGCCAACCGGGGGGCGTACCGGCAGCAAGGGTTCATGCCGTTGCCCGAGCGGGTGCGGCCCATCGAGCTGCACGTCGGCGTCCGCCCGCTCGCCGCGCGCGCCGAGGCGAACCTCGGCAATCGCCGGAACTGGTACCTGTCGTACCTCGACTCGGACACCGTCTGACTCAGGCGACCGTGGCGGCTGACTCGGCCATGGTGAGGCTCACCATTCCCTCCTGGTGCCGGAGCTGGTCGAAGACGTCGAGGATTCGATCGAGCATCGCGAGATTCTGTACCGGGTACCGGCCGAAGTTGTGCGGGTGCCACCAGAGGTGAAAGAGGCCCCCTCGGCGAGCGGCGCGGGTCATCTCGGTGCGGAGTCGGTGCAGCTTGAGGGCCTCGAGGTGGGCAAAGGTCGGGGTCCACGGGCGGAGGAACCGCGTCGCGGGGACGTCGACCAGGCCTGAAGGGTGGCGCCGCGGCCCTGCCAGCTCAGGCAGCCGGTTGGGGAGATAGGCGTCGGTGAAGCGAAAGGCTCGCATCGCGGGGGTCTCTCGGTCACCGGCGTGCGGTTGCCAGTACCAGGCGCTGGGGTTTCCGCGGAAGGCCACTCCGCCGGCGCGACGGAAGGCGTCGAGGTGGGCGTCGTCGAACTGGTTCCGTGGGAAGACGATCGAGCGGAGGACGTCGCCAGAAGGCGCGCCGATGGCCTTGGCGGAAGCGAGGTCTGCCTCGAAGTCGCCGAGCGATGGGCCAGGCTCGAGGCAGTAGTAGTGCGAGAAGGTATGGGTCCCGAGCTCCTGGTGAGGGCTGTTGCCGATGGCCTGCACGAGGGTCCCCGCGAAGTGAAAGGGGTCGTCCTCCTCGCTTGCTCCTGCGCGCTCCAACTCGGGGTAGGGGTCGAGCTGGGTGACGGCGTAGGCGGGCCGGCGGCGGGGCGCGTGGGAGAGCGCCTCCTGCCGAGTCCGTGCGAACAGGAGCCCCACGGTTGCCCAGGTGGCGTGGATCTCCCTCTGGGCGAAGCGCGCGAGGATCGCAGGGATGGCAGCGCGAGCGCCGAGGAGATTCTCGCGGTATTGCTTGACGGTGGTGTGGTCGCGCACGCCCCAATGGAGCTCGAAGTCGAGCGAGACGACGAACTGACCGCGCTTCACGAGTTCAATCTACCAACGAGCGAACAAAGCGGCGTGGGCCAATTGGATCCTGAGTGAACTCTCACGAGTTCATGAGCTTTCATAGAAGTGAGCGGATGAGTCGTTCGTATCGGTTGATTCCGGACTTGAGGGAGAAGTGAGCGCTCGCGCGGTCTCGAGTCGTTGGGTCCGTACTGTCGACGGTCGAGATGTGGGCCGCGGCGTGCTCGAGGGCGTCGTCATCAGTCGTGGACAGCACCATGCCTCCGCCGACTCGCTCGACCCAATCGGTGACCTCGTGGTTGCAGCCGTGGGCGCAGACCCGAATGCCCGTGGCGAAGAACTCCGCCAGCTTTGTGGGCATCGCCCCTCGCTTGGCGCGGGACTCGGGGGCGAGCAGCAACACGGCCCAAGTGAGCAGGTCGAGCCACTGGGGCATGGCCTCGTGGTCGACCCGGACGATGGTCACGCGATCGAGCGGGGCGGCCTCTGCCGCGAAGGCCGCCGTCCACTCATCCTTCTGTCCGCTGAGCACCAGCACCTGCGCGTCGGGCCGGCGGCGCAGCACCTGGGTGGCCAGGCGGGCCGTCTGCGGCCCGAGGTACGCCCGATTGAGTGAGCCGACGACGCCGACGACGAGCTTGCCGGCCAGGCGCTCTCGGATGTCAGACGGCACGAGCGAGAGGCTGTCGATGCTCCGAGGGCGGAACTCGTCGAAGTCGGCGCATGTAGGGACCACCAGCACCTCGCCCTTCGGTCGGCCGAAATCACCCTGGCGTACGTCTTCAGCCTGAAGGCCAGTGAGGGTGACGACTGCGTCGCTCGAGGTGAACAGTCGCCGCTCGACTGCACGGGCAACGGCCAGTGCGCGAGGGTTCGTGAACCAGCGCTTCTCCTCGAGGCGTTCATCGATCCAATAGCCTCGGGCGTCGAATATCCACTTCCGGCGAAGGCTCGTGCTCAAGCCCATGGCAGCGAGCGCTCCGTGGTAGCCACGAGCATGGATGAGGGGGCTGCGATGGCGGAGCACCTGCCTCGCCGCCATCGCACCGAGCCGGGCCATGTTCTCGGCCACGAACGATACCGCACCGCCTTCGCGGTAGACGCCCCAGGCCCAGTCGATGCCAGCCAGCTTCGCGCGATCGGCGATGGTCGCCACTCGGCGTTCATCGCGCAGGTCCTTTTCTCGCTCGAGGGAGACCAGCGAATACGGGACCCCTCGGCGAGCGAGACCTTCGACGACGCGAAATACCTGACTGAACCCGAGGTGACCGAGGATTCCCTCGATGCTGAGATATACGGTGGTGCGCATGTCGAAACTTCATGTGAAGGTGCGGCGGATGTCAGCCCAGTGTCAACCTCGAAGAGAGCGCACCGGGGAGAATTCACGTGCGAGGTGATGAGCCTGAAGCCGATTCCCGCATCACCTCGGGTGTGCGCAGAGCAAGTCTCCTTGTGTTGCTCGGTGCGCAGGCGGTTCAGTTGGCGTACTTCTTCCCCGCGAATCCGCAGGTCGAGTCGGACAACACCCGGTACGAGGAGGCTGGGTTCAACCTCGCTCAGGGAAAGGGCTTGTCGTTGTCGTACGCGACGCTCCCGGATGAGGACGTGAGGAGCTGGGCGTGCTCTCGTCACCCTGAACGGTGCACCGACGGTGATCGATATCCCACGGCGGGCTACCCCCCTGGCTACCAGGTGTTCATTGCGATGGTGTACTCGGCCCTTGGGCGGAGCGTCGGCTCGCTCCTCCTCGTTCAAGGGCTCCTTCACCTGCTCATGATGCTCATGCTGGAGACGGTCGCAGCGCGGCGACTTCGGAAGCCTGGCTATTTGTTCGTCGTCGCTCTCGGCGCCTCGTACCCGTTCTTGGCGAGACAGGCGGGCATGGTGATGTCCGACCATCTCCACGCCGTGCTTCTGTTTGCCGCGGTATGGGCGAACTTCGTCATTGCGGAGGTCCGGTGGCGCGCCTTCGCCACGGGCCTCTTCCTGGCGACGGCCACGCTGACGCGGCCTTACAGTTTCGTCGCCATTCCATTCTTGCTGTTCATCCCCTCCGTGCGCCGCTCCATTGCGCCATCGCCCGCCGCGCTGGCGCTGTTCGTCATTGCGCTCTTGGTGCCGTTTGGAAGCTGGGTGGGTCGAAACGCCGAGGTTTTCGGGCGGTTCATCCCCTTCACGACGACTGGCATCGGGGCCTCGATCTACCTCAACAAGACGGAGGCGACGATTGGCTCGGGCCTCGAGCCCGGGAAGGCGGCGTCGATTTACCGGGAACTCGGCACGGTGGCGGAGGGCGACATCACGACCTGGAAGGGCGACCGAAAGCTGCGCGACGCGGGTTTGCGCTGGATGCTGGAGAACCCGCTGAAGGTCTTGGCAGCGATTCCCGCGCGGGTGCCACGAATCTGGGTCAGCATGGGCTTCCAAGGGCAGGGCCTTCATCCACTGGCAGCCTTGCTCATCATCTACCTTGGCGGGCTACTTGTCCTTGGGGTCATCGGGCTCGTCAGGCGGCCCTTCGGTCCATGGCTCTTTCCGCTGGTTGTCATCCTGGCGTATTGGGCGTTTTTGCTCCATACGCCTGGAGACGCTCGGCGCTCGCTGGCCCTCAGGTTGCCTCTGTTGCTGTTCGCCGGTGCCGCTGTCGACGACCTCTTTGAGAGGCTGCTCAAGAGGTTCCATTGACTCGCCGTGAGAATCGTCGGGGAGGCAGACGGGGCACAGCCAGGGTGTTAGCTGTTTGAACAACGAGCGTTCGAAGAGTCGGACAAGGAGAAGCGAGATGTGCGGTGTGGCTGGGGTGTTCTATCGAGATGGCTCCCGCCCTGACGAGCACGTGCTTGCGGCCATGGCGGAAGCCGTTGCTCATCGAGGGCCCGACGGGCAGGGGGTGGCTGCGTTCGATGGCTGTGGGCTTGCGCACCGTCGGCTCTCCATCATCGACCTCAGCGACGGAGCGAAGCAGCCGATGGCCTCCGCCGATGGCCGCGTTCATCTTGCGTTCAATGGCGAGGTGTACAACTTCATCGAGCTGAGAAAAGAGCTCTCGGCGCGAGGTCACTCGTTCCGAACGAGCTCCGACACCGAGGTCATCCTCGCAGGGTACCTGGAGTGGGGCGAGGGCGTGGTCGGGCGACTCGATGGGATGTTCGGGGTGGCCATATGGGACGACCGCCAGAAGCGGCTCCTTCTGGCGCGGGATCGAACAGGGAAGAAGCCTCTGTATGTCTATGAGGACGAGCGGAAGGTAATCTTCGCCTCGGAGGTGAAGTCGATTCTCGTGCACCCCGGCGTCGACGACCAGCTCCGGATTGAATCGATTCCGCAGTTTCTTGCGCATGGCTATGTCCCGACGCCGGCGACGTTCTGGGTGCGTATACGGAAGCTTCGGCCCTCCGCGTTCGAGATCTTCCAGCTCGGAACGCCAGGAAGTCGGCAAGTACAGTACTGGGAATTCCCGTTGGGGCCCGCGCGAGACATCCGTGATCCTCGCGAGGTGCAGGCGGAAGTTCGGAGGCTCTTCTTCGCTGCCGTCAAGCGACGGTTGGTGGCCGACGTGCCCCTGGGCGCCTTTCTTTCGGGCGGACTCGATTCGACCCTCGTTGTGGCGGCAATGTCAGAGCTCGCTGGGCAGGCGAAGACGTTCAGCATCGGATTCGAGGGATACCCCGAGTGGGATGAGACGAGGTACGCACGCCTTGTCGCTCAGCGCTACGGAACGGACCACACCGAGTTCAAGGTGCGCGCAGATAGCTTCGAGCTCATCGACAAACTCGCGTGGCACTATGACGAGCCATTGGCGGATTCGTCGACTGTCCCAACAGCCATTATGGCGCGCCTGACACGACAGAAGGTGACTGTCGCGTTGACCGGCGACGGGGGTGACGAGCTTTTCGCCGGATATGTCCGTTTTGGGGCCACGGCTGGGGCTGAGCTCGTTCCTCCGGCCCTCCGTGGCATGGCGCGGCGGCTGTTGGAAGCCGTTCCTCCGGGCGAGCGGGAGCGCTCCTTGTGGGATAGAGTCCGCCGCTTCGCTCTGCGTGCCAGTCAGCCATTACCGGAGCGGCTGCGAAGTTGGATGGCCTTCTTCACGGCTCGAGAGCTCGAATTGCTGCTCAAGCCAGAATTGGCGCATTACGCGGTGCCCGCCACTCTCGGGGCGTCCTATGCCGTGCTCGACGGCCAGACGACGCACCTTGATACGATGAACCGTGTTCTATTTCTCAATGCGCGAACGTACCTGGTTGATGACCTGAACGTGAAGATGGATCGCGCGTGCATGGCCGCGAGCCTCGAAGCGCGCGCGCCGTTTCTCGACACCGCGCTCATGGAATACGTCTTCTCTCTTCCGGGCTCGTTGAAGCTCCGCGGCACCACGTCCAAATGGGTACTCAAGCAGGCGATGATGGACCTCGTTCCGGAAGAGATTCTCCATCGCAAGAAGATGGGCTTCGGCGTGCCGCTCGGGCCTTGGTTCCGTGACGAACTTCGCGATGCTCTGCGAGAGCGACTTCTCGGAGAGGGGACTCATCTCCACCAGTACCTTCGTCGAGAACGCCTCGAGGAGATGATTGATATACACAACAAGGGTCACCGTGACCTGGGGGCACAGTTCCTCTCATTGTGGCTTCTGGAGCTCTGGCTTCGGGCTCAGCGAGCGACACCGGAGCGGCCGGCGAGCCGAGTGGGCGTGTGAAACGGGATGCGCGTTCACGATCACTCCCGACCCACTACCGACCAGATTCAGCCCACGGTCTTCTCACAGGCAAGGAGGCATCCGGTTGCGAACATGTCGAATCCGTCGCGGTTTTCAACCAACGCGGCGGCTCGCCCAGCCGCTCGAGGGATGACGCGCGAGACCGGATACGGGACAATCTGTTTATTGTAGACGCGCTCGTCGACGACGCGACATCCAACGCGGGTGAAAAGCGCGCGAAATGCTTCTCGCGTGTACGTCCCGTGCTCGACTGCGTCCGCCTTCTTGCCTGTCGCCCTTCTTGCCGCAGCCCGAAGGGGGGCGGACAACCAGACCATGAGGCGATCCACGTTGAAACGAAGCGGGACATTGAAGACGAGTCTGCCTCCGGGTTTGGTGACTCGGACTGCCTCCGCGACGACCCTCTCGGGTGTGTCGAAGTACTCCAGTAGGCCCAGGCCCACCACTCTGTCGAAATAGTTCGACTCGAATGGGAGCGCGGTGGCATCGCCAGTCTGAACGTGGCAGCGATCGGCAATTCCGAGCGCGCTTGCCTGGAGCTTCGTCTGCTCCACCATGTTGGGTGCGTTGTCGATGGCGTGGTAGTCGACCAGGGGGGCGACAGCCGCCATCAAGGCGCCCGTGCCGCAGCCGATGTCGAGCAAACGGCCACCCTGGAAATCACCGAGCATCTCCACGGCTTTGGCTCGCCGAGCGAGAAAGCTGTGGCTGACTGGGTTGGATGGATTGTAAAGCTCACCCCAGCGATTGTCGGTCGCGAAAGAGTTGAAGTGGTCCTTGACGACGGTCTTTCGATCGGTGCCTGAATGTTGCATCGTTTCATCCCTCAATCCGGCGAGCGTGATTTTCGCGGATAGAATGCCAATAGAGGCCGTGTCGGCGGACACTCTGGGCATGCGGTATCTGTCAGCGTCGTCTCTGTGGAATTTCGCTTCGGTGGTCCATGACGAGAGATAGCCCGCCCGCGCGGTCGCGCTGACAATCCGGTCATCGTGATCTCCGCTCGGGAAAGCGAAGTGCTCCACTCGTCGTCCCGTCCAGCCCTCTAGGAGTTCTTTGGAGAATCGCAACTCCCTCTCGAGGCTTGCGTCGTCGAGCTGGGACATCTGAGGGTGCGTGTGCGAGTGGCTGCCAATTGTGACAAGGTCTCGGGTAAGGGGATCGGCAGCCAGAGCGGCAAGCTGGGCGGGAGATACAATACGGAAGGGCTCGAGCGACGAGGGCGGCGGCTCACCGAGGCGGTCGAGGAGGTCGCCGAGAAGACCATCCTTGTGGGCTGCGGGCGCGCTCTTGACGGCTCGGCTCAATGTCGCAGTCACTGTGCCGACATCCCAAGGTCGGATCTTCAAGAGGCGCCCGCCCACCTCGATCTCGGTGCGGCGTGTGTGCGCCACAGCACATCGGAGGTGGCTGAACCAGAAGACATCGTCGGTTCCGACGAGGGCAGTCGGGACGAACCAGGTCGCAGGAATGCGGTTATGTTTCAGGATGGGAACGACATCGGTGAAAAACGTGCGGTATCCGTCGTCGAACGTAAGGGTTG
The DNA here is from genome assembly GCA_003153055.1 of Myxococcales bacterium. The sequence goes on from PMBV01000156.1 coordinate 18,863, forward strand.
CAACCGGCAGCTCGCGCGCTGTGTCTGTTCGAGTGAGGAATGAGTCGATATCTCGAAATTCGAAGGCCTGCGCAAGAAAGGAGGCGTGCCGAGCGAAGGTGTCCCCGTCGATGTCGTGATATGCAAGTGCAAGTCGTCGATGGCGCGTTACACCAGTTCTCAGCAGGTCGAGCACGCCGCTTCCTTGGAGCGCGGGGACGACCAGGGTCTTCGCAAGATGCCGAGAATAGGATGCCATGACGCGTCGTACGGGACCCTATCCACGTGGCTTCGAATCGTCAACTTAGCGAATTTGGGTCGGAACGGTAGCCACCGACTACTCGGGGCAGATGGCGGGAAGCCCTAGGTTCGCACTTCCTTCGGCCGTCACGGAGGTGCGGTACCCGCAGGGGCTCGGGCCTGTCCGCCTGCAAGACCGCTGAAGCGTCAATGTACCGCTCGAATGGTTGAAGCTCAGTGACCAATAGCCGGACGAGAGAGGCAACATGGCGAAACCCCCACATTCATCTCCCTGAGATGCCGCAGTGACTCCGTCGACCGTCGCGCCGCCTTGGAGGGTGACGCTCCCTAGGAAAGAAGTCTCGATCCGAATCGGCGTTGCTCCGCCAGAGGGTTCTGAGACAGTGACCTGCGCCGTAACGGAATAGTCTCGATACAGGTAGCCAAGACACTCACAGACGCCAGTGTATGGACTGCACGCGCCGACCAGACTGTCCTGCTCATGTGCCTGCAAAAGGACGGAGTACGTACCCGGAGGCAACCCAGTGCACATGCAGGCCTGGCCGGCCGTCGGGCAGATCCACCCACCCTCGAGAGTGCATGCCGCGGAGCACCCGTCGCCGTCGAGCAGGTTGCCGTCGTCGCACGTCTCGCAGTAGCCAGTGCCCCCGTCGCTGAGGCACTCGATCAGGCCGTCACCGCAGAGCGCTGGCTGGCCAGCGTCCTCCTGCGCCGATCCGGAGTCCGGCTCGCACCCGCTCGGGCAGCTGGCACCTCCATCGTTCGGAGCCAAACCGGCGTCCTCGATGCCCCCGTCGAGGAGGGCGCCACCGTCGATGGGTGGGGCCGAGCCGGAGTCGGGTTTATCCCCGTCCGAGGATCCCCCTGCGTCGATCGCACCCGCGTCCAGCACGCAGTCCCAGCACGTGCCGCCAGCGTCGGGCGCGTTCCAGCCGGAGTCCACCGAGCACTCAAAGCAGGTTCCGCCCGCGTCGAAACTCGAACAGCCCGAATCTGCCTGAGCGCCGGCATCCGCTCCTGGCAGGTGCTCGCTCGGTGAGCATCCTCCTACAACAACGACGAGCGACAGCAAGGATGCCGGTGCGTTTCGCGCAGCCATGCGACCTCCTTCTCTTGCCTGCCTCAGAACCCGCGGGCCTGATCGCCCTACCATTCAGAAGGTTTCAGCCTGACGCTCGGAGCACCTCTAGCGCGGGCTGGTACTCTCGTCTAGGCGCTCTGTGTCGAAGTTGATTCCGCGTGTGTAGAGCTCGTCCCAGGGCGAGAATCAGAGGTGAATGGTCCTGCGCGCCGAGCCACCCAAAGGAAACGCGGTACGTTACAGTCAGAACGGAGGCGGATGGTATGCAGGCGGGCAACGGGCAGGCCAATCCGCGCGCCCCATGTGTGATCAAGGAAGCGGCCGATTCGAGTCGCATCAGAACTGAAAGTAGATGAATGGATTGTTTGTGAAAGCTCCCAGAAAAAACACAATCAAAACCCATGTCGTTACGAGCGCTGCGCCCCAGAACGAGCCGATGTGGAGATGGATGGCCGGCCCAGAGAGTGGGTGCTCAATGCGCTCGGCATGGAAGAAGCGAAGCAGCGATTTCGCCCGACCGCTGTGCACCAGGGCTCCGATGAGGTGACCGACCACAACCAGCGCTAAGCACCAGAATAGCGTGCCCGGGACGAACCGACTCCCGTCCTTTGGGACTATCATTCCTCTCCACATCACCCAGGTGTCACTGAAGCTCTGCGCCCTGAACGGAACCTAGCAGCCCATCGTGAAGAGCAGCATGAACGGTGTCGCCACGACCGGGGGCATGGGCCGGAGCCATTGCCTCAGCCATCTATGCAACGAAAGCGCACCTCCGTGCAGTGCGCCCCAGAGCACGAAGTTCCATGAGGCGCCGTGCCAAAGGCCCCCAAGGAGCATGGTCGCACCGAGGTTTGTATAGGTGCGAAGGCCAGAGATGCGATTTCCACCGAGCGGAATGTAAAGGTAATCGCGAAGCCAACTCGAGAGCGTCATGTGCCATCGCCTCCAGAATTCAGAGGGGTTCGAGCTCAGGTACGGCATGTTGAAGTTCTCCGGAAGATCATAGCCAAGGATCTTCGCGACGCCGATGGCCATATCGGAGTACCCTGAGAAGTCCGCGTAGACCTGAATCGTGTAGGCGGCAACGGCCGCCCAAATGGCGCCGGTGCTGAAGCTGGCTGGGTCGGCAAATACCGGATCGGCCACGTTGAGCGCAACGTTGTCGGCGATGAGGACCTTCTTTGTCAATCCAAGGAGGAAGAGACTCGCGCCCGCTGTCGTGCGCGCTCGGGCGAGGGGGCGGTCTTCCTCGAGCTGCGGGAGAAAGACTGACGCACGAACGATTGGTCCAGCGATAAGCTCGGGGAAGAAGGTTATAAATGCCACATAATCGAGCCACGATCGAGATGGCGCGATCTCGCGTCGGAAGACGTCGATGGTGTAGCTCATCGATTTGAAGGTGTAGAAGCTGATTCCTGCCGGCAGGACGATGGTTCGCATCGCGAGGTCAAAGGTGCCGCCGGAAATCCAATTGAGGTTGTCGATGAAGAAGTTGTAGTATTTGAAGAAGCCAAGAATGGCGAGATTCGAGCCCATACTGAGCGCAACGATGGCCTTCCGTGCGCGAGCACTCTGACTCCGGTGAATGGCTGCAGCGCAGATGTAGTCGGCGCCGCTGACGAAGTAGAGGAGCCCAAGGTAGCGCCAATCCCATGCGGCATAGAAGAGGGAGGAAGCAAATGCGAGGACGAGCTTTCGGCTCCTATTTGTTCCGGAAACCGCCAACGCGCCAATGAGCACCAAAAAGAAGAGGACAAATCGGGCGCTAATGAAGGCCATCGAGGCCCCTCTGCCGCAGCTCCACCGCCAAAAGATCGCCAGCCAGACGGTGGCCCAGGGAGTTCAGGTGACCCTGATTGTAGGGTGTATTTGAAAAGCCGAACGGTGACCAGCCTCGGAGTTCAGAGTGCAGCGTCCGTGTATTCACGAACCCGATGCCACGCGATGCTGCGTAGGCCGAGACGCGGGTTTCAGTGGGCGTAGGCGTAAGCGGCGCCGTCGGGTCGAAGGACGCGAGATAGAGTAACGTCACTCTCGCGTCGAACGCATCAACGAGCGCGGCGAGCTCTGCCTCGACAGGGTAGTCCTCTGGAGTTGAAGTGATTTCCCATGTCACCCGGGGTGTCTCCGCGGCGCGAAACAAGGGGGGCTCGTGCGACGCGACCTCTCGTAACTCGCCGAGGCGCACCACCGCGTAGCCGACGAGTGCCGAACGCTGCCTCCAGTCCCACAGAATACGGGAGAAGCCATGTCGGGCGGACGGGGCGACCCGAACGACGCGGAGTCCCTCACCTGCGGTGCGTTCAAAGTGCGTCTTCGCCGGGTGCCATGCGTCGGCCATCACGTCGGAGTCTCGAAGCTGAACAACGGTCCAGGTTGGAGAGAAGAGCTCGGCAAAGCGCGGCGCGAGGGCTATGTAGTGTGCTACGGAGCGAGTCGAAGAGCCCTCATTGATGAGCTGCGTGTCACTACCGATCGCGCGGAGTCGTGCCTCGGCGACGTCCGCGAATGTTTCTCCGTCGTCGACCTGCAAGGCCTCAGTGTAGGAATCACCCAGTACGAGGACTCGCGGACGATCCTGCGCGGGCGGAGTGTGCCTGCGAACGCCATGCTCAATCCAGTGACTGGTACCGTCACCTTCACGGTGCCAACGAATTCTTCCGGGTCCAGCCACGAGTTCGTCGAGCACCGGGTCGAGCGTGACCACCGACTGAAAGTACCAATGTCGGAGGGAAAGCTCACCAATAGCGAGGACGCCGAGTATTGCAAGTATTGGCGGAAGCTTCCTTGGAAAGGTCATCTGCGTCCTCGTAGGAGCGACATGTACAAAATGGTCTCAACGCGCGCACTTGTTGTCGGGACGCTCTACTGTGACTGACGCGCGAGTCTAGCAGATAGAACTTGGGTCTGACTCGATTTGGCGGACAGTGTTGATGCGTCGAATCACACGATCCTCGTAGTGGTCAGTATACTCCTTTCGGCCTTCGTGGTCGACCGCCGGAGTGAGCGCAGCGAGCGTAGGCGGAATGCAGTGCGCGCTTGAGCCTTGGATGCCGAGGTGACCCTCATGCGGCCGCCTTGCTCGCAACGGCGTTCCGCTCGAACTCGGCAGCCGACGCGTAGTCGATCGAGGAGTGCATGCGGGCCTGGTTGTAGAAGACCTCGATGTAGTCGAAGAGCCTTGCCTTTGCGTCGGCCGGGCTCTCGTCCTCGTGCTCTTGCTGTCCATGGGTTTCCTCTGCACCGGGGCTCAGCAGAATTCGCGCGAGCGCGCAGCGGATTTACTCGGGTGCGCTCTGGCGGAGGGCACGGGCTCTGCTGGACGTAGCCGATGTCATCGAGGATGAGTTTGGGTGGGCAACTGAGCCTCACCGTAGCGATTCATCCACCTTTCGACCTGAATATGGCTCGAAGCGCTGCCCGCGACTCGGGGTCTCTCCACAACCAAATGGCCGCTGCCGACACACCACCGAGCCTCATGAGCGTGCGATCGACGGCTGAGGCGGAGAGGATGCCACATGCGAGCGTGAAGGCACCCACAATCGACAGTTCGCGCACTCGGGGCCGCACCCCACAACTCACACGCACGACCAGCGCGGCAATGGGCAGGTACAGCACATAGGTGAAAAGGTAGGCCTGCCCGATCCCCACGAGGCCGTTGAGATGGATGAACACCCACGCTGATAGCGCCAGTACGCCTGCCGCCACCAACTCCGTGCCGACGTATGCCCGAATTCGCCCACGAAAGAGCAAGGGACCTGCGTAAACCCAAGCTAGGCACTTGGCGGCATCTCCGGCGAGCTGCCACTTCAGGATCTCTGCCGTCGTTTCGAATCTCGACGAGTAGAGGAGGTGAACGGCAACGTCCGAGAAGGCGAGTGCGAGCAAGACGATCGGGGGAGCAAGGGCCGAGATGAACCTGGCTGCCGTGTTGACCTCCACTTCAAGGGCGGCCTCGTCCGACGCATTCGCGTAGCGAGGGTAAAGGTACGTGGCAATGCCCGCGAGCAATACGCCAAGATAGGCAGAACCGATTGCGTATGCCGCCTGGAACTGGCCGTTCGCCTCCGGGCCACCCTTCGCTTCTAGATTCCAGCGAACGAAATAGAGGGCCCCCTGCATCGAGAGTCCCGAAACGAGCGACGCCGCCCCGATTTCGAGCGCGCGAGCCAGGAAAGGCGTGTCGAAGGTGGCCGCGTGGCCTGGGGGCCAAACTCGGGAGCGTCTTGCCGCCCGGATGACCAGCGGGATCAGGATGAGCGGGCCGAGCGCAATGGCAGCCAACTGACCCACGACGCCGAACCCGGGAGTGAGTGCAATCGCGCCGAGCATGATCGCCACCGCATTCGCGATCTGGAATCTCGTCGACTCCTTGAGTCTTCCGTCGAAAGTCAGCACCGTCATGGGGATGCCCATCGCCGCCACGCCGAGGGCACCGAGCACCACCAGCGCAACCCATCCCTCCTTTCCAGCCGCCCAAGGAGAGGGAAGACCAAAAGGAGTAAAGGAAACCACGCCAACGCCGAGAACAATGGAAAAGGCGACGAACCACGTCGCAGAAGCGGCGACGACCCGCGGGGTCGACCCCTCCCTTCGTTCCCGGGCCAGTGCCTGAACCAACGCAGGCCCGACGAAGACCGACGTCGGTATCAGCCCGAGATTCACATACTGCTGGATCTCGGCGATCATCCCCACGCCTTCAGGGCCGAGATAGACAGCGGCGACCTTCGACCGAACAATGGACGATACGATTGCGGCCATTGAAGCGAAAACGCCGAGCGCTGTGGCTTTGCCCAAGTCCATCTTTCCGGGACGACCGGCTTCGCCTTCGCTTGGCTCACCAACTGATTCGCTCACGAGAAGTTCCGAAGCGTTGTCCATCCAGGCAAATTCATGTCGTTCATCTCGACCCCAAACCCCGGATTAGCCCAGCGAAGAGGCGCGATCACCTGCTTCCCTTGGGCCGCAGAAAGCCACGCGCCCCACCAACTGAAGCTGCTGTTTGGAATGATATGGTTGTTGCAATAGCTCATTAACTGCATGTCTTTGTAGCTCTGGGGACCCTTGTTCCAGTCGATATAGTGGGCTCTGTCGAGATCCAGGTGGGCTTTGCACCAGATGATGTCGTCCGAAAAGACGAAGAAGACGGGTCCCTCGAGTCGTTCTCGGAGATGGGCGATTCCTCTCTCGTAGTAGTCAAGCGGAGCGAGTCCAGAGTGTACGCTCGAGGTCAGATAGTCGCCACGTCGAACGTGGATTGCCACGGAGTCGCCGCAACGTATTGCCTCCTCGATCCTGCGATTCCTGTCATCAGCGATTGGCGGAAAGCGAAACTCCGACCGGATCTCGAGTTCGGCTCCATTGAAGTACTTCCATGAAGTCCAACACTGGTCGAAGACAACATTATCTTCGAGGTCGAACACGGCGGGGTCGAAGTTGTATCGGCGGGAAGAAGCCTCATGGAGGGTGAGAAGTCCGAAGACTCGAGCTGCTTTGCGAGCGACGCGAACAGCGAGCCGATTCGAGTTCAGGAGCGTGCCTAAGAGAACATTCCTCTGCTCGTCGATTCCAAAGACGCGTTGCAGCTCAGCGCCATTATGCATTGAGTTGTAGTCGTACCAGGAATAGTCGCAAACTGCGGGGATCCCGCGTTTCTTCATTGCGATCGAGAGTGCGTGGGCCATCATCTGGCTGCCAAGTCCGCCTACGACTCGAATTACTCTCACATCTGCCTCCAATGCGCTCGCAAACAGGGCTAGAGGAGATCTCGCAAAGCATGGATCTCGTTGTCGAGGGCGAAGTGGTGATTCCCGACGAAGAGGCCGCGCTTGTCGACGAACTCGGCGTTCCGGAGTTCGCCGTTCACAGAGTAGTCAAACCACTTCAGCACTTCGTTCTTGGCAAAATTCCCTGCGACGATTGGTCGGACAGCAACTCCGTTCGCCATGAGCTTTGCTACCAGCGTCTCTCGGCTGATTGGCGCTCCCTCCTTCAAGATGAGCGCAAAACCAAACCAGCTCGATTCGCCTATTTCGCGTTGAATCGACAGCCACGGGTGGTCTGCGAACAGGCCCCGGAACAACGAGGCGTTCCTTCTCCGTGTCTCTATCATGTCCGCCAACTTGCGCAGTTGTTCCTGTCCGATCGCACCACTGAGCTCGAGAGGTCGCAGGTTGTACCCAGGGAGCACGAAGCGAAACGACTCTTCGAAAGGGTCGTCGCTCTTGGACCCGCAGACCAGGTCAATCTTCGGGAGATTCCGCGTCCACCCATGCGCCCGCAGACAAAGAAGGATGTGGTGGAGCTCATCGTCATCGGTCACGACGACCGGCCCCTCCATCGTCGAGATGTGGTGACTGAAGAAAGTGCTAAAGGTTCCCATGAGGCCGAATGTTCCGGCTTGCCGACCCTGGACGCGGGCACCCAAGGACTCGCAGTTATCCTCCAGCAGAACGATATCGCGGCCGTCGATGATATCTCGAATGGCGTCGAAGTCATTCGGGTTACCCAGGAGATTTACGGCCAGAATCGCCTTGGTTTTGGCTGTCACCGCACTGCGAAGAGCGTCGAGATCAAAATTGAGTGTTTCACGACTGATGTCGACGAACTTGAGCCTCAGCCCATATTGCTGGAGCGGAAAATAGGTGGTGCTCCAGGAGACGGCAGGTACGATCACCTCGTCACCTCGGCGGAGAGGGCGTTCCCTTCGAAACGTGAGAGCACCAACCATCGCGAGGTTCGCCGAGGAACCGGAATTCACCATCACGGCGTGTCTGCTGCCGACGCACCTTGCGAAGTCGAGTTCGAAACGCGCGACTTCAGCTCCCATGGTGAACATTCCCGAGTTCACCACGCGTTGGATCGCAGCCAATTCGGCTTGATCCCAAGTGGTACTGGCCAATGGGTAATTCACGCGCTCCTCATTCGAGCGTCCCGAGGTAATAGTCATAGGTTAACTCAAGACCTTGGCGAAGGCTGGTTCGTGGCGACCAGCCCCACAAGCTCGCCTTGGTTGTGTCTGTCAGTTTCCGAAGCATTCCAACCGGCCTGCTGAGATCGTGGGTGAACATGCCAGTAAAACCTACGACTTCGGCGGCGACCTGGTAGTACTCGTTCACTGTCAGGTCCTGGCCGAGCCCGATGTTGAGCATTTGGGGCATGTCATCGAAGTGTCCGAGCGCAAAAAAGACTGCGTCGGCAAGGTCCTTGACGTACATAAACTCTCTTCGGGCTTCGCCCGAACCCCAAACCTCGACCGTTGGAGCACCCGCCAGTTTGGCCTCATGAAGCTTGCGAAGGATCGCCGGAATCATGTGTGACCTCGCAGGGTCGAACTTGTCATACGGACCAAAGAGGTTGCACGGAATAACGGTTTTGTATTGGAGCTGAGGCTGGGTTCGGCTCACGTACTCCGTGAGGCGGGCCACGGAGATCTTTGCGAGGGCATAGCCTTCATTGGTCGGCTCCAGTTGACCCCCCAGCACATCTTCTTCTCTCAGTGCGGTTTGTCGATCCCGCGGGTACATGCATGAGCTGCCAAAATTGAGGAGAAGCGGGACGCCCGCTGATGCAGCCACCGTGACAACATTGCGCCCCATGTCGAAGTTATCGAGAAAGAACGAGACCGGTTCAGCGAGGTTGGCCTGTATCCCACCTACTCGTCCAGCGGCGTGGAGTATAGCATCGGGCCGGTGTTTGCCGACGAAGTCCCTCACCGATCGCGTGTCGAGCAGGTCGAGTTGCGCGTGTGTGGGGAGCAGCCACTCGTGCTCGCGTGAGCCAGCGTGGCTCACGATGCTCCGGCCAACCATACCTGAGGCGCCTGTAAGCAGAATCCTCATTGCTCGTCCCTAGTGTTCACCACTGACGACCGACGGAAAG
>PMBV01000509.1:0-238 GCA_003153055.1 Myxococcales bacterium
GACGAGGGAATTGCGCCCGATTGCGTCCCTCGACGCCGCTCGCGCGGGAGTCGGGGCGAGGTCGGTTTGGTGCTGCGGGTCGTGGTCGATTCGGGTCCTCTCCTCACTCTCTTGGGATGCGTCGCATATCGAGAACATGCAGTGTTTCCATTGTGCGAGTGATTCGACCGTCCGGTGCCGCTGGGGGGCCCAGCACCGAGGTGGCCTGGGCGCGACCGTGTCACGAATGGAAGCTGCT
>PMBV01000509.1:291-12305 GCA_003153055.1 Myxococcales bacterium
CGCGCACCTCAAGGCATGCGCGCACCATCCTACCCGCTGGAAGAACGCGGAGACTTCATCCGCTCGCATGCCCATGGGTGTCGGACGCAAGTGCTATGACGGTCTCAATGAGCACCGACTCGGCCGAAGACATCATGGAGCCCACGCTGTGGCGGAAGAACGGCTGGACNNAAGAACGAAGACGACGAAGGCTGGGCGGTGGAGATCCGCAAGGCCGGCATCCCCGAGCCAGTGCTCATCAGCCCGTGGGTGATGGGGCGCGACAAGAAGAACCCCAAGCCCTTCGATGGCCCCGCCTTCGCGACCTTCGTGAAGACCGCCGCTGAGGTTCTCGATCGCTCGGCTCGCCAACGTGACGCGGCCCTCAAGAAGCGGCTCTCCGTCGCATGGGGAGGCCGCTGGTACGACGTCACCCTCGAGCTGGTGCCAGATGAGTACGAGCCCCACGCGCTCCTCTGCGCCGTCGACGACGAGGGACAGACCGTGGCGAGGCACCGTGTGGCGCCCAACCTCAAGTTCACCCGTGACACCATGAATGAGTGGGCGCGAGCCGGGTTTCCCGAGCGGTGAGCGGCAGTACCTCCTCGGCCATCTTCACGTGCAAAGGCCCTCTTGCAAGGCCGCGAGCCGCCGGAGAGGTCACGGCTCCAGCGCGAGCTTCCGCAGCGCCTCCTGGGTCAGCTCCCCTGAGCCGCGGCGGCGCTCCTTTCCGTCGACGTACAGCACGAAGACCGGAACGCCCTCGATCTTCTCCCTGGCCGCCAGGGCCTCGCTGGCGTCCACGTCGACTTTCAACACCTTCACCTTGCCCTTGGTGGCCTCGGCGAAGGCGTCCACCACTGGCGCCATCTTCTGGCAGGGGGTGCACCACGGCGTCTGGTAGTCGACCAGCACGCGCTTCTCGGCCTTGAGCAGCGCGTCGAGGGCCCGCGGATCGAGCCCCAGCGCCGTCGCCGCCGTCGGGGCCGGCTCCTCGAGGGGGAGCCCGGCACCTGTCCACGACCGAACTCCGCCAGCCAGGTTGTAGACCTCGGAGAAGCCGAGCTCGTGCATGGTCTGAGCGGCCTGCGCGCTCCGAGCCCCCGAGGCACAGTAGACGAAGACGGGGCGGCTCCTCGGGAGCAGCGCCAGTTTCTGCTGGAACTTCGGGTCGAAGATGTCGATGACGCTGGCCCCTGCCACCTTGCCATGAGCGACCTCGCCGGGTGTGCGCACGTCGAGCACCAGGCCCTTCTTCTCGGCGGCGAGAGTCTTGAAGCGCACCGCCTCGAGGGTCTGAACGGCGGCGGGCTCGGCCGAGAGCGCGGAGGACGAGACCAGCACGAGCAGGGCAAGGCGAGGTTTCATGGGTGTATCCTCGGGGAAGGGCGTTCGAGCTTGTCGGACCTCAGAGGCGCCTACAACCCGTGCTGCACATTCGGGCGGTGACTGGTGTGCTCGGCCGCTTTCCGCTACAGCACCAAGCATGAGGTCCGTGCGTGCAGTCGTGGCGATCGCCGTGGTGAGCGGGGGGTGCTCTCCCCAGCAGAAGCAGCAGCAGGATCCGACCGTCATCGCCACCGTGAATGGCGAGGTCATCGGTCGCGTCGACTTCGAGCAGCAGCTCGCCCGGGAGGCTCAGGCCATGGAGGGCGCTCCCCGCACGCCCGAGCAAGTGGCCCCGTACAAGCAAGCCCTCCTCGACACGCTGGTGGCTCACCTGCTCCTCCTTCAGGCGGCCCGGGCGGCCTCGGTCACCGTCACCAGCGAGGAGGTCGACCGGAGAGTGCTGGCCCTTTCGAGCGAGTACCCCGCCGGCACCTTCGACCAGGCGCTGGCCCAGAGCCAGACGAGCCGGTCGGCCCTCATTCGCACCACCCGAGAGGCCCTCACCATCGAGAAGCTATTCCAGCAGGAGGTGTTCGCCCGCATCGCCGTCACCGAGGAGCAGATTCGTCGGTACTTCGAGGAGCACGCCGACGAGTTCACCGAGCCCGAGCAGGTGCACGGCCAGCAGATCGTCGTGAAGGGTCTCGACGAGGCCAAGCGCATCCAGCAACAGCTCTGGGCGGGCAAGAAGTTCTCCGACCTCGCTCGGCGCTATTCCCTGTCGGCCGACGCCAAGGTGGGCGGCGACCTCGGCTTCTTCACCAAGGGCCTCTTGCCTCCCGCCTTCGACGAGGCGATGTTCCGTCTCGCACCTGGCAGTACCAGCGAGGTGGTGTCGACCGAGTACGGCTACCACCTGTTCAGGGTGCTCGAGAAGAAGCCCGCTCGCAAGCGGGAGCTCGTGGAGGTTCGGGCCAGCATCGAGCAGCGGCTGTTGTCTCGGCTCCGCACCGAGGCCCAGCGCCAATACACCGAGGGGCTCAAAGCCAAGGCCGACGTGAAGGTCAACGGTGATTCGCTGCAGGCGGCCACCGGGAGGCCCCTGGTCGCGCCCTCCCTCGAGCCGTGAGCCGTTCCCCCCACGACACTGGCCCCGCGCCTGTATTAAGGAGGCCGACGTGAAGCGACTCCTGGCCCTCGCCGCCGTTGTGGTCCCCCTCGCCGCCCTGGCCGAGCCCGTCGACCGCATCGCCGCCGTCATCGACGCCGACGTCATCACCTCGTCGGAGGTGGAGGCGCGGGCGGCCCCCGAGCTGGCCCGGCTGCGCCCTGACCCCGACTCGGCCAAGCGCGCCGCGCAGCGCGAGGAGGTCATGAAGCACGCGCTCGAGGGCCTCATCGGCGAGAAGCTGATGGAGGCGCAGATCAAAGAGCTCAACATCGAGGTGGCCGACTCGGAGATCGAGCTGGGCATTGAGGACGTGAAGAAACAGAACAACATCAGCGCGGAGCAGTTCGAAGCGCTCCTCGGCCAGGAGGGCTACACCATGACGACCTACCGGGCCTTCATGCGCAAGCACCTGGCGCGGATGAAGCTGGTGAACCTGAAGGTCCGCAGCAAGGTGAAGATCGCCGACGAGGACCTGAAGGCCGAGTACGCCCGCTTCGCCCACGACGAGGCCTCCGACTTCGAGGTGCACGCTCGCCACATTCTCGTGCAGCTCCCCCCCAAGGCCACCGAGCAGCAGATCGAGGCCGCGCGGGTCAAGTCCGTGGCGCTGGCCGCCGAAGCGAAGAAGCCCGGGGTCGATTTCGCCGAGCTGGCCAAGAAGAAGTCCGAGGGGCCCTCGGCCGCCGACGGAGGTGACCTCGGGTTCTTCCGCCGGGGCGTGATGGTGGCGGCGTTCGAGAAGCCCGCGTTCACCATGCCGGTGGGTGGGGTGTCAGACCCGGTGCGCACCAACCTCGGCTGGCACGTCATCAAGGTCATCGAGCGCAAGGCCCTGGCGGCGCCACCCTTCGACGAGGTGAAGGAGCAGCTCCGAGAGCGGCTCCTCCGCACCCAGCTCGAGCGCTTCACTGAGCAATACATTCAGGAGCTCAAGGCCGGCTCGGTGGTCGAGGTGAAGATGTGAAGCCTCGCATCGGCGTGTCGCTGGGAGACCCATCGGGCGTCGGCCTCGAGGTCACCGTCAAGGCGCTCCAGCGGCCCGCCGTGCGTCGGGCGCTCGACGCGGTGCTGTTCGGTGATGCCTCCACGCCAGCTGGGCCCTGGGAGCTTCGGGCCATCAGTCAGCTCGGCCCGAGCGACCGCAGGCCGGGGCGGCCCACCAGGGCGGGTGGCCTCGCTCAGTACGCCTACGTCACCGCGGCCATCGAGGCGGCGAAGCTGGGCGAGGTCGACGCCCTGTGCACCGCGCCCGTCTCGAAGGAGGCCATCACCCGAGCCGGAATACCCTTCGTCGGGCACACCGAGGTGCTGGCCGAGGCCTTCGGGTGCGAGGTGTTGATGCTGATGGACGGGCCGAAGCTGCGCGTGGCGCTGGCCACCAACCACGTGCCCATCTCGGCCCTGTCGAGGCAGCTGACGACCAAAGGCCTCGTGGCGCAGCTCGGCCTCCTCTCGAGCGCTCTCCGGCCCTTGCTCGGTCGACGGCCGCGCCTCGCCGTCTGCGGCCTCAACCCCCACGCGGGCGACGGCGGCATCATGGGGAAAGAAGAGCTGCGCGTCATCGCCCCGGCGGTGCGTCGGGCGCGCCAGAAGGGCCTCGACGTGCACGGCCCCTTCGCTGCCGACGGGCTGTTCGCCAAGGTGGCCCACGGCTTCCCCTACGACGCGGCGCTGGCGATGTTCCATGACCAAGGGCTGGTGGCGACCAAGGCGATCGATTTCGCCCACACCGTCAACGTCACCCTCGGGCTCCCCGTGCCCCGCACGTCGCCGGACCATGGGGTGGCCTACGACATCGCGGGGAAGGGCGTGTGTGACGAGACGCCCATGGTGGAGGCGCTTCTGGCCGCGGCGCGGCGAGCGAGCCCGAAAATTTCGGCGAAGCGGTCTCAAGTGCGTTAGGTCGTTGGGCCATGCCCAATCCCACAGCGACCTTCGAGACCTCTCTCGGCAACTTCACCGTGGAGTTGTTCGTGGACCAGATGCCCATCACTGCCGGCAACTTCGTGACGCTGGCGAAGAGCGGCTTCTACGACGGCCTCCACTTCCACCGCGTCATCAAGAACTTCATGGTGCAGTTCGGTTGTCCGTTCTCGAAAGACCCGACGAGCTCCCGTGCTGGCACCGGCGGGCCTCCGCACGGCGACATCAAGGACGAGTTCACCGTGAAGCTGTCGAACGAGCCGATGACGCTGTCGATGGCCAACACCGGCCGCCCGAACTCCGGCGGCAGCCAGTTCTTCATCAACACCGTGCACAACGCCTTCCTCGACTGGTTCTCGCCCGGTCAGTCGCGGCACCCGGTGTTCGGCAAGGTGACCGACGGCCAAGACGTGCTGAAGAAGATCGAGACCACCGCGACCGACGCCAATGATCGCCCGAAGACCCCGGTGAAGGTCATCAAGGTGACCGTCGTCGAAGCGTGACGGAGCGTTTGACGCGTTCGTCGTTCAGCTCAGAGCGACGAGCGCGAGCCCGATGGTCGCCGGCACGGTCTGAATGAAGATGATTTTGCGGCTGGCCGTCAGGCTCCCATAGACGCCGGCGACGAAGATGCAGCCCAGGAAGAAGAGCATCACGCTCGTGCCGTGGGCCCCGAGTAGGAGGCCCCACAGGAGCCCCGCCGCCAAGAAGCCGTTGTACAGCCCCTGGTTCCCCGCCATCGCCTTGGTGCTGGCCGCTCGCTCGGGCGTCAAGTTGAAGGCTCGCAGGCCCGCTGGCTTGTCCCAGAGGAACATCTCGAGGACGAGGATGTAGAGGTGCAGGAAGGCGATGAGGGCGACGACGACTTGCGCGGCGATGAGCACGGGCTCCCCAGGAGGCGGTGGTGTGGACAACCACCGATGAATAACCGACGACGCGCTGGTCGCAAGCCCATCGCCGCTGGGTCACGCCCGAGTCAGCCCGCTTAGGACTTCGAGACGGTGGCCTTAGGGCTTCGCGGGGAGCTTCTGGATCGCCAGGCGGTAGAGCACCGTGCCCATCACCGCGAAGGCCGCCACGCCGACGAGCTGATAGGCCCCGGCGCCGCCCACCGCGTGGGTCAGCTTCTCCTCGAGCGACAGCGACTTCACGAAATCCTCGGCGCGCGCGGCGAGGAACGCCACCAGCACTCCGCCCAGCGCCCCGCCGGCCACCAGCCCGGTGCTGAAGAGGTTCCCCGGACCCATCTCGTCGGTCGCCCCGTGGTCGCCGCCTTCCTTGACGCCGTTCTTCTGGTCGGCCACCCAGCGAATGACGCCGCCCACGAAGATGGGCAGGGTGGTGGACAACGGCAGGTACGCGCCCACCGCGAAGGCCAGCGAGCGCACCCCGCACAGCTCCATGGTCACCGAGAGGAAGACGCCGACCAGCACGTACTGCCAGTCGAGGTTCGCCGCCAACAGGCCCTTGATGAGCGTGGCCATCAGCGTGCCCTGCGGCGCGGGGAACTTCTCCGAGCCGATGGCGTGCACCAGCTGTCCGGTCACCGCGTCGATGTGCGCGTTGTCGAGGACCTGCACCGTGATGCCGATGGCGAAGGCCGCCGCGACGGCGCCGATCATCAACCCGAGCTGCTGGCTCCGCGGAGTCGCCCCCACGAGGAACCCCGTCTTCAAGTCTTGACTGGTGGCCCCAGCGTTGGCCGCCGCGATGCACACCATGCCGCCCACGCTCAACGCCATGGGCTGGTACACATCGCCGGTCCACCCCATGGCGACGAAGATGAGGCAGGTCGCCATCAACGCGGCGATGGTCATGCCCGAGATGGGGTTCGATGAGCTCCCGATGATGCCCACGATGCGGCTCGACACGGTGACGAAGAAGAAACCGAAGGCCACCATCAGCACCCCCAGCATCAGCTTGCTGCCCAGGCTGCTCCCCGGCATGAACGGCAGCAAGGCGACGATGACGACCAGCGCCGCCGACCCGCCAACGACGACCGACAGCGGCAGGTCATTCTCGGTGCGGCGGGTGCCCAGGGCCACCCCGCCTCGCATGCTCCCCATCGCTCCCTTGAAGGCCTGCACGATGGTGGGCAGCGTCTTGATGAGCGTGATGAAGCCGCCCGCCGCCACCGCGCCAGCGCCGATCTGCCGGATGAAGGCGAAGTAGATGGCCGTGTTCAGTCGGGCGAACTCGTGCGCCCCGGCGTCGAACCCGAACCGCCCCGAGGTGGGCACGTAGCCGAGCTTGGTCAACTGGGCCGCGATGGTGTCGGGCGGCACCAGCGTCGCGAGCAGGGGAATGATGCCGAGCCAGGCCAGCACACCTCCGGCGACCAGCAGCCCGGCGTTGCGAATGCCGAGAATGTACCCCACGCCCATGTACTCGGGAGTGATGTCTGCGTTGACGGTGGCGGCGGGGAAGACGCGGCTCTTCATCGAAGACACCCAGGTGGGTGTGTCGGAGATGACCTTCAGCACCTGCTGCAAGATGGCGTAGACGAGGCCAAAGCCCAGGCCCATGTACGCGGTCTTGGCCAGGTTGCCACCCTGCTCCCCGGCGATGAGCACCTGGGCGCAGGCGGTGCCCTCGGGGTAAGGGAGCACCCCGTGCTCCTTGACGATGAGCGCCTTCCTCAGGGGAATCATCATCAACACGCCCAGGGCTCCACCCAAGAGGGCGAGGGTGAAGATGGTCCAGTAGTCGAAGAAGGGCGCCCCGACCGATTGGCCGGTGGCCGAGTCGCGCGCGAGAAAGAGGAAGCCCGGGAGCGTGAAGACGACGCCGGCCGCGATGGACTCACCGGCGCTGCCGATGGTCTGCACGATGTTGTTCTCGAGAATCGTCGAGCCGCCCAGCTTCTTGAGCAGGCTGATGGACACCACCGCGATGGGGATCGACGCCGAGACGGTGAGGCCCGCCTTCAGGGCGAGGTAGACGGTGCTGGCTCCGAAGATGATGCCGAAGAGCGCACCGAAGATGATGGCCTTGGGGGTGAACTCGGCGACCTTCGTGTCGTCGGGGACGTAGGGCTTGAACTCTGCTGCCGACATGCGGACTCCTGGGTCAGGCGGCGCACCCTACACTGAGACCGACGAAGCTCAACGAACGCTTGACGGAGACCTATCCGGTCTCGGTGGCCGCTCCTCGGCCTGGGGCGGGAATTGACCCATGCAGTGGGCGCTCAAACGTGACTCAATGGGGCACCATGATCCGATCGACGAGCCTGGCCCTGGCCCTGATGTCGTTGCCGGTGTTGGCACAGATGGAGCTCCCCCCGCCGCCGCCCCCTCCGCCTCCTCCGATGGTCGATGCACCGACGATCGAAGAAGAGGGGCGGGTGCGGTGGGGCATCAACGCGCAAGTCGGCGCGTTTCTCCCTCAGACGGCCGTGATGTTCGGCGTCGAAGGCCGGGTCGGGTATCAGTTCGATCGCCTGCTCGCCGTCTACCTCAACCTCGGTGGAGCCGTGGGCCTTGGCCTCTCTGCGTCGTCCACCTCGACTGGCGCCTCCGCGAGCGCCAGCGTCGTGGCGTATTGGACCGCCGGCATCCTGGGCGAGCTGACCCTCTTCGACCACCTCGTTCTCGCCGCGGGCCCGGCGCTGGCCGATGGTGCCTGGGCGGGCGCGGTCGCCTCGTCGAGCGCCGCTGGGACCTCCACCTCGAGCGTCACCTCCGCCGGCTTCATGCCCGCCCTCGACTTCAAACTCGGGGTCGGCTTGGGAGGGCGGCGACCGCACGGCCGACGGAGCCACTTCACCCTCGGCGTCGACCTGCTCGTCCTCTTCTCGCCCAACGCCCAGTACACCACCACGCCGAGCGGAGGCAGCGGCACCGTCACCCACGGCCTGGCCGTGGGCTTCGCTCCCACGCTGATGCTCGGCTACGACGCGCGATGAGCCCCGTTGTCACCAAAATCACTCGGCGTGGCCTCCGCCTCTTCTGTCAGCTTGGCAGGACTGATAGCTAATCTCCCGTGGACGTCCACGAGCTGAAAGATCGCGCCCGTGCACTGGTGGTGAAAGGGCGGCTGGAGAAGGCGGAGGTCCTCTACCGGCAGGTGGTGACCCTTGTCCCCGGCGACGCGCCGGCGTGGATCCGCCATGCCGAGACGCTGAAGCGGCTCAACCGCATCGCCGAGGCGGTGTGGAGCTATCGCACGGCGGCCAACATCCTCCGCTCGCTCGGTCATGAGGGGAGGGCGCTCGCCAGCCTCAAGATCGCCCTCGAGTTCAAGCCCGACGACATCGATCTCATCACAGAGATCATCCGCATCGAGATGCACCGCAAGCGGCGGCTGGAGCGGCCCTCGCAGGTCGCCTCCAAGGACACCCCCGTCGCCTCGCCGTTGGCGGATCTGACCAAGCCCAAGCTGGCCCTGCCGATGCTGACCGAGATCGACCCACGCCAGTCGGCCGACTCCGTCGTGATGCGAGTCCCCGAATCGTCGCCCACAGAGCCGGCCGGGGTGGACGCGGCCGCGGGGCCAGTCGCCGTGGAGCCACCGAAGAACGGCGCCGTTGAGACACCCGTCAAGCTCGAGGCTCGGGTGATCCGCGCCACGCCCGCCCCCGCAGTGCAGCTCGAGGTCCAGGTGAGCCAGATGCCCGTCTGGCCTCAGGTCCGGCGGATCCACGATCGCGAGGTCGCCATCAAGGCGGGGCCGACGTCCAAGTGGGTCGTGGTGAGCTCGAACGCCCCCCTCGACGTGCGCTTCGAGACGAAGCTGGCCATCGACGAGGACGCCCCCTGGCTGGAGTAGCGCCGAGGGTGACGCAGGCGTCCCTTGAGGCCCCAGCGCGCTCCCGCCCCCTTCAGTTTCAGTGCGTGCCCACGGTGGTGCCGTTCACCATCTTGCCGTCGGAGATCTGCAGCGCCCGGCGCGCGTGCTTCACCACCCGCGGATCATGGGTCGAGAAGAGAAACGTCACCCCCTCGTGCCGGTTGAGCTCGAGCATGAGATCGATGATCTGATCGCTCGTCTGGGAGTCCAGGTTGGCGGTGGGCTCGTCGGCCAGCACCAGCCGCGGGTTGGTGATGAGGGCGCGGGCGATGGCCACTCGCTGGCGCTGCCCACCTGACAGCTCGTCGGGCTTGTGGTGGAGGAACCTCTCGAGGCCGACCTCGGTGGCGAGCTCGAGCACCCTCTTACGCAGGGCCGAGGGGCTCTCGGCGTTCTTCCGCACCGCCACTGGGAACTCGATGTTCTCGGCCACGTCGAGCACGGGGATCAAGTTGAAGTTCTGGAAGATGAACCCGATCTTCTCGTTGCGCACCTCGGCGAGGTCGTCGAAGTCCCGCAGAGACACGTCGACCCCGTCGAGCTCGTAGTGTCCTGCGCTGGCGCGATCGAGGCAGCCGATGATGTTGAGGAGCGTCGTCTTCCCCGAGCCCGACGGGCCGGTGACGACGGTGAACTCGCCCACGTCGACGGTGAGGTCCACGCCGCGCAGCGCCACCACCTCGGTCTTCCCGAGCTGGTAGTTCTTGGTGATGCCGGTGAGCTTGATGAGGTGCCCGACTCCGTTCGACATGGTGACTCCGGTCAGAAGTAGGCGCGCGCTTCCAGCATGGCGCGCACGGCGAAGGGGGAAACGCCGAACTCGCTCACCCGAGTACCGGCGGGCGTCTTCACCGCCAGCGAGTCGGGGCCCTGGAGGGGCAGGAAGCCGTAGAGCGTCACCGTGAGCCACTCGGTCGCGCTCCAGGCGATCGACGGCGTCCACACAGTGGAGAGATCGGTCAGGTTCGCGAGGAGCACGAGCTGCAGCGTGAAGTCGTCGAACAGGCGAGGCTTCTGCACGGTGAGGAAGAGGTAGTGCTGGCCCTTGGGGTCGAAGTTGAAGCGGGTGGGGAGCCCGTCGGCGGTCGACTGGCCGAGCAGCTGGCCCACTCCGGGGAGCTGTCCCACCGGCAGCTTGAGCGCGCGGCCCTGCTCGATGAGCCCGAGGCCGTTGGCGTAGTCCTGGAACTGGCCCTTGGCCCACCCGTCGGACTGGTAGAGGTACTCGAGGGAGATGAGCGAGTCGTCGGAGAACTGCCGCTTGGTGCCCACCAAGATGCGCGGGTACACCGCCGAGGCCCCGAGGAGCCGCTTCTCCATGAAGGCCGTCTTGGTGAAGGCACACACCGCCGCGTCGGCGAGGCTCGGCACGCACTGAGGCACCACGCTGTCCCTGGCGCTGCCCTGCTGGAACAAGGCCTCGACGTGGAGCTCGTAATCGGTGAAGAAGTAGCGCGAGAACGACAGCCCGAACCTGAGCTTGTCGCGGAAGACGTCGACCGACGAGTTCCCGTAGAAGGCCATCAAGGTGAGGTCCGCGTCGGCCACGAGGGCGTACCACCGGGCGGCGAGCTGGTAGTGCACGAGATCGTCGAGGTGGGCCGACTGCCCGTTCGCGTCCTTCCACGTCGGGTACAGCATGAACGACGTGGGGATCCCGTTCGTCGAGGTGAGCACCGTCGGGGCGAAGAGCACCGAGAACGTCATCGTCTCGTAGGGCACCTCGACCTGCGCCACCCACGCGCCGGCCCGCTGAAACGTCGGGTCCGTCGGATCGCGCCGGGGGTTGAGCAGGTCGGTCGGGTTGAAGGCCAGCCCCGAGCCCCACACGATGCGCTTCTTCCCCACCACCAGGTTCAGCTGGGGCATGAAGTCATGCAGCACGTACAGCTCGTTCAGGCTCACCACCGGCTTCGGCGCCTGGTTCTGGACCTGCACGTCCTGCCCCGAGGCGTCACGGCCGTGGTACTGGCCGGCGATGTCCGCCACCATCGAGACGTCGGAGTACAGGTAGGAGCGCTCCCTCACCTTCACCCGCACCTGGGTGTTGAACTCGAAGAGCTCCTCGAGCTGGGGCAGGGCGTCGGTCGGCACCAGGCCCCAGGTGCGGGATCGAGTGAACGACGTCCGGCTGTCGAGGTAGCCGGTGACCTCGAGCACCTTGCTCCACCACGGCGTCGCCGGTGCGACCGCCTCTTCCTCGACGGTCGTCGCGATCTCGAGGGCGCCGCCGTCGGCCGGCTCGGCCGGAGCCAGAGCGTCGAAGCCGCCGTCGATGCCCGGGGCTTCGCCCAGGGGCGCCTCGTCGGCGAGGCCCTGCGACATCGGGATGAGGACCGCCAGCGCGAGCCAGGTCATCTCACTTCCCCAGATCCGTCTGCGTGAAGCGCTGGGGCGGAACGTCGACGTCGAGCTTCATCGCCTTGACGACGAGCTCCGACTTCCGGGCGGGGACGAGCTCGTTGTGCATGATGATGCGGCTGGGGCGGGTGAAGCCCTTGGACAGCTCCTTGACGTCGGCGAACTCCGCCGAGCGGATCATCTTCCCCGAGGTGCCGAAGTACTTCGCCCTCACCGGCAAGAGGTCCGACTTGCGCACGTACAGCGTCACGGCGTCATAGGCCGTCTCCTGGTGCTTGGCCTTGAGCTGCACGCAGTGCGTGTCGGGGACGTCGGACGGCGCCAGGGTGCCGGTGTAGTCGGCGGTGTAGTTCACTCGCAGCACGTCGGCGTTGTTGAAGTCGCCACCCTGGAAGCTCTCGCGGTTGGCGATGCGGGTGGCTCGCTTCAGGTTGGGCAGGTACACCCAGGCGTTGTCGCCGAT
>PMBV01000509.1:12334-20073 GCA_003153055.1 Myxococcales bacterium
GGGCCCATCAGCGAGTCGTACTTCGCGATGATGTCCTCGGCGGTGGGCTCCTTCGCGAGGGCGCCGAGCGAGAGGGTCAAGGCGAAGAGCATGAGGGGGCGGTTGATCATCGGGGCTCCTAGTTTCTCAAGGCATCGACGGGGTTCATTCGCGCGGCACGCCAGGCCGGCCACAGCGACGCGGCCACCGCGGCGGTGAGCGCCACCACCACCGCCCAGCCCACGAAGGCCCAGGTCACCACCGGCCTGAGCTCGTTCACCGCGTTGAGGCCTGACAGCTCGAAGTGGATGCCGACGGCCGCGAGCACCGCGACGATGGTCCGCCCCACCGCTCCGCCCGCGACCCCACCCACGAGCCCGATGACGCCAGCCTCGATGAGGAAGATGGACATCACCTGGCTGCGACGCACCCCCACCGCCATCAGCGTGCCGATCTCTCGCACCCGCTCGTAGACGCTCATCAGCATGGTGTTGATGATGCTGGTCAGGACGATGACGAGGAGGATCGTGGCCACCGCGCCCAAGACGAAGTTCTGCCGGGCGATGATGTCACGTAGGAAGGGCTGGAGCTCGCGCCACGTGTGCACCTCGTACTGGGG
The DNA here is from genome assembly GCA_003153055.1 of Myxococcales bacterium. Next base: position 12,933 of record PMBV01000509.1, read on the forward strand.
GCCCATCGCCTCCTTGACCTCGTCGGCCACCTCGTCGACCCTGTCGAGCTCGTCCACCCCGAGCGCGAGCTCGGTCACCTTCCCCTCGAGGCCCAGGAGCGCCTGGGCGGTGGCGAGGGTGACGCTCACCACCCGCTTGTTCTCGAAGGGGAAGGCCGACGTCGACAGCCCCTGAACCGTGAGGTCCAGCGAGTTGGCCCGGCCCGAGGGGCTCGTGGTCTGCAGCGCCACCGTCTTGCCCGGCTCGGCCCCGAAGGACTGCCCGAGCTCGAAGCCGAGCAGCACCTTGGTGTCGTCCCCGGCGCCCAGCGGCGTGCCCCCAGGCTTGAGCGTGGTGCCGGCCCGAGGGCAGACCTCGAGCTCTCGCGCGACGTCGACGCCGCGGCCGACGAACATGGTCTGCGCGATCCCGTTGGAGACGAGCCCGTTGAACTGGATGCGCCCGGTGACGCCAGTGACGTGAGGCAGGCGTCTCAAGCGCGCCACGAGCTCGTCGGTGTACGCGAAGTTCAGCGAGAGCGGCAAGGTGTCGACGTTGTCGAGGTACCCGGTCCGGTGCACCTGGAGCGCGCCCAGTCGGCCCTCCACCGTGTCGGTGATCATCATCCGCTGTAGCCCGAACATGACGCCCCGCACCGTCACCACCATCGCCACGCCGAAGACGATGGTGAGCGCTGTGATGAGCGAGCGGCGCCGGTTGCGGCCTACGTTTCGAACGGCCAGTCGAGGAAGTCGGCTCATGTGTGCGCCAGCGCCTCCACGGGCCTCAGCTGGGCTGCGCGCCGGGCGGGGATGATCGCCGCCAGCGAGGCGCCCACCGCGGCCTGCACCAGGGTGCGAAGCAGAAAGAGCGGCTCGACTGTGGGGTGGATGATCGACGCCACCTTGGCCCCCGGCGCCGGGAGCTCGACGCCCAGCCGGTTGAGCAGCGCCACCACCAGGACCCCGGCGCCGATGCCGAGGAGCCCGCCCACCAGGCCGAGCACGGCGCCTTCCATCAAGAAGAGCTGGGCGATCTTCCGCCGCCGCATCCCCACCGCCAGCATGGTACCGATCTCGCGCACCCGCTCGAGCACGCTCATCAGCATCGCGTTGATGATGCCGAGCAGCACCACGAGCAGCACGATGGTGCCGACGATGTTGAAGATGCGCGTCTGGGTCTCGACGAGATCGGTGACGAAGGGGATCCGCTCTTCCCAGGTGTGCACCTCGTAGTCAGCGCCCAGCTTCGCCTGGAGCGCGTCCTTCACCACCCGTGAGTCGACCCCGGGCTCGAGGGCCAGCGCATACTCGGTGACCCGCCCCTCCATGTGGAGCAGCCGCTGGGCGAGGCCGAGCGACATCAGGCCCACCCGGCGGTCGTTTGGCGTCACCGAGGCGAAGGTGCCTCCCAACACGACGTTCTCGCCCGAGAGCGACTGCTCCCGGTCGGCGGTGATGAGCGCCGCCTGCTGCTCGACGGGCGGGAGCGGGGCGTCGAGTGCCTGGGGGGCGAGCTTGAGGGCCCGGGCGAAGTCGTCGTTGAGCACGATGAACGGCGAGTCGGCCGAGGGCGGCATCGCCCCGCGCGCCGCCGACACCCACTCCCACCTGCGGGGCGTCACCTCGATCTCCACCCGGGGATCGAAGGCCGTCACCATGAGGAAGGTCGAGGTGCCCTTGTCCGCTTCGGGGAGCTCGCTCCCGTCCGCCGGAGCCGGCCGCCGGTCAGGTGTCGACAGCTGGGCGCCGAAGTCGATGCGCGGCGACACGACCTTGACCCCGGGCACCGCCCCGAGTGTCGCCCGGAGCTCGGGCGTGTCGGCCATGTCGATGGTGAGCGGGCTCGCCTGCACGTTGGCCACGTAGCCCGCCCGGTGCACCTGCACGGCGCCCAGCAGACCCTTGGCCTGGTTCTCGATGATCATCCCCCTGAACCCGTTGATGAAGCCGCGAACGCCCACCATGGCGCCCACGCCCACCACCAGCGCCACCAGCGTGATGGCGGTGCGCTTCTTGTTGCGCTGGAGGTTCCGCACCGCGAGCTTCACCAGCGCCACGGGTGGCTCCTCGAGCTGAGCGAACGCTCGTTCAGTTTAGTCACGTCGTCCTCCGTCCTCGGCTGGGAGCCTCGACCGGCTTGATGGATTCCCAGAACTGCTCGAAGAACCGGTCCATCTCGGTCTGGAAGGCCTTGAGGTCCGGCTTGTGGGTGAGGTGGATGAACCGCATCAGCGCGATGGGCCCCATGAGCATGAGCGCGATCGTCATCGGGTCCACCGGGCGGATCGCCTTCCGCTCGACGAGCCTCGCGAAGACGGTGCCGAGCCCTTGACGCACTCGCCCCACGACCTGGAGTGGGTTCACCACGTCGGCGGCGGCGATGCGCGCCCCCTCCTGGATGATCAGCCGGAACATCTTCTGCTCGGCGGGGATGCTGAAGGCGGCCACCATGACGTCGAGCATTCGCTTCAGGAGCTCTCTTGGCTCCATCGCTTCGAGCATCGCGTCCACGTCGATGGCGACGAGCTGTCGTACTCGCCCGGGGCCGTTCTCGTCGAGGAGCGCATGGAAGATGGCGTCCTTGGACTCGAAGTGGTGGTACAGCGCGCTCTCGCGCACCCCCACCGCCCGGGCGATTTGCCGCGTCGAGGTTCCGAAGTACCCGTGCTCGGCGAACAGATCGAGCGCGGCGTCGAGGATCGCCTCCCTCGTGTTGCGCCCTTCGGAGTTGCGCGGTCGAGCCATCGTCGGGCGCAAATAGAACAAGCGTTCAATTTGTTGTCAATGGGCTCGTGAGTGGCGCTCGGGCGGGCGGACGGGTATGTGTGGGGGGAGACCACCTCGAGGCTTTGGTGCTGGCCTCCTTGACGCTAACGTAGAGCTCGCATGTCGCCCACCGTACTCGTCGTCGACGACAACCTGGAGTTGGTGGCGCTCCTCACCTCGCTCTTCGAGGAGGCAGGGTACACCGTGGCGGGGCACAGCCGAGGCCGCGCGGCCATCGAGGCGGCGAAGGCGACCCCGTTTGCCCTGGCGGTGGTCGATCTCCTGCTGCCGGACATGATGGGCTTCCATGTGGCCGAGTCGATCCGCGTGGCGCGGCCGGGGATTCCCCTCGTCTTCATGAGCGGCGTCTTCAAGGGCGTGCGACACTCGGGCGAGGCCACCTCGAAGTTCCCTGGCGCCCTGTACTTCGAGAAGCCCTTCGACGCCCGCCAGCTCCTCGACGACGTGCGACGCCTGGTGCCGGTGCCCACGCCGATGCCCCGGCCTCCCCCGCGCGGGGTCGACGAGTTCGACGTCGAGCTCGACATCGACGTGGAGGACGCCGACGAGCAGGATCAGATGGAGCTCACCGGGCGGATCAAGGTGACGGGGGGCGGCAACATCACCGCCGAGCTCAAGGGGGCCGACCTGACCGCCGGACCTCGCCGTGGCCCGGTGTCGGGAGATCGCCCGGTGGCGGGCGCGACCCCCGCCCCCTTCGCCCCCGGCTTCACCGGTCCCCGACGCTCGTCACGGCAGGGCGACCTGAAGGACAACCTGCCTGGTCTCATCTCGGCGTTCTACCTGTCGAAGGAGACGGGCGAGCTCTACTGCAACAAGGGTCGGGTGAAGAAGGTGGTGTACTTCGAGGGCGGGGTACCCGTCTTCGCCCTCTCCAACCTCTCGGCCGACCGCTTTGGGCAGTTCCTCGTTCGAGTGGGGAAGATTCTCCCCGAGCAGCTCCAGGACGTCGCGGTCGTGGCGGCGCAGACGGGCCGTCGCACCGGAGACGTCCTCGTCGAGCGGGGCCTCCTCAAGGACACCGAGCGGCTCTACTACGTGGGGCAGCAGGTGAAGAGCATCATCTACAGCCTCTTCGGCTGGGAAGAGGGCACCTTCATCGTCACCTTTCGCGAGAAGGCGCGGGACGAGTCCATCAAGCTCGACCTCTTCCCCGGCAACCTCGTCATTCGCGGCATCAAGAAGCTCTACAAGCCAACCCGGCTCGCCCGCATCGTCCGACTCGAGGACCGCCTCATTCCCAGCCAGCAGCCGGCCTACCAGCTCCACGAGATCGAACTGGAGAAGTGGGAAGCGATGCTGCTGCCGCGCATCGACGGCACTCGCACCAACGCCGAGCTCCTCGTGCTGGCCAAGCGACCCGAGCACCAGGTGCGCGCCTTCCTCGCCGCGATGATGGGGATCCAGATCCTCGAGCGCCGCGAGACCTGACTTACCCGGTGCGCCGCGTGCCGATGAAACCGTTGAGCGACGCGCGATCGTTCTTCTCAATCTCGGTCCCCTCGAAGCTCACCCCCAGCCCCATCGCCTCGCCTCGGGAGTCGCGATTCACCCGAACGACGCTGCCCACCAGGGTGATGACTCGTGGCCCGTCTTCGAACGGCAGGGCCAGGGCCACTCGCACCGGCGTCCCTTCCCGGGCGCGTTCCCTCGTCCTCAGGTACATGCCGCCCTCCGACAAGTCGCCCAGCGCGTCTCGAATGAAGCGGTTGCCGATTCGACAGTGCGCCGTGAGCGTCACCGTCACCCGGGGGAAGATCCGCTTCTCCTTCACGCGCAGCCACCTCTAAGCCGAAGTACGAGAAACACCGACAAGGTGCGCGAAATGGCGAGTCCTGTCAATTCTCCGCGCCTCTATCCTTCGACGGACACCGACGTCACGCTGTGGCGGTAAATGAAGATCCGCTCGGTGTTGGTGCGGTGGTCCGCGGGGACGACGAAGAAGCCGGTCGCTCCGCTGCGATGATCCATCGAGTAGCCCGCCACCTGGCGGCCGTCTCGGAACGTCACCCTGACCTTGAGGCCCTCCGGGACGGGGGCTTTCGAGCCCGGCGAGAGCATGAAGAAGATGGCCTTCACCCGCTCCCGCGGGACCGTCTCGTTTACGCCGGGGTTGGTCTGGAGCACCAGCTGCGTGCTGGCGAGGTTGGCGTCTCGAATGGCGCCTCGTTTCACCCCGCCTTCCATCGTGTGCAAGATGACCCGGTGCTCGCCCTCGATGAGGACGGGAGTGCTCTCGGCCCGTGGTGGAGATCGGGTCGGTGGGGGCAGCGGCGGGTTCAGTGGGACGGGTGAGACCCCGAGCTTCGCCGCGGCGGCCGCAGCTGAGAGCGGGCCCGGTGGCGAGCTCATGGGGGGCCGGCTGGGCGGCGGTGGCTCGAAGGGCGCTGGCGTCGGCGCCAGCGCCAGGGGCCTGGAGGGGGGCGGTGGTGGGGGCGGCGAGAAGGGAGGGCCGGCGAAGTCGACGTCGACCTCCAGCTCGCCTTCGGTGTCGATTGGCTGGCCCTCCTCGCCTTCGGGAATCAGCTCGCCCTCGACCAGCGGCTCTTCCTCGACGTCGGCGGGCGCCTGTGGTGGCTCTGGTGGTTGTGGTGGCTCTGGTGGTTCGGCGGGGGTCGGTGGGAGCCCGATGTCGGAGAGGAACTCGGCATTGGACGCGAGGGAAATTGGCTGGGCGTCGAAGCCAGAGGTCGCGGTGTCCGAGACGCCTGTTGCCAGCACGGCCGGCGGCCCCGACTCGAGGACGAAGCCGGTCAGGTCGGTGTCGACGTGGAACTCGTGGCTGTCGGAAGTGGGTGGCTCGTGGACCCACGGGATGAAGTCCGTTGGCTGGGCGAGCTCCACCTGTTCATCCGGCCGGCCGTCGAGCGGCAGCTCGGTGGGCTGGGCTTCGACCACGGGCAGCTCATGCCAGTCGATGGTGGTCGGCTCGGGCTCCGGCTCCGACGGAGGAGGGCTTGGCTCGGAGATCTCCAGCTCGCCGCTCCACGTTTCCGAGGGCGGCAGCTCCAGGCTCGGCACCTGAACGGCGCCGACAGGCTCGCTGAAGGTGGGAATGGGCGTGCCATCTGGTGGGAGCATCAGCCCCTCGAAGGCCGATCGACGGCTCGACGGGGCTCCCCGAGGCGGCTCGGTGCTCGCCAGTTGCTCCAGCACCAGGGGACGAACTGGCTCGGTGCTCGCCAGTTGCTCCAGCATCAGAGGACGGACTGGCTCGGTGCTCGCCCGTTGCTCGAGCACCAGAGGACGGACTGCCTCGGTGGTCCGCGGTCGCTCCAGCATCAGCGGGCGGACTGGCTCGGTTCTCGTCGGTTCCAGCACCAGGGGACGGACTGGCTCGGCAGGCGGGCTCGCAGGTGCGGCGGGGGTGGACCACCGCGGCGGAGGGGCCTTTTTTGGTGTCGGCTCGCCGAGCGCCGCGAAGGACGGAGAGGGCTCCGGTGCTGGGAACCCCGAGTCGGTGGGAAGCTCGAGCAGCGGTACGGGGATGGGCTCCATCGGCGCGGTCGGGCTCGCGTCGAGATCGGCCAGGTAGGGGCCGGCCTCTATCTCGGCCGCCGGTGGGGGAGCTGGCGCCGGTGTTGGAGCCGGTGCTGGAGCCCGTGCAGGAGCCGGTACAGGAGCCGGTGCTGGAGCCGGTACAGGGGCCGGTACAGGGGCCGGTACAGGAGCCGGTACAGGAGCCGCGGCCTGGTCGTCCTCGTCCAGCGACAGCGCGCTGCGGAGATCTTCCACCGAGTCGAGCGCCTTCGCGGGCGGCGGCGCCGCGAGCGCCGGGGCTGGAGCAGAGGGGGCCGACGCTGGGGGGATCTCGACCAGCTCCTCGTCCTGGATCTCCATGACCTCATCGGTCGAGAGCGTCGGCAGCTCGACCACCTCGTCCATGTGCATCATCGGGGCGGACCCGGGTGACGCGAAGGGCGCGGTGGGGATCTCCGCGAGCGGAGGGATCGGGGGCTCAGCGGCGCCGCGCGGCTCGGCCGTCTCCAGCGCCGTCGGCTGCGTCGGCTCATCGGGCGGAGCTTCGAAGCTCGAGAACAACCCGTCGACTTCGCGCGAGGAACCTTCCGGCTCAGAAACGTCCTGGGTTGGCTCCAGCGCCAGCTCGGGGACGCTCGTGAGCAGCCCATCGGTGATCGAGGGCGCGTTGGCCGGGGGCGCGAGCGGCGGGGGGGAGACGCCAAAGCGAGGCGTCGTCCGCAGGCCCGCCTGGCGAGGCTCGCCCGCGAGGAACTCCGGCTCGATCGAGGGCGCAGAAGGAGGAGGAGCCACGGGCTCAATACGCCCCGTCGCTTCGGGCTCCGGCCACGTCGTTGGCGGCTCCCCGTACCCCTGGGGCTGCGGTTCACCGTACCCCTGAGGTTGCGGATCA
>PMBV01000131.1 GCA_003153055.1 Myxococcales bacterium
TCGAAGCCCGGCCTGCGCCGCTACGTCAATGTCCGCGATATTCCTCGCGTCAAGGGCGGCATGGGCATCGCCATTCTCTCCACTTCGCACGGCGTGATGGCCGACCACGAGGCCCGCAAGGCCAACGTGGGTGGCGAGCTCATCTGCACCGTCTACTGAGGACACCATGAGCCGCATCGGAAAGCTGCCCATCAAGCTGGAAGACAAGGTCAAGGCCACGGTGCAAGGTGGTCAGGTGAACTTCGAGGGCCCCAAGGGCAAGCTCTCGGTCACCGTTCCGTCCTCGGACATCACGGTCGAAGTGAAGGGCAAGGAAGTTCTCGTTCTTCGCCCCTCCGACAGCCGCGTTCACCGCGCGCAGCACGGGCTCGCTCGAGCGATCTTGGCCAACGCGGCCAAGGGCGTGGGCACTGGCTGGGAGCGGGCGCTCGCCATTCGAGGCGTCGGCTTCCGCGCCGAGGTCAAGGGCAAGCAGATTCACTTCTCGCTCGGCTACTCGCACCCGGTGGTTTTCGACCTCCCCGAGGGCGTCACCGCTGAGGTCGGCAAGACCCCGCGCACCGAAGAGCAGCTCCCCACACTCGACCTGACGCTCCGTTCGGTCGACAGGCACCTCCTCGGCCAGACGGCCGTGAATATTCGGGCCCTGCGCCCCCCCGAGCCCTACAAGGGCAAGGGCATCAAGCTCTCGACTGAGATCGTCCGCCGCAAGGAAGGCAAGACAGGCACGGCATAACGCCGCACCGCTCATCCACGCTCAGGATTACCCGCTCTGGCGTGGAAGGAAAGGATCGCAAACATGACCCAGTTCATTGCTCGTGCAAATCGCAAAGAGCGTATCCGCAAGAAGCTCTCGGGAAGCCCCGAGCGCCCCCGTTTGACCGTCTACAAGTCGCTTCGCCACCTGCACGCTCAGGTGGTCGACGACAGCAGCGGTCGCACGCTGGTGGCCGCCTCGACGATCTCCAAGGAGCTCAAAGGCAAGCTCGACGAGGGCGACAAGAAGGCGGCGGCCAAGCAAGTCGGGCTGCTCATCGCCGAGAAGTGCAAGGCGGCGAAGATCGACAAGGTCGTTTTCGACCGAAACGGTTACCCCTACCACGGGCGGGTCGCGGCGATTGCCGACGGTGCGCGCGAGGGCGGCCTCCAGTTCTAAGGAAGGGTTCAAGAACGTGAGCAACACTCCGATCAATCCGAATGACCTGGACCTCCAGGACCGCGTGGTGAGCATCGCCCGCGTCGCCAAGGTGGTGAAGGGCGGCCGGCGCTTCAGCTTCTCAGCGCTGGTGGTGGTGGGCGATGGCAACGGGCACGTTGGCGTCGGCCTGGGCAAGGCCAACGAGGTTCCCGAGGCCATTCGCAAGGGCGGCGAGAACGCCAAGAAGAACCTGTTCAAGGTTCCCCTCATGGGCCACACGATTCCCCACGAGGCTCTGGGCCACTTTGGCGCAGGCCGCGTGTTCCTCAAGCCCGCGTCCGAAGGTACCGGAATCATCGCCGGTGGCCCGGTGCGCGCGGTGCTCGAGGCGGCGGGGATTCGCAACATCCTCACCAAGAACCAGGGCAGCCGAAACCCCCACAACGTCCTCAAGGCCGTGGTGGAAGGTCTCCATCAGCTCCGGTCGCCGGATCAGGTGTCGCGGCTCCGCGGCAAGGAAATCTCCTTCGGCAAGCGACGGGAGAGCTGATCATGGCAATCAAGGTCAAGCTGGTGAAGAGCAGTTCGGGCGCGTCGGTCAAGCAACTGGCGACCATCAGCGGGCTCGGCCTTTCCAAGTTCGGCTCGGAGCGTGTCCTCAAGGACAGCCCGGCGGTCCGTGGAATGATCGAGAAGGTCAGCCACCTGGTCTCGTTCGAGACGGTTGGCGAGGAGCCCAAGGTGGGAGTGCGCCAGAAGCCACGTAAGATTCGAGTGCGCGACGCTGCGCGCGCCGCCAAGAGCAAGTGAGGATGACCATGGTGACGTTGAACACGCTGAAGGCGCCGCACCGGTCGAACCACCGCAAGAAGCGCGTGGGCCGCGGGCAGGGCTCCGGCCTGGGCAAGACGGCCGGCCGTGGTGGCAAGGGCCAAAAGGCCCGTTCTGGTAACATGCGGTTCGAAGGCTTCGAGGGCGGTCAGAGCCCGCTCCAGCGCCGACTGCCGAAGTTCGGGTTCAACGCGCCGAACCGCATCGAGTTCGCGGTGGTGAACGTCGGGGAGCTCGAAGACAGGTTCCAAGACGGCGCGACGGTCGATGAGGGGTCGCTCCGCGCTGTGGGCCTGGTGAAGGGCTCTTGGCCAGGGGTGAAGGTCCTCGGCACGGGGAAGCTGAGCCGAAAGCTCACCGTGAAGGTGACCAAGGCCTCCCAGACGGCGAAGGACGCCATCACTGGCGCCGGCGGGACCGTCGAGGAGATCCCCGTGCTGGTGCACAAGCCGGAAGCGGCGCCCCGGGCGCACGCAGGGAAGGGCGCCAAGGCGTAAGTCTTGGTGTGGCCTACCAGTTGAGGTAGTGTTTCGCGCCCCTTGCTCCAGTAGGACGAGGGGCGCTCGACTGTCTCGAGCTTGAGCAACGCAGAGGAGCTGCTGTGGCACTGAACGCCATCACGAACATCTTTCGAGTTGCCGAGCTGCGTGGTCGGCTCGTGTACACGCTCGTGCTCCTGGCGGTGTATCGCCTGGGCATTTTCATCAACACGCCTGGCGTCGACCGGGTCGCGATGAACGGCTTCATGTCGTCGCAGCGGAAGTCGGGGGGGTTGCTCAACCTCTTCAACCTCTTCTC
>PMBV01000060.1 GCA_003153055.1 Myxococcales bacterium
GACTGAGGTGACGCAAGCGCCCCTTGCGCCTGAGCCCTTGAGCCCTTGCGCCCGACGCACTACGAAACAACTCCTTCCCGGGAGTCACCCATGCTTCAGAAGCTCCTCTTTCCAGCGCTCGTCGTAGTGCTGGTGCCTTGGGCCGCCCTGGCGCGCCCGCCCAGCGCGCGACTCCTCGATGATGCGCCTCGGGTTGCTGCCCTGACGCCGTCGCTCTTGCGCTCGGGAGCCCTGGGCGCGACGGCCGGCGAAGTGGCCTCTGAAATCAGTCCAAACTTCGGGCAGCACTTCCTCATCACCCTGGTTCCAGCCATCTTCGCCTCGACTGCCGGGGTCGCGCTGGGCACCGCGCTGGGGAGCCTGTCGAACTCGCTCCTCTGGTCCGTCATACCCGCAGCGCTGGCCCAGCTCTTCGTCGGACCGGTGTTGACGACGCTCATCGCCCTCTTGGTCGGCAACCAGAAGGGCGAGCGCTTCGGGTTCTGGGGACCGGCCGCGGTGACGTTCCTCCTCCACGCTGCCGTCTTCGTGGTGTCGAGCTTCTTTCTCGTGGTTCCGTCATTGCTCGAACCTGTGCCGCTCCTCCTCTACACGGCCGTCGACGGCCTGGTGATGACCGCGGGCTCGGTGGGCTTCATGCACCTCTTTCCCAAGAAGACCGCGACGGTCGAGCTTCCCTCCTTCGTCCCCGGCGTGTCCGAGACCCGATTCCTGGCGCTCTCCAAGGTGGAACTCTAGGCCATGCGCGCGCTCCTCTTCAGCCTCACCCTCGCGCTCCCCGCCGCGGCCCAGACCTGCCCGGTCCGCGACTCATGGCCGACGACTGGTTGGCCGGTCCAGCTGGTGGACACCACCGCTAAGGCCACGGCCCTCAAGACGATGGAGGACTACCTCTTCACCCTCGTGGGCGCCGACGCGGACCGCCTCGGCCTGCGGACCGACGCGCTCCTCATCATCAAACACGGCGTCATCAAGTACGAGCGCTACGGCCGGGGCTACGGCCCGACGAACCGTCACATCTCGTGGTCCGCGGGGAAAAGCATCACCAGCGCGCTGATGGGCGCGGCGGTGGCACAGGGCGCGATCTCGCTCGGTGACTCCATCTGCACATACCTGAGGGAGTTCTCCGGACCGGTGTGCAACATCACCGTGAAGGACAGCATCACCTTCGGCACCGGCCTCGACTGGCAAGAAGGGTACGAGCACGAGTCGTACCAGACGTCGAGCGTCATCGCGATGTTCTTCGGGGTCGGCCATCGCGATCAGCTGACGCACATCTTGACCCACCGGTTCTACGGCACGCCGGGCACGAGCTGGCGGTACTCGACCGGCGACGCCGAGCTCGCGTCGGCGGTGGCCAAGCGAGCCCTCGACGCCAAGGCCGGGGCGAACTCTTTCTGGACCGTGCTGTTCAACGAGGTCGGAATGTCACGCATCGTGCTCGAGGAAGACCTGAAGGGGACGCCCCTGGGCGGCTCTCACTACTTCGCCACGGCGCGCGACTTCGCCCGGTTCGGCTACCTCTTCTTGAATGACGGATGCTGGGATGGCAAGCGACTCTTGCCCGCGGGTTGGGTGACAGCCAGCACCACGGTGTCCGACCCCTTCCGCGCCAGCGCCGCGCCGACCGATGGGACGCCGTCGGGCTACATGTGGTGGCTCAACAAGCCCGTGCCGGAACAAGGCAAACCGAAGCCATGCGCCGACGCGCCGGAAGACGCCTACTACGCCGACGGACACTGGGGGCAGTTCGTCGTCGTCGTCCCCTCGGAGGACGTCGTCATCGTGCGACTGGGCGACGATCGCAACGACGCTGTCGACATGAACAAGCTCATTCCCTATGCGTTGGAGGTGGTGCGATGAGACGCCTCTTCGCGGTGTGCGCCCTGGTGCTGGCCTCGTGCGCCAGCGACGCCTCGTCACCGAGGACGTTCGCCAACAGCGACCCCGAGCTCGCGGTGGGGAACGGCGCGAAGATGGGGTGCTCCTGCATGTTCGTGATGAACATGTCCGAGGCCTTCTGCCGGGCCTGGGTCCGAGCCTCGCCCGACGTGGCGCGAGTCAGCTTCGATGCGACGGCCAAGACGGTCGAGGCCGCGGCCTTCCTCAGCTGGGCGGCGAAGGCCCGCTTCGTCGACGAACAACACGGCTGCGTCCTTGAGTAGCTCGTGAGCACTCGGTGGGTGTGGAAGGTCGTGGCGTGCCCCTCGTGCGGGGGCCGACTTCGCCCGGGGCATGACGTGTGCCGCTGCGCGCGGTGCGGCCCCTACCCCGTCGTAGGTGAGGTGCCGCTCCTCGTCCCCGCGCCGGCCGACTACTGCGCCAGCTTCAGGGAATCGCTGCTCGCCGCGCTGTCGGAGCACGACCTGGCCACCCGCGAGGCGGTGCGGGTGGTGCAAGCGTTCGCCGAGGCTGGCCAGGGAGAAGCTCAGCGCTTCGGCGACGACTGGACGGCCGGGGAGGTGCGGGACGAGGTGGCGCCCTTGCCGGTGGCTGGGCCGGCCTCGGCCGCGCTCGAGGCTCTGGCCGCCGCCGCGCGAGGGCACGGCCCGGCGGCGTGGCTGGGAGAGCGGCTGGGGCCGGCGAAGGTGGCGGTGGAGCTCGGCTGCGGTGCCGGAGAGCGCGCGGCCCAGCTGGCTCGGTCGGCCAAGCGTCTCGTCGTGGCCGACTTCTCACTCAGAGCAGTGCTCAAGGCCCGAGCGAGGGCCTTTCGAGGCGAAGCCGACGTCGCTGGCGTGGTGATGGACGCCGAGGCCCTCGCCCTGGCGCCCCGGAGCATGGACGCCGTCGTGGCGGAGAACGTGGTGGACCTGCTGGAGGAGCCGGCCCGCTTCCTCGACGGCCTCGCCCTGGTGCTGTCGAGCCGGGGCCGGGCGTGGTTGACGACTCCCCAGCCCGAGCTGCGGTCCCATGACGAGACGTCGCTCGATCGCCTCTTCAAGGCCGCGGGCCTCGAGATTCGACACACTCGCGACGGCCTCCCCTGGCTGAGGGTCAACTCGCGACGGCACCTCGAGCTCTACCTGGTGAAAGCCGTCGAATTGGGGCTGGCTGAGCACCGCCGGTCGCGATAGGCCGCGACGGCTCCTTTCCAGAGCTGTAGGCTGCGCCCCCAACCGCGGGGGCTGTCCTGGCAACACCAAGAAGACACCTGTCGGCCATCCTGCTTTCGTGTCTNNGATGGTTGGCCGTGACGGGCGCATGCCAGAAGGAGCCGTCGACTCCCCTCGCCGCGCCGTCGCTCCCGGGTGAGGCCCTCGACGCCGGCCCCACGCCGGTCCTCGCGAGCTCGACGAGGGAGCTTCGGGAGAGGCTCAACGCGCGATACCGGCTGGGCCCCGACGGCCGGTTTCTCAGGGCGCTGTCACAGCTCCACGTCATCGCCGGCCAGCCGTACAGGGAGACGAGAGCCCGGTGGGCGGGCGATCACTTCGTCTTGGAGCGCGGCGGCACCGAGGTCGGCACCCTGTCGGAGTTCGCAGACTTCTCCGAGGCCTACGCGCTCGTGTGCGCCTCCGCCCGCCAGCTCCTGGACGAGGGCGCGCTCAAGCTGGAANNAGTCGCGCAGCCAGAACCGCCGCCCCGCCAGGGCCGTGGCGCGCCCTTCCTCCTCGAAGCCGAGGCCTTGGCGACGATCGACCGCGTCGAGCAGGCCTGGTCCGGAGGCGAGCATTCCCGTGCGTCCCTTCAAGCCGCCGGACTTGCGATGGCGTCTCTCGCTTTTCAGGCGCTTGACACCATGGAGGTGGCCGATCGGCTCTCCGCGAGAGCCCTGGCGGTGGTGGCTCTCGGACGCGCGGCGGGTGGACCCGAGGTGACTCGCGCCGAGGTCCTCTTGGCCCGAGCGCTCGGCTACGACGTGGCGGCAGCCCGTCTCGCCCAGGAGCTGCCGGGCGACGACGCGCTCCGGGCCTTTCTCGAAGACAATGAGCAGGCGCTGAGGCCCAGGCCTCGACTCACCCCGTCTGCCGCGACTCGGTACCTCTGGGAGAGACTCGTCGCCGAGTTTCGCCAGGAGGGCCCCGCCTGGCAGTGGCTCGGGAATGGCTCGACGGAGCTCTCGGCCATCGCCAACCGGCTTCGCGCCCACCACATCAACGAGAACCTGGAGGTCGGGCTTGTCCTCTCGACCCTCGCTCAAGCGGAAGCCGCGGCCGAGGCGGGCGACCAGGCCCTCGCCGATCGGCTTCGTGCCCTGCGCCGGCTCAAGGGAGTCCGTGACCGAATGGCCGAGCTCAAGCGCCTCGAGGAGGTGCTGCAGGGCCCTTACGGCGTCTTCGCCCACCTCGAGGCCTCGCTGGCCGGCCTTGGCGACGGCGTCCTCTTCGATCGCGCGTCGCGACAGGACTACTACGCCTCGTTCCTCTACTCGGGGCTCGACGCGCTGGGCCGGCGTCTCACCGACGCCCGCTTCGCGCCGGACCTGGGAGGAGCGCTGGTGCAAGAGCTCCGTTCCCCGCCGACGCCGAGGGCCGAGGAGCTCAAGCGGTGGCTCGAGACACTCGCCGAGGCGCGCTCTGGCCACACCGTCTCGGCCGGACTCCTCGACGGCCTGGAGACGCTCAGGTCTCTCAACGCGACCCCGAGGGCCCGCGTCCTCGAGGAGCTGGGCAAGGTGGTGGACTGGGAAGATGCGCAGCTGCCTCCCGTCATCGAGCGGCTCGCCGCTGGCCTCGACGCGAGGCCCATCAATCGTCTGCGACTTGGGGACGCCACGCTCGAGGGGCTGCGCGATCTCCGCCTGGGCGAACGGCTCCATCGCGCCGGACTGGAGGCGTCTCGATCTCCGATGTACGAGCTCTGGATGGCCGGCTTCACCGGCGACTGGGCGCGACTCAGGGAGCTCTCGCAGGCGCGCTACCTCACGCCTCCGGTGAGGGCTCGGGCGGTCGAGCGCCTGATGCGCCAGCACGAGCTCTCGCTCGAGGAGACGCGCGAAGCGCTCCGCGGGCTGTTGGACTCGAGAGGCGATGACTTCGTGCTCCGCCTCCGGCTCGTGGAGATGCTCGAGAAGGACGGCCACTTCGCCGAGGCGCGAGCGCTGCTCATCGAGTGGCTCAACCGGCGGCTCCCCGACCCGGGCCTCGAGCGCGTCATCGCGCAGACGGCGCTCGCTCGACAGCACTGGCTCGAGGACGATCTCCCGAGCGCGTGGGCCGCCATCGCGCCGGCCGTCACGAGCTGGCACTTCGGTGCCGTCGCCATGGCGGCGCGGATCCTCACGAGTCAGGGCCGGGCGGCGGAAGCGCTCGAGCTGGGGCGCGGGCTCGTCAAGCGGTACCCCGGGACGAAGAGCGACACGATGCTGGCCGAGATCTACTGGAGGGCCCGTCTGAACGAGGACGCCGCGGCGACCCTCGCGTCGCCCGCGCGCACCATTCGCCTGGTCGACTGGGAGACCATCGGAGATGCCTTCGCGAGCATCTTCGTCAAGCGCTCCGACGCCGACGCGCTGGCCGCGGTGGAGGCGCTCCTCAAGACGAACGCGGACACCCTGGGGCTGGCTCAGCTCGGCTACGCGAGCGCCCGCGCTGGCCGCCCGCGGCTCGCTTTCGAGATCCTCTCACGCCTGAGCTACCCGGGCCCGACGCAGCTCGAGCTGTCAGTGGCGGCCTACCAGCAGCTCAAGAAGGCCTCTGATGAGGCCACGGCACGCGCCTGGCTCGAGAGCACGCTCACTCCGCAGACGAGGGAGGCGTTGTCGACGGCAGCCGTGAGGGCGAAAGCGCACGAGCTGTTGTGGACGGTCGTCCCCGATCCGGAGCATCGAGGCGCGAGCGCGGACCTGGTGTGGCTGACCCGGGCCGCGGCGGCGCTGGAGTTCAAGGATCTCTCCGATGCGAACCGGGCGGACTTGAAGCGGCACTTCGAGGCCGAGGGTGCGAGCTACTACCACGGCATCGGCCGGCACATGCTCGGCCTCGAAGATGAGGCGTCGGTGCTGCGCGGAGTCGGCGCCGACGCCGAGAGGGCCTGCGAGGTGGCCTTCTACCTGGGGAAGAAGGCCCAGGCCGAGAAGCGCTTCTCGGATGCGTCTGATTGGTACCGCGCCGCGGTGGAGACAGGACTGAGGCGAGTTGGCCAGTACCGATGGGCCGTCGATCAGCTCAACAGTTGGTACGCGAGCGGCACCAGCCTCGGGCGTCTCGCCGCCGGGCAGTGAGTCTACGACAATACAACACAGCGACATTTGCTCGTTCGACTCCCCGAATCGAAGTCCGAACCGGAGCCTGGGCGATTGACAGCGCCCGGGCGACTCGCCTAAGTCTCACCTTCATGACACCGACTCCAGCGCATACCCTCCGCACCGCCGCCCCAGAGGCCGTGGTGTCGCTTTGGCGTCGCTGAGCCCGCCGTGAAACCTCCGCTGAGGGTCGTTCTTCCGGGTGACACGGAGACGCCGGTCTCCGCTTTTCTGAAGCTGGCCGCCGCGGCGCCCCAGGCATTCCTGCTCGAGTCCGTGGAGCCGGGCGATCGCGTTGGGCGCTTCAGCTTCATCGGCATCAACCCACGCCGAGTGCTGCGCACGCAAGTGGGCGAAGGCCCAGGCCCCTTCGCGCTCCTCGAGGACTTCGTCCGCAAGGCACACGCCCCTCGCGTCGAGGGCTACCCGCCCTTCACCGGCGGGCTGGTGGGCTTCATCGGCTACGACGCCGTTCGCCGCCTCGAGCCGAGGGTGCCGATCGCCAACCCTGACGAGACCGGCTTCCCCGAGTCCGTCTTCTTCGACGTCGACACCGTGGTGGCCTTCGACAACGTTCGACGAGAGCTGCAGCTCATCTCGCAGGTGCGCGAAGAAGACGGCCCCCTGCCCCAGGCCGAGCGACTCGCCCATCGGCGCCTCGCCGCCCTCGAGCGCGCGCTGAAGAAGCCCCTTGAGCTGCCCCGGGTGCGACGGGTGGCGCCGGTGAAGTTCAACCCCCGCGTCACGAAGCGCCAGTTCATTCGCGCCGTGGACGTCGCCCGCGAGTACGTCGCTGCGGGAGACGTGCAACAGGTCGTGGTGTCGCAACGCTTCGACGCCCGCACCGCCGTCGACGGCTTCGAGCTGTACCGGGCGCTGCGACGCATCAACCCCTCGCCCTTCATGTTCTTCGTGCGCGACGGAGAACGTGAGCTCATCGGCGCCAGCCCCGAGCGCCTGGTTGAGGTGCGCGGGCGCAACGTCTCGGTGCGGCCCATCGCCGGCACGCGGCCTCGAGGCCTCACGCTGGAAGACGACGCCCGCCTCGAGGCCGAGCTCTTGGCGGATCCAAAGGAGGGCGCGGAGCACGTGATGCTGGTCGACCTCGGGCGGAACGACGTCGGCCGCGTCGCCACCCTGGGCAGCGTGAAGGTGGACGCGTACCGGGTGGTTGAGCGCTACTCCCACGTCTTGCACCTGGTCTCCCAGGTGAACGGCACGCTCGCCAAGGGGAAGAGCGTCATCGACGCGCTGAAGGCCGCCTTCCCCGCCGGTACGCTGTCCGGCGCCCCCAAGGTGCGCGCGATGGAGATCATCGACGAGCTCGAGCCCGCGCGCCGCGGCCCCTACGGCGGAGCGGTGGGGTACGTCGACCTCTCGGGCAACGTCGACTTCGCCATCACCATTCGCACCTTCATGCGTCACCGCCAGCACCTCTACGTCCAGGCGGGCGCGGGCATCGTCCACGACTCGGTGTCGAAGCTGGAATACGAAGAGACGCTGAACAAGGCACGGGCGCTCTTCGAGGCGGCGAACCTCGCGGCGAAGGGGCTCGTGCCATGAGAGTCCTCGTCATCGACAACTACGACTCCTTCACCTTCAACCTCGTGCAGTACTTGGGCGAGCTCGGCGCACGGGCGCGCGTCGTGCGCAACGACGCGATAGTGGTCGATGCGATCCTCGCGGACGCTCCGCGCGGCGTCCTGATTTCGCCAGGACCCTGCACGCCGAACGAGGCGGGGATCTCGCTCGAGACGATCACGCGTGTCTCCGGG
>PMBV01000432.1 GCA_003153055.1 Myxococcales bacterium
TGGCGCTGCTCAACCCCCGGTTGGTGTACTGCTCGATCTCTGGCTACGGCGCGACCGGGCCGCTCCGGCTCAGGGCGGGGCACGACCTCGACTACCTCGCCCGGGCTGGGGTGCTGGGCTTTGGGGGGGCTCCGGGGAACGGGCCGGCGATGCCTCCGGGTCAGGTCGCCGACATCGGCGGGGGCAGCCTCNNAGTCGACGTGTCGATGACCGATGGCGCCACGGCCTTTTTTCACCTGCAGCTCGCCGGACGAATGGTCATGGGCGGCGAGGGTACGCCCCTCACGCGCGGACGAGAGGCCCTCAACGGCGCCTACCCCTGTTACGGGCTCTACCCCACCAAAGACGGCCGGTGGCTGGCCGTCGGCGCCCTCGAGCCCAAGTTCTTCATCGCGCTCTGCCAGGCGCTGGGTCGGCCCGAGCTGGTCGATGGAGCCTACGATGTGGGCGAGGCCGGGCGTGCGACTCGGGCCGAGCTGGAGCGGCTCTTCGCCCAGAGGACCCAAGGCGAATGGGTCGACTTCTTCCGCGAGCTCGACGTGTGTGTCGAGCCAGTCCTCGAGAAGGACGAGCTCCTCCAAGATCCCCAGTTGCGGGCCCGGGGCTTGTTCGAGGAGGCGGGTGGGGTGCTCTGGCTGAGGACACCGCTCGTGCTGGGGCGTGCTCCCCTCGAGCCTCCGCCGGAGCTGGGCCAGCACACCGACGTCATCCTCGCCGAGTGCGGCCTCAAGGAGGACCTCATGTCGAAGGCCTTCACCAGTGAAGAGACGGAAGATACCAGCGTCGTCGGGCGGCCCATCACCCGAGCGCTCAGAGGTCAGGAGCGGCCGATCACCAAAGATGGCTACCGCGCTCTCTTCGAGGAGGCCCGGCGGCTCAAAGAGGAGCGGGTGGGGAAGGGCGACGAGCCCGAGCAGCGCCTCCGCGAGCACCGGCTGCGCGAGCTCGAGGCCACGCTCGAGAGCGTCCGAGTGGTGGAGCCGGCTCCCGCGTCGGATGGGTCGGTTCGCTTCGGCAGCCGGGTCGTGGTTCACTGGGCCGACGGTCGCACCCAGGTGGTGCGCCTGGTCGGGCCCGACGAGGCCGACGCCAAGAAGGGTGAGATCTCCATCGAGTCGCCCCTCGCCGCTGCGCTCCTCGGCTCGTTCCCGAAAGACCACGTCGAGCTGGTGCGGCCAGGGGGCGCCCTCGATGGCGAGATCCTCTCGGTCGACCCATGAGGCCTGCATGACCCGAAGGGCGGTCGCAGGTTCTCTCACATGGTGAGACCCACGACGGGGCCTTGCGTCTCGCCCCAGCGTGGTACATTCACGCCCGAAAGATGGGTGCCGTGCCCGGAGGCAACATGCGGAAGCTACTGTGGTTGAGCTCTTTCTTGCTGGCGCTGCCCGCGTTGGGGCAGGACAAGGCAGAGAAGAAGGGCGGCGAGAACGTCGTCTACAAGAAGACCACCGAGTTCAGCTTCGAGGACGACACCATCGAGGGCGATCTCACCAAGCCCGACGGCGAGTACGTCGAGGCGCGCAAGCGGGTGAAGCACTCGAACTTGATTCGCATCCGCGAGGAATTCAAAGACAAGGTGATGCAGTCGGTCGGCGAGCTGTGATCGGGAACCCGAGTTTGAACCGGGTGTCCATACCGTCGGTCGTACTCACCGGCCAAGGAGGCTTCACGTGGCTGTTCCACTGACTCTCAGGGTCTTCCGCGGCGACCAGCTCGTGGTGTCCAAGGACTACGATCGAGACATCATCAAGATCGGTCGGCTCTCCTCGGCCCACCTCTGCCTCGATGACGAGAAGGTCTCCCGAATCCACTCGGTCATCGAGGTGGGCGCCGACGGCAGCCTGTCGATCATCGACATGGGCAGCGTCGAGGGCACTTTCGTCAACGGCAAGCGAGTCAACAAGGGCTCGCTGGTCTTCGGTGATCAGATCCGCTTGGGCAATACGATCATCAAGATCGAGCAGACCGAGTTGGCACCCCTCGCGCCGCTCGATTCACCCACCCTGGTCGGCATGACGCCGATGGTGCGTCCGGTGGTCGCGGTGGCCCCCGCTCAGGTTCAGGTGCCCTTCATCACCAACACTCCCCCGCCCAACGCTTCGGCTGGAGCGGTCGCGCGGGCGCCGGTGGCGCAGCCCCCGATGGTGCTCCCACCTCCTGTGGTACCCCCTCCGCCTCCCCTCGACGAAGACTCCGGCCTCGCGGTGCGGGCGCGCCCCAGGCGACGGTCAGGCACGGGCCCGCTGGGGGTCGAGCTGCGGTTCCTGTGGGGCGATCAAATGGTGGGAGAATTCTTCCTCCACCCCAACACTGAACGCCGCTTCACCATCGGCTCGGCTCAGGGCGTCGACTTCGAGATGGGTGACGGGAGGCTCGGCGGGCCGAAGTTCGAGCTCGTTCGCGCGGGCAAGGCCGGGGTCAGGCTCCGGTTCACCGGGAAGATGCAGGGCGAGCTCCAGCGGCGGCTGGGCGAAGAGACCATGACGCTGCAGGAGGCCAAGCAGCGAGGCATCGCCTCTGACGAGGGCGACGGCCTGGGAATCACCCTGGGCCACGAGGATTTCGCCTGGGTCGACCTGGGTGGCATCGTGGTGGAGGTCTTCTTCCAGCCGGCTCCCAGGCCCGTCGCGGTGCCACTCACCGAGTCCATCGACTTCACGGTGATGAACATCTTCCTGGTGTGCTTCTTCCTGGCCGCCCTCTTCGTCATCAGCGCGGCCAACCGCACGGCGGAGGGCGAGGCCTTCGACGACGAGCTCAACACCAACCAGGCGCGCATCGCCAAGCTGC
>PMBV01000233.1:0-2240 GCA_003153055.1 Myxococcales bacterium
AAGCCGTTGATGTAGTCGAAGACGATGGCCATCACGACGACCGTCAAGAGCAGGCTAACCATTCTTCACGGCCATCCGGGTCAGGAGGTGGGCGACGTCGTCGCAGTGGAAGACGGCCTGGGCGAGGCGATCGAGCGCGTCCTTTCGCTGGAGCAGCTCCCGCGAGCCGAGCGCTTCGAGCGCCAAAAGCTCTTGTACGGCCTCTCGGTAAAGCACGTGAGCTTCTTCCTTGAGCTCACGCGCCCGGTGGCCTTCGCCGATGAGCTCCTGGTACTCATGGCGCCGGAGCCTGGGCATGGCCTGGGCCAGCATCCCCGTCAGCGCCTCGAGGTGCTCCATCAGCACCAGCACCGGAGGCGTCGGCGGATCGAGCCGGTAGAGGCCGAAAGACTGCGCCGCCAGCGTCATCAGGTCGATGACCTCGTCCATGGTGCTGGCCAGGCGATGCAGATCCTCCCGGTCGAGCGGCGTCGCGATGGTGTGTGAGAGGGAGTCCTCCATCCGCCGCACTACCGCCGCCGCCTTCTTCTCGATCGCCTCGACCTCTCGCTCCGCCTCGTCTTGTCGAACCGGAGCCGTGAGCAGCGCTGTCGCCGCGTCGTGGCTCAGCCCGCCCAGCTCCTCGAGCATGTCGTACCACTTGGCCGTGCCTGGCAGCAGGACACCGACGAATCCGTGAAGGGCCATATGCCAGTGAATTTCACAGGTTGTCTGGGCCCGTGGGTGACAACTCTGTTACGGCATGGTGACGCTTCGTCTACAGAGGGAGCGCTTATCGAAGCGTTCTCGCCAGCTCTTCGAGCTCGCCAGGGAGTTGGAGTAGGGCGCGCTCAGCCACCGGCCTTCGAACCAGCCGCTTGGTCAAGGCATAGCCCGCCCCACTGAGCTGGCCGAGCCCCCTGGCCCGCATCAAGGCTGCGGCCCGCAACGCTTCTGGCGCGTGCACTGCCTCGACCACGTGCATCGCGAGGGCTTCCATGGGGCTCAGCACCCGGCCGTGGATGACCAACTCTGTGAGACGAGAGGAAGAGACCGCGGCTGCCGCCAGCTCGACCCCGAAGGACGGGACGAAGATGCCCGCGGGCACCTCGTTGAGGCCGAACTTGTAGCTTCCATCAGCGAAGATGCGAAGGTCGGCGGCCAGGGCGAGCATCGCTCCGGCGCCCAGCGCGTGCCCGCACACCGCCGCCACGACGGGCCGGGGAAAGAGGAAGAGCTTGAGTGCGGCGCGACCCAGGGCGGCGATGAGGGTCGCCCGGTCTTCCGTGGACAGGGTCGGCAGCACCTTCACGTTGAGGCCGGCGCTGAAGTACCCCGGCCGGCCGGTCAGGACGACGGCGCGGGCGTCGCTTTGCTCGACCTGGTCGAGGGCGAGCTCGAGGCCCTCGAACTCAGGCACCATGACGACGTTCGCCTTGCCGTCGTCGAGGCTCAGCACCGCGACTTCGCCGACTCGCTCGATGTTCCACGATGAGGCCACGGGTGCTCCTTTCACTGGGGAGTTCCTTTGGGGAGCTCGGCCGGGGGCTTGGCGCCCTGCATGAAGAGGTGCACGACGCCATGGAGCGTGTCGGGCAACGACATCAGCGGCTGGGCGCACCACGAGGCCATCGCGGCCATGCAGTTGAGGAGAAAGAAGTCGGCGAGCAGCTCGGGAGGCATCATCGGGTTCACCTCACCGTCCTGATGGGCGCGCCGGAACCGCTCGGCCATCACCTCGCGGGTGAGCTCGGCGCGGCGGTCTTGGGCGAGGTGGCGGACGCGCCGCAGCTGCGAGGCGAAGACGTCGATGAGCAGGTTCTTTCGCTCGCCCTGGGTCCAGAACTCGGAGAGCGAGCGGATGAAGACGTCGAAGTACGCCTGCAGGCTGGCCGAGGGGGGCAGCGCGCGCAGCGCCTCCACCATGGGTTGCTCCGCCTCCATGAGGAGCTCGAGCAGCACGTCGTCTTTGGTGGGGAAGTGAAAGTAAAAGGCCGCTCTGCTGACGTCGGCGCGTAGGGCGATGTCCTCGATACGGCAGCTGTCGACTCCATCAGTCGAGAAGACCTCCAGCGCGGCGTGGTAGAGACGACGTCGAGTCTCNNTGGTGGTGGCGGCGAACCGCGACGAGGTCAGGAGCCGCCCCGCGACCGGCCCCCGGAGGTGGCCTCTCGAGCCCTTCGTGGCCCCGCGTGACGAGCGGGCCCTGGGGACCTGGCTGGGCCTCACCGCCTCCGGTCTCTTCGTCGGCGTCACCAACC
>PMBV01000233.1:2288-2566 GCA_003153055.1 Myxococcales bacterium
CGCTCGAGCCGGGGCTCCACGTCGTCACCGAGCGCAGCCTGGGGGGAGACGATCGCTCGCGACAGGGCCTCGTGTTCGAGCTGTGGCCTCGGTTGCCGCTGGCCCAGGGCGTGCCTACGGCCGAGGGGCTGTTCGGCCTGCTCGCCACCTCGCGGGTGGACGACCCGG
The DNA here is from genome assembly GCA_003153055.1 of Myxococcales bacterium. The sequence continues at coordinate 2,457 of PMBV01000233.1, forward strand.
TGGGCGGAGTCTGCGTCGACGTGCCCCTGTGGGACTACGGCACGAGGAGCTCCCTGGTGTTGTTCCTGAATCGCCGGCTGTCCCAGAGCCGCTTCTTCTGGGCCGACGGG
>PMBV01000283.1 GCA_003153055.1 Myxococcales bacterium
GACCCGAGACCTCGGTGAGCACAGGGCCACGAGCCCGGCCCTGCACGACTCGACCGACCGGCCGAGGGGCTCGTGGTGCTCGCCGACGCCCCCCGCCTCACTCGCAGAGCCCGAAGCCCCAGGGCAGTGGCAGCAATCATCGAGCCATAGCCCCAACCCAAGAAGGGCTGCTGGTGACGGCAGACTGGAGCGACCAACGGTTGAATCACTCGCACAATGGGAACACTGCGTGTTCTCGATATGCGACGCGTCCAAGGAACGTGTTCGAGCACGACCCGCGGCAGGACTTCAGGTGCGCGCCCGGAATCTTCGAAATCGCGATCCACGGGCATCGTATGCTCGAAGTCCATGCTCTCCTGTCACCTGGCGCCTTGGCGCTTCACGGCTTCGGCGGTGATGGCCGTGCTCACCATCTCTGGAGCGGCGCTCGCCCAACACCCGCGCCTGCCGCTGAGCCCCTGCCGGCTCAAGGGCGGACTCCAGGCGACCTGCGGCTCCTTCGACGTTCCCGAAGACCGAGCGAAGCCCGACGGGCGGCACTTGAAGCTCAGGGTGGCCGTGGTCCCCGCGCTGGCCCGAAGCCCCCGCGCTGATCCGCTCTTCATGCTCGCAGGCGGCCCGGGCCAAGCAGCAACCGAGGCGTTTCCCGAGCTCGTAACGATGGCTTTCGAGCGGGTGCATCGGTCCCGTGACATCGTGCTGGTCGACCAACGCGGCACGGGCAGCTCGAACCCCCTCAAATGCCAGTTTGTCGACGCCGACGCTCCACTCGCCAAGCGCATCGCCGACCCGGGCTTCCCCGCCGAGCGCCTCAAGGCGTGCCTCGAGGGCTACGACGCCGACCCTCGGCTCTACACGACCTCCATCGCCATGGAGGATCTCGACGAGGTCCGCCGGGCGCTGGGCTATGGGCCCATCGACCTCTGGGGCGGGAGCTACGGCACCCGAGCCGCCCTCGTCTTCCTGCGCGAGCACGGCGACGCGGTTCGCTCGGTCATCCTCGACGGCGTCGCCCCACCCCCGCTCCGCCTGCCCATCAGCTTCGCCGCCGACGCGCAGCGGGCCCTCGACCGACTGTTCCTCGCCTGCGCCAACGAGGAGCCCTGCGCCAAGGCCTGGCCAGACCTCCCGGCCCGCTTCGAGCGCTTGCTGTCGCGCCTCGACACGTCGCCTCCGAGGGTGACCGTCGCCGACCCGCTGACGGGAGCTCCGGTGCAGCTCACCATCGACCGCGACGTCATGACCTCGGTGTTGCGCGTGGTGCTCTACCAGCCGGGCATGGCGGTTCTGGTGCCGCTCGTCATCGCACGTGCCGAGGGAGGCGACTTCGGCCCCCTGGTAGCCATGGCCGCGGCCTTCGACGCCGGCACCCGCGACGCCATGGCCGTGGGAATGATGCTCTCGGTCGTCTGCACCGAGGACGTCCCGCGCATCGCCGATGGAGAGTGGGCCTCGGCGGCGAAGGGCACGTTCTTGGGCGAGGCCGTCTTTCGTCCATTCCGCGAGGGCTGCGCGGTGTGGCCCAAGGGCGAGGCTCCGGCGGGCTTCGGAGAGCCGGTGCGCAGCGACAAGCCGGTGTTGCTCCTCTCGGGCGAGGTAGACCCGGTGACGCCTCCCGCATGGGCCGAGCAGGCAGCGAAGACCCTACCCAACAGCCGGCACTTCGTGGTGCCTGGAGTCGGTCACGGCGCCAGCAGCGTCGGGTGCGTCCCGCGGCTCATCTCCGAATTCCTGGACTCGGCGAACCCCGCCGCGCTCGACGGGACCTGCGTCACGACCCAGAAGCGCCCTCCGTTCTTCGTCAACTTCGCGGGGCCGACGCCATGATTGAGGTCCAAGGGCTGCACAAACGCTTCGGCTCGGTGGTAGCGATCGACGACGTCTCCTTCCGGGCCGACGACGGGGTGGTGACCGGGCTCCTCGGGCCCAACGGCGCGGGGAAGACGACCTCGCTGCGAATCCTCAGCACGCTCATCATGCCGGAGCGCGGCCGGGCGATGGTCGACGGGCTCGACTGCGCCAAGGACTCCCTGGCGGTGCGCCGACGCTTGGGCGTGCTCCCCGATGCGAGGGGCCTCTACCCTCGGCTCACGGCGCGGGAGCACCTGACGTACTTCGGTCAGCTCCACGGGCTCACGGGCGAGGCCCTCGAGCGGCGCTCCGGAGAATTGATGCGGCTCCTGGAGCTCGACGGAGTGGCCGACCGACGCGTGGAGGGCTTCTCGAACGGCGAGCGCACCAAGGTGGCCCTGTGTCGCGCGCTGGTGCACGACCCGCCCAACGTCATCCTCGACGAGCCCACCAACGGCCTCGACGTGATGAGCACCCGCGCGGTGAGGACGCTCATCAAGGAGCTCAAGGCCCAGGGGCGCTGCGTGGTCTTCTCGAGCCACGTGATGCAAGAGGTGGCAGCGCTCTGCGACCGCATCGTGGTGGTGGCCAAGGGGCGGGTGGTGGCCGACGGGACGGCGGACGAGCTCCGCCAGCGCACCGGCAAAGACAACCTCGAGGAGGCGTTCGTGCAGGTGATTGGTTCAGACGCGGGGCTCATGTCATGAGCGCCCCGGGGCTGCTGAGCGGAGCGCGAACGGTCTTGAAGAAGGAGCTGGTCGATCACTTCCGTGACCGGCGTTCGTTGACCTCGGGCTTGCTGGTGCCGCTGTTGGGGCCGGTGCTGTTCACGCTGATGTTCACGGTGCTCGCGGACCTCTCCCGGAAGGACAAGCCCCTGGTGGTGCCGGTGAGGGGCCAGGTGCACGCTCCTTCGCTCATGGCTTTTCTGGAACGGAACGGGGCCAAGGTCGAGGCCGCTCCCGACGACGCCGAGCAGAAGGTGCGCGACGGCAAGCTCGACCTGGCGTTGATTGTCCCCGAGGGCTACGGGCGTGACTTCGTGGCCGGGCGCATGGCCAAGGTCGAGCTCGTGGTGGATTCGTCGAGCAACAAGGCCCGCGCCAACGTGCGGCGCATGGAGCGCCTGCTCGAGGGCTACGGGGCCCAGCTCGGGGCGCTGCGGCTCTTGGCGCGAGGGGTCAGCCCCACGCTGGCGATGCCGGTGCACGTGGAGGAAATCGACCTCGCCACGCCCGAGCGATCGGCCGCCGCGGTGCTGGGAATGGTCCCGATGTTCCTCCTGATGGCGGTGTTCATCGGCGGCATGTACCTGGCCATCGACTCGACGGCCGGTGAGCGCGAACGGGGCTCACTGGAGCCGTTGCTCATCAACCCAGTCACCCGGGCGCAGGTGGTGTTGGGGAAGTGGACCGCGGTGGTGCTGGTGAGCTGGGTGTCGGTGGTGGTATCGATGGTTGGCTTCTCAGTGGCGCTGCGGCTCGTGCCCTTGCAAGACCTCGGGATCCGGGCCCAACTGGACGCCGGCCCGATGGTGGCGATGATCGCCGTGGCCCTGCCCTTGACGCTCTTCTCGGGTGGCCTCCAGATGCTCCTGGCGCTGTTCTCGCGCACCTTCAAGGAAGCCCAGACCTACCTGTCGCTGCTGATGATCCTCCCGCTCATGCCATCGATGTTCATCAGCCTGTCGCCCATCGAGCCGAAGACGTGGATGATGGCGATCCCCGCGTTCTCGCAGACGGTGCTGCTCAACAATCTCCTGCGGGGCGATGCCATCACGCCCCTGTGGCACGTGGTGTCAGCGGTCACGACGCTGGCGGCCGCGGGAGTGGCGGTCGGGGCGGCGATTTGGCTCATCGGCCAAGAGAAGATCGTCTTCGGGCGCGGCGCCGGGACCAGCTGAGGCAGCCATGGCTCAAGACAGCACAATGACTCTATCACCTCAGTGAAGGACATTGCAATCTTGCCTTCCAGGCACTCCGCCTGCGAGTGATCGTGTTGAAAACAACCACCCCCGACCTATTGGGGTACGTCAGTCGACACGTGCTGTTCCAAAAACGACTGAATCGCGTGTGCGATCGGCATCACGTCGAACGTGACCGCTGCCGTAGACATGATTCTTACCCGCGCGAATACATTGAAATACACCCAGAGCACATCCCTTGCGGGGCCCACGCGCCCGGGGAAGAGCATGGCCGAATAGTCGCCCAGTTGTATCGATTGCGGAGTCGGCCCGAAGGGATTCGGCGACCTCGACGCTGAACGCGCGACTCTCTTCATGCTTTCTATGGCCTGCGCCTGGCCTCCGCCCTGGTGAACTTCTATGGTCACACGAAGCGTCTGATTGCGGTCGACCTGCGACACGTAGTTCCATTCCGCGATGCCCCCCAGGGTAGGCAGGAAAGTTGCACTGTTCGAGAGCTTGAATCCTTCCAGAAATTGCTTCGTCACCTGCGGCAACTGGGTCCAATCGGCGACGACTCGCTGTGAGGGAGGTCGCGGTGGAGTCTGTCCGAATCGCATCAGGTCTTCGAAATTCGCCACTGTTGGTCCGACCATCGACTCGCTCTCCTCTCGTGGCGCAGACTGGCCAACGACGCAGGCAATGACTATGGCCGAAAGCAGGATCATCGGACCCCGGTGAGTACCACGTCCCCCGGGCCCAGCTACTCCAGAAGACCTTCGCCTGGCAGTGAAGGACCGTCATTGTCGTTCAGATCAGAGCTTGTCGAACTCCTCCGAGAACAGGAGCCGCTCACCGAGGAGCGTCAAGGAGACACCCACCGTCATGGCGATCGAACTCCCAGATGCGGCATTCGCGTCGGGAGCGTTCGCGAAGGTGACGGACGGGGCGATGCGGAGCAGCCCCTTGTAAGCGTCCTTCTCTTTGCCCGCGAAGGCGAAATAGGTCGGCGCCGTCAACGTGAACTTGAAGCCCATGGGGTCGTTGGTCGGCACTTGAGCCTCGATACCGAGTGAAGCGCGATAGACGCTCTCGTGCGTATCCAGCACGCCGGCGTACGCGGCGGCGGAGAGGGACGAAACCCGCGTCGGCGACCCGAGCACCCCCTCGCTGCACGACTCGCCGGGCGCGACGTGCGCTGGGCCGCCGAGGTTCACCCCAGCGGTCGGTGTGCACCAGCGCACCATGGCGGATGCGGCTTCCCAACCGAGCGCCCACCCAGCCCGACCCTCGATGCTCAATGTGTGAGTTGTCCCAGCCAGCAGACGAGTCGCGCTCACACCGAGATTGGCCAAGGGCCTCGAAGCATTCCTCTTCAACTCCATCGTGCTGGTCGCGCCGCTCGGAACAAGATAGCTCATGTAGGTCTGGCCTGCGACCACGCCGAAATTGAGGAGGGTGGACGGGTAGGCGGACAACGCTAGCTTCCTCGTCTGCTTATTCAGTTCGTCTTTCCCGGTGGGGCAGAGTCTTGTTTCCAGGTCTGGCTTCGAGTTGTCTGGCAACTCGAAACGTGGTTCGCTCTGGCAGAACTTCCATTGGGCTGGCGTCGGCAGGACGTCGCTCGAGCACGGGGCGAGGCACCCCTCGAGCAGCGTGCTCAACTGGCCCTCGGCGGCTCGGATCTTCTCGTTGATAACCTCCTCACCCAACGAGGCGTCGGACACAAATGGCTCGAGACGGTCGAAGATCTTCCTGGCCTCCGTCTCATCACAGTAGGCGGCGGCCCGTCTCCATTTCTTCACTCCTGCCAGGGTCGGCGTCCAGACATGCTCGACGCGGTAAGACAGCCGCTGGGGCGCAATGACCTGCCCCTCGAATTCGAAGGTGGCTGGCAGGTCCTCCCCCAGCACCAGACTATGGACCCACGACTTCCGCTCCTTTCCCTCGAGCGTGGCCTTCGCCTTGCAGAAGGCTTCGTCGTTCTCCGCGCCCACCCTGCACCTAGCGATGCAGATGTTGGTGCCAGCCACGAGCGCCGCGTCTCTGGCTTCGTTGTTGACGATGGGGTTCACGTCGAGGTTGAAGCTGGCATACGTCGCGCTGAGACCCAGTTTCCAGTCGTTCCCAAGAGAGAGCTCGCCACTCTTGAGCCCGAACAGCCTGGCGAAGCCGTCTTTCGTCGCCACTCTCGCGTTGCCACGAAGGACCCACTCACCGCCAGCAGAAGCCGGGACGCGAACGCCGATGGTCGCGCGCGCCTCGGCCGCTCCGTCGGTCTTCCCTTCCAACTGGAAGTTCGGCTGCGTGAGCGACACATCAACGGCCCATGATGGCTCGGCGGCCAAGGCCAGCAGAGCGAGGGCAATTGGTCGCTGGGCTCGCGAGCGGGGCATGTGGCGTTCTAGAAGACCAGGGTGAAGAAGTCAGGCGCCGTGCCGGCGGTCTTGCTCACGACTTGACCCGCCTCCTTGGCTCGCAGCGTATACCCTGCGTTCCCCGCCGTCTGCCCTCTGAATTCCACGGGGAGCTTGGGGACCGACAGTGTCGCCGGGGCCGACGGTGAAACGAGGATCGGGCTCTTGAAAGGCGTCCCCCCCAGGTAGAGCGCGCCCTCCGTGACAACGTGCCCCGGCGCGTCGACCATCTCAAGGGTGACCTCACGAGAACCCGCAGCTTCATGAACGGCGCGCATGGTGACCATGGCAGTGAAGTGCGGTTCACCAGGAGTCGGCCGTGTGGACGCCCTTGAGAACCGAGGTTTGACTGCCTTCTTCCTTGTCATCTTTCCCCCTTGTGTTGAAGACAGTGGAATCCTGCCTGAGCGTTCGGTGGTAAACAACCAGGGCCTCCTTCTGGAAAGGAAATGGCTTTGCGATCGTGCCCAGGTACCAGCGTCTCCGAGCCGTCCAGCCCCTGTGGGTTTGACCTCGGTCCAACCATCGACGCGGCGTGCAAGCGTCGAAAAGTCGTCTTCGCCATACAGAGCCTGACCAGGGCGCAGGGCACCGGGCCTGACGAGGTCATCGTGCAGTGCCCCCAGTGCGAGACTTGGGTCGGGGGCACTTGTGGCTCGAACACGCCACTCAGAGTCGTGCACAAGGCCGAGTCCACTGAGCTCGAGGCGCTTCAGCAGTTGATTCGGCCCAAGGAGGTCCTCTCGGAGCTCAATGGGTACGCGCGCCTGATTTTCGGGGGAAGCGCCACCGTCGCGGCCCTGTTCAGCCTTGGTTCGTCGACGGGGTTGGGGCCTACCACGGGTGGCGGCACGGCTGTTGCCGCGGGGTCGATAGCGGCGCTGGGCATCGCGCTGGGGCTGGCCATCTGGTCGCTTGCGCCACAAGCATCGAAGAAGGAGATCTCTGGTTCGAATCTCGAGCAATTGCACGAGGCGGTGCTCCAGCTGATCGACTCGAAGTACTTACGCATAAAGGCTGCTGCGGTCGTGTTCGTCGTGTCGCTCGTGACCATGGCGCTGGTGCCGCTGGCGAACCGGAGCACGCTGACGGCAGCGCCGGCACGAGGCGGTCCCCGCCTGTCCGCGAGCTACACGCTCTCGTCGGCGAACGCTTTGAACGTTCACCTCGTCGGCGAGGGCCTCGACGCGGGCCAGAGCGTCGAAGTGCGGCTTGAGAAGGCTGAGGGGGACGCCGGGCCCTGCGCGGGGGTGAACTGGGCCATCGCGCGAGGCGACGCAGATGCCGATGGCGGACTCCGCCTCGAGCTCTCGGCCTCGTGTCTGCCCGGAGCGCTGTTCCGGATCTCAGCGTGCAACAGCGAGAATCCGCCAAAGTGGGTGCCCCTGGTGATTCGAACGAGAGAAGTGGACTGTCCCGCTGGTCCGGCCCAAAAATAGCGCGCGGTACGGCGTCGGAACCCAGGGGCCCTCCTCAACAACCTCCTGCGGGGCGATGCCATCACGCCCCTGTGGCACGTGGTGTCAGGGGTCACGACGCTGGCTGCCGCGGGAGTGGCGGTCGGGGCGGCGATCTGGCTCATCGGCCAAGAGAAGATCGTCTTTGGCCGCGGCGCCGGGACCAGCTGAGGCCGCCGGTTCGCTCGACGGCCAATTGGAACCGTCGAGCGGCCGTGCAGCGCCTTCGATTCAGCGCAGCGTCATCGCATCACCGGTGAGGGCTGTGCGGGGGCTTCCAGTACGCACCCCAGATGTCCGAACCTTCGGTATCGACACGGAAGTCGGTCCAGGCGATCCAATAGCCGCCGTCCACGTCTGCGCTGACGGCAGGGTCAGACTTCGCGCTCGCGACCGGAGAGAGCGTCGTGTCTCCAGGCCAGTAGTCGGGCAGCCCGAGCGAGACCGTCGCCACCGCGGCCGTGGCATCGAACGGGAAGTTCTGGCTCGAAGCATAGAACACGGCCATGCCACCCGGACTCGGTCGTATGGACGCCAGGCGCGCACCGACCGGGTCCATGGGGTCGAACAGCGCCATGCCTTGCGGCCCGAACTGCCCAACAGGGTCGAGACCGTTGGGGTCATAGGCCTGCACGAAGATGCCCGAGCCGTTCTGATTCTTGTCCATCTCCCGCCACGCCACGACGAGGTGGCCGTGAATCAGAGAGAGGGCGCTGATGACGTGGGACATCTCCGGGTTGTTCGACACGGAGGCGCCGCGCGGATCCCACGCCACGGTGCCATCGGCCCTGACGTGCTGCACCAGTCCCTCGAAGGAGAGGTCCTTCTTGACGAGGCTCCAGGCGGCGAAAGCACCGCCCGCCCCGTCGGAGACCAACTCGGGTTTGAGCACGAACGGCAGCGGGTCGAGGCAGTTGAGCTGCACGGTGACCGGCCAGACGGCGCGGCCCCAGCGGTCGAAACGCTGAACCATGGCGTTGCCCGATGCCGGCCCTCCATTCTCCAGCCATGCAACGATGACATCAGAGGTCCCTGCGGGGATGACCTTCGGGAACCCGGCTGAGTTTCCATCGGAGCCGTGGATCCGCTGGGGCACAGCCCACTGCACAGTGCCCGACGGGCTGACTCGCTGGAGCGCAACCCCCCTGTCGGTAGCCGACTCGTAGGACCACGCGACGACCACCGACCCGTCGCCGCACAGCACGGCGTTCGGCTCATACCCCCACATGCCGGGATCAGTGAGGACGACGCCTTTGGCGCCCCACCGCGACCGGCCTCGCTCGTCAAAGCGCTGGAGCCGCATCGTGTAGTCCGTCGTATTTCCGTAGGCCAGAATCGCGTCGCCGTTCTTCGCTGTCAACAACGTATAGTCTGTCACCCAGCTGTCTGAATCGACGACGCTGGCGAGAATACCTTCTTTGCCGAGGTGCTTGTGCCCTTCGGTATCAATGCGTTGCAGGCGCAAGGAATACGTAGTTTGGTTGGGTGCCTGATGGTACCAGCTCAACCAAGCCGTGCCGTCATTCCGCGCGGCCAGATGAGCCAGAATCTGTTCTCCGCCGCCGCCCTGCAACAACTGCTCACCCCGGGTCGCGGGCCGGTTCGCGGGAGCGCCCACAGTGAAGACATCGTCAGTCTCCGACGGTACTGCCGCCATGCTCGTCCCTGCGAGAAGGACCAGCGAGGAGGCCAGCAGCGGAATGAAGCGGGAATACACATGTCGCATGAAGGTTCCTTGAAGTGATTCGCGAGTTGCAATTGCGCGACTTCGGGTGAAGTCGGGCACGTGCAAGCAATTCGCGAGCCGGTGTTATCGAAGGAAGTGCTTCAGCGCCGCGCCGGGTGGAGATCGACCCGAACCTGGGGGCCTCTTGTCTGGCGCACGGTTTCTCGAGGCGCCTCACGGTTTTCTGATGTCTGCATGACGAGGCCCCGCCTGCCTTGAGCGCTCAGGCGAGACCAAAATTCTCAGGCGATGAGGATTCTCGGAGAGTGGGATTCGCGCCCATGAGGCGCTCGAACTCTAGCCCAGCTCGTCGACGACAAAGCAATCGATGGTCGTCTCGATGCGAAAGGTCGACCCCGACGTGTGTCGCTCGGCCTGGAAGATGTCGAGAGCGAACGGATGCCCCACCGAGATGCCGAGCTCGGCAGCCTTCGCGTTGAAGTCGATGGTCCCGCTCTCCGCCGCGTGGACGCCGCCCAGGTCGAGCGCCAGGCGCTGGTTCACGAATACCCAGACATCGTCGTCCCCGCGGAAGGTGAACACCTCGCCGCCGTTATAGGTGAATGTCGTGTGAATCTCGGTGGTGAAGTGGAAGTTGTGATCCCGGCCCTGGTTGCCGAAGCCGAGGCCGTCGAGGGGAAAGAAGGCTGAGCTATCGAACACCCACCGCCCGTCTCCGGCAGGCACCAGGTGCAGCGCTCCGCGGAAGTCGAGGTTGACGCCGTCGACATCACGGTACCACTGGTCGAACTCGGCCTTCCCGGTGCTGATGCCGGTGGGCCCGGTGGGAGCGTAGACAGGGAGCCGGTCAGGGCCGAGCTGGGTCTGCACCAGCCCTTTGTAGGTTGCGATGAAGTGCTCAAAGTCCGGGTGTGAGTCTTTGAAGTCCCGGAAGCGAACGCCCAGCGTCGAACCACACACTCCGGAGTCCGTGGTTCCGGGAGCGACTCCGCCATCCCCGCCGCCCGCGTCGGCTCCATCGGCCGCGGCTCCGGCGTCCGTGGTTCCGGGAACGACTCCGCCATCTCCACCGTCCAGCTCCGTGCCCGCATCGGCCCCATCGGCCGCGGCTCCGGCATCCGCGGAGACGCCGGAGTCCGTGGCCCCCGTCCCTCCGGCTGCTGGGGTCGGGTCGACGGTCCACCACCCAGCTCCACCAGCGCCACCACCAGACCGACTCGTGTCGCCACCACCTCCTCCGCTTCCGCCGCCATTCGACGCACGCCCGCCGCCACTCGACGCACGCCCGCCGTCACTCGCGGCAGGTGTCAGAGTTCCTTGGCATGCCCCCAGGGCGATCAGCGCTATCAGGGTGAGTCGTGCTCCAGACCAGGTCGACATGCGGTCATAAGTGGAGCGTCGAGACGGATCGGGTCAGCCGCGGTCTTCGGCGAAGGAGGCAGCGGGCGCCCCTGACCGGGTCCGGGCTCACCTCACTGCAGGTTCCAGTAGACCGAATACCGCTGATGGTGGACCTGGTACAGTGGCCGGAAGGTAAGGCCGCTGGCCGGACCCGCGTCGTGGGCGGTGAAGGTGAGGGGCGCGTCGGCAACCGGCTTCAGCCAGGTCGCCGGGTCGGAGGAGGCGCTCGCGATGGCCGGAACACTCGCCGCCGCGGTCCCCAGGGACGCGCTCGGGTCGCCGACGTCACTCGGCATGCCGTCGCGCCCCAGCTCTCCCGCCAGGAGAATCGGACCGTAGAGCACCGACACCATCGAGGGGACGTCCTTGGCCCGCTCGAGGCGCAGCGAGGTCGGCAACTGCAGCGTCACGACGTCGCCAGCCCGCCACTGGCGGCTGAGTGTGGCGTAGGTGGAAGGGCTGAGGGTCTGGGAGTCGGTGACTCCGTTGACGGTCAGGACTGGTGCGCCCGAGACCCAGGAGGGGATCCGCAGGTTCAGGATGGCCAATGCGGGGCTCGCCGTCTTGACGACCGTGAGACGCACGGTCTCGCCAGCGGCGGCGTTCCCCTCCTGGCGCAGGGTCATCCCGGTGGCGTCCCACGTCAGCTCGCTGGGAATGTACAAGTTGACCCACAGCTGGTTCTGCTGCTGGAAGTAGACGCCCTCCCCGTAGCGCGCGGTGTTCTCGATGCCAGTCCCGGTGCAGCAGAACGTCCCGCTCATGTACGTCCGGAAGTGGCCGCGCAGTGGCGTGAAGTAGGTCATGTCGCCCGTGTCTGGGGCCACCGACGCCATGATGTGGTTGTAGAGCGTGCGCTCGTAGTAGTCGGCGTACTCGAGGCGCTGGTTCCGGGTGAAGAGCAGCGTCGTGAGCTTGAGCATGTTGTTCGAGTTGCACGTCTCGGCCGTCGACGCCGGGAGGCTCGCCCCGTTGTCGATGGAGCCACCTGCCTCGACGCCTCCCTTGTCGAGCCACTCGTGAAAAGAGTTTCCTCCGATGACGAAGGCGTGGCGTCCGGTGAGCAGTTTCCAGAAGGACTCCGAGGCCTTGAGGCTGGGGCTGTCACCGGAGAGGTTGGCGGTATGAGCGATGCCGACGGCCTGAGCGATGTGGGTGTTCCCGTGGAGGCCCTGGAGGTTGTCTTGGCCGGCAGCGAGCGGGTCGATGAACCATGAGCGGTTGAAGAGCTTCGCCGTCTCCAGGTACTTCGCGTCACCGGTGGAGACCGAGAGCGCCGACAGCGCGTCGCTCATGGCGCCGAACTCGTTCTGCGGGTTCTTGCTGCCGTCGGTGCGGAAGATCTTCTCGATGGTCGACGCCGGCAACGCCGCGAGTCGGGCACGAACGAAGTCCCCCAGCTTCTTGGCCACGTCGAGGGCCTGCTGGCTCCCCACGTAGTGGTGGGCATCTACCAGGCCGGAGAGGATCTTCTGCAGCGTGTAGTAGGGCACCACGATGCCCTGGGAGTCGCCCTGCTTGCCTTCCAAGACGTCGATGGCGGCCAGGGGGAACGCCGCCAGGTAGCCGTCCTTTGCGAGCGCCGCCTGGCACTTGGCCAGCTCGGCCACCACGTACTCCACCCGCTTCTTGAGCACCTCGTCACCAGTGGCCGCTGCCATGCGCGAGGCGGCAGAGAGGTAGTGCCCGGCCATGTGGCCCCTGATGAAACCGGTGTCCCAGCCAGCGTAGCCCGCGGTGGCTCCGCCGGCCTGAGGCAGCCCAGCCAATTTCCGGTACTCGAACAGCAGCCGGTCCGGGTCAAGGGAGGCCAGGTAGCCGCGCCGGTGGAGCTCCTGACGCTCGTAGAAAGGGCTGCCCTGCAACAGCCGAACGTGGGCCGCATCGACCAGGCTCACCGGGCCTGACGGAGTAGGCACGCTCGCGTCCACGTCGACCCCGCTATCCGTTCTCGAGCCACCGTCGAGCCGAGCACCTCCCCCGCCTCCCACGCCTCCCGAACCTCCCCCACCCGAGCCACCACCTTCCCTCCCGGCGTCTCGGCCTACCGCGCTCCCCGCATCTTTCCTTGGGCCGGCGTCGACCATGCCGTCGCCGCACCCCAGAGTGAGGAGCAGCGCAACAATGGGCCAGGCCGGCATTCCGCGCGCTCTCAGGTCACGTGACGTCACGGGTAAATCGAGCCCCGCCTCGGGCAAATCGGGTCACTAGACTAGAGCCGAAGCCGGAACCTCCCGATTGCCGCTCAGGGCGACGGGCGCATCCACACAGCGCGAACCAGCGGGAGCGTGCGCTCGCCCACCGTCTGGCTCCCGGCCATGATGACCACCGCCTCGATGTGCGTGCCCTCGGCGAAGTCGCCACCCCAGGCGCGGCGCGGCGGAAGAAAGACATACAACTCCCGCTCCCCAACCTTGACGACACCGATACTTTGGCTCAGCCCCTCCACCACCACGCCGTCTACCAGCGCGCTCTGACCGGTGAGGCTCTTCGGGTCATCGAGACGCGAGAGGTCGGCCGAGCCGAGCTCGAAGAAGAGCCGCGGCGAGTAGGCCGAGACGACGTCCTCGAAGTTACTCGGCTCGGCGCCAGGTCCGAACGCTCCCGGCGAGGACTTCGCTGGGCGGCGGGCCAGCTCCTCCTTCACGGCCTCGAGCGCCTGGCTGACCTCGTCGGGTCGCAGCGACCGGCAAGCGTTGAGGCGGCGAGCCCGGGCGATGAGCGCCCCGTCACCCAGCTCGGCGAGCGAGCCAACCGTCTCAGCCTCGAGCTGGGCACAGGCGGTGAACGCCTCGACGACGACCGACGAGGCAGCGTCGAGCTCGACCTCGCGGTTGGCGAACGACACCGTCTGCACCGGAGCCGTCACGCCCTTGCGATCGAAGCTCGCGACACCAGCCACCGCGTCGGCGCTCACCAGGGGCCCCGACGGGCCGAGGAGCGTCACTGGCCCCGAGAGCGGGCGTCGGTGGCACGGCTCGTCCTTCTGCCCGACGATCTGCTCGACCTTGACGTGCCGCACGTCTTCTCCTCGCTGGAGGAAGCCGACGATGCCCACCACCAGCGCCGGCACACCGACCCCCACTCCGAGGAGCGACCAACCGCGCACCAGCGTCGACAGCGCGGGCCCATAGTGCCCCGAGCGATCGATGACCGACGTGTCGGGCGTATTCGACACGGCGTACGACACACCGAAGGCGATGGCCCCGGCCAACGTCAGCACGATGCCCGTCGACAACGCCGGGCCAGCCGAGGGCACCGAGCGCTCGGTCACCGTGTCCTCCGCGTACTCGGAGACCTCCTCGTCGCGGCACACGTCCTCACCAGCGACCTTCAGCACCAGGTTGGGCCAGGCCACCGACGCCGTCGCGGTGACGGCTCCATCGACCACCACCGGGCGATGGAAGTTTCGCAGCAATGGCCCGCGCTCGGTGCGAACGGTGGCCTCCGGGGCAGCACAGCCCACGAGGCCGACCAGCCCCAGCGTCAGCGCGCGCCGGGCCCTCACCTCGAGCCCCCCTTGAGGAAGGCCACCACATCCAAGCACGTCAGCACCTCGGTGACGGCCTCGCACGTCGGCTTGGCGAACCGGGAGCTGCTCTCGAGCGCCATCGGCGTCCGGCACTCGAGGACCCGATCTCGCGACGGCGAGGAGAAGGCGAACTCGGCCGCCCCACAGCCCGTGCGCGCCAGCAGCGTCTCCTCGCAGACGCCGGCGTCGACGCTCAGCCGGCTCAAGGTCTCGTCGCACACCGGGGCGTGGCACAGCCGGGTGATGACGTCGAGGCAGAGGTCGGCGTCGCTCGCCGCCGGCCCGACACAGGACGCCAACAGGAGGACGGCAGCGAAGGCACGCACCGTGGCACTCTACCGGCTTCTGGCAACTGGGTTGACAGAAATGACCTCGTCCGGTGGAGGTGATAGGGGCCCGTGCCATGGGCTGGGTATCTCTGACTGTTGACGTGCCGACGCCGAAGAGCGAGCTGGCGCAGAGCGTGATGTACGACTTCGGCGTGGCGGGGCTCGAGGTGCGCGACTGGGGCCAGAACGTGATGCCGCAGGTGAGGGCTCCCAAGCAGGGGGAGGCCATCATCATCGGCTACTTCGAGGCCCGTGCTCAGGCGGTCAAGGCGAGGAAGGCGCTCGAGAAGCGCATCACCGAGGTCCGCGCGTCACTCGAGGCGGTGGTGGAGCGCGACTGGAGCCTGGAGTGGAAGAAGCAGATCAAATCCGTCACCGTCGGGCGCCTGTGGGTTGGGCCGCCGTGGGAGCGGAAGTCGGCACCAGCGGACAAGGTTCGCCTCTTCATCGAGCCGAAGATGGCCTTCGGAACCGGCGACCACCCGACCACCAAGCTGTGCCTGGCTGCCGTCGATGAGGTGATGGGCAAGCACCCGGGCGCGTCGGTGCTCGACGTGGGCACGGGCACGGGCGTGCTCGCCATGGCAGCCAAGAAGCTCGGCGCCTCGCGCACCGTCGGCACCGACAATGACCCGGTCGCCATCGAGCTGGCCATCGAGTGCGCCGAGGAGAACGAGCTCGAGGGCATCGAGCTGTCGACCAAATCTCTCAAGGCAGTCACCGGCCGCTTCGACCTGGTCGTGGCGAACATCTTGGCCAATACACTCATCGAGCTGGCGCCGCTGCTGGCTGCGAAGACCGGCGGAAGGCTGGTGCTGGCCGGGGTCCTCGTGCCCCAAGCCAAAGACGTGACGGCGGCCTTCGTCAAGGCGGGGCTCACCCACGTCGGCGACACGGTGGAGGGAGAGTGGATCCGCCTCGACTTCGACGCTCCGACGAAGAAGATGGCCAGCGCGGCCCGGCCAGCCAAACGCCGCGCCACCTAGCCAGCACGAGAGGACCTCGCAGACATGAAACGGCTCTTCCTCGCCGGTGCCCACGCCGGCCCATGCGTCGTCCCAGAGGCCGCGGCTCACCACCTGGTCGACGTGTTGCGAATGAGCGAAGGAGACGCCCTCGAGGTCTTCGACGGCGCGGGAACGACGTTCCCCGCCCGCATCGAGCAACTCGACGGAGAGACGGTCATGCTGGCCCTGGGAGAAGGTCGAGCGGCCCCAGCACTTCGGCGCGTCACCATCGTTCAGGGCCTGCCCAAAGGTGACAAGCTTGACTGGGTGCTCCAGAAGGGCACGGAGCTCGGCGCCAGCGCCTTCTCCATCGCCATCTGCGAGCGCACCGTCGTCAAGGTCGAGGGCAAGGAGGCCCACAAGGTCGCCCGTTGGCAGCGCATCGTCGAGGAGGCTGCCCGTCAATGCGGCCGGGCCGACGTCCCCCCGGTTCAGCCCCCGCTCGCCCTCGAGGCAGCGGTGCGAGCGTTGGCCCCGGGCACCCGCGTCTACGTCCTCGACGAGTCCGAGCGCGCCACCACGCTCTCCGCGGCGTTTCTCTTGGCCCAACCCACCGACGAGGTCGCCGTCGTCATCGGCCCAGAGGGCGGCCTGTCTCGGACGGAGGTCGACGGCCTCCTGACGCTCCATGCGGTCCCCGTCACCCTGGGTCGACTGGTACTGCGAACCGAGACCGCCGCCCTCGCGGCCCTCGCCGTCCTCAGGCATCTCGACGGTGCCCTGGGGTAGGAAAAGGTGGGTTTTCTTGATCCACGAGGCTGAACGTCGTCTCATGCCGCGGTGAGCAACGACGATCCCAAAACACCGCTCGACGCGGCCCCCTCCGAGACGCCCGAGCTGCTCCAGAAGGAACTCAGCCTCGACCGACGGAGCGCTCGCGCCCCCACCTTCGAAGAGCTACGCGCCCGCCCGGAGACCGCGGGAGAACCCGCCGCGAGACGCCCCCCGACCGTGCCCGCTCGTCCGGCCATTCAGGCCCAAGCGCCGCACGCTCCGCTGACGTACACCCCCCTGCCAGCACGTGCCCCTCAGCCGACGTATTCCGCACCGCCGACGCTCGCCGCGCCACCAGCTCGCACCACGCAGCCCTCCGCAGCACCACCGGGGCCTGCGCCGCAGCCGTACGCTGCCCCGCGCACGCACGCCGCCCAGCCGACCCTCTCAGGTCAGGCGACGAACACCGGCGCCTCGCCGAAATACTCCACCCCGCCAGCGCAACGCGTCGGGCTCCCCACCTACGATGATCACGAAGAGCCGGCGACCCTGATTGCCCAGATGAACCTCGCAGCCGAGTCGCCAGCCCCCGCATCGACTCACAGCGAACAGCAGACCCAGGTCGCGCAGCTCACGCCCCACCCAGAGCCGACGCGCATTGCCCAGCCACCACGGGCCTCCCTCCCTCCCGCGCAGCAGACGACAGACACCTCCCAGCCGATTCCGAGGGCTCAGCTCCCAGGGGCTCGCCCTGCCACTCAGGCCCGACCCCCAGCCAGCCAGCCCTTTCCCGCCGGGCTCACGCCACGCCCTGGACCATCAGCGTACCCACCACCGGCCCAGCCACCACGCCCCGCGGCCTCGACGCAGCCCGAGACCGCGGCCCGACCCATGCCCGCCGCTTCGCTTTCGCCGCGCCCTGGCCTGCCCGCGCCAGTCGAGGCCTCGGCCCACCCAGCGGCCCCATCGGCTCGCCCTGTCTTCACGCCGCACGTCGGCACGCTGGGCCCCGAGCATTATCGCCGGGCCGGCGAGTCAGCGGTCCCCGCACAGCGACCCCTGCCCGTTCGCTCGAGCCCATCGTCTCCACCCATCGATCCGGCCAATACCAGCGCCACGATGCTCTCGGCTCACGCTCCCCCCGCCCAGGCCGCGCCGCCCAGCCCAACTGACTGGGCCGAGCTGCAGAAGAAGGGTGACGCACCCTCGATGCCCATCCTCATCACTCCGGCCGAGCCAGCGCTGGGCGGCTCGGTGCCACCCGGCCACTCTCTGCGCTCGCGAACGGAGGCCCGGGCCAGCGGTCCCCTGCAGCGACCGCAACCGGTGACACAGGAGGAGCCGATTGCTCCCCCGGTGGAGCCCGTCGTCGCGCAGGTCAAGCCAGCACCCCCGCCCACCCGCGCAGCGCCCGTGCACCGCGCCGCGAGTCAGCCGCTCGACGTGAGGAGCATTCCCCTGGCTGAGCCTCCACAGGGCATCCTGCCGGCCCGCGCCCTGCCCGCCCACATGCTGGTGACACAGCCGGGCACCCCTGGCCCGTACTCCAAGCGGCCGCCGCTCCCCACTCCGCTTCCTGAGCTCGACGACGATTCGGCACCGGCTGCGCGCACCAACCTGCCCGGGCCTCGCCCCTCTCAGTCGCCGCGCGCCGACGCCGAGGTCGAGACACCCGAGCTCGCCAAGGCGACGACCGATTCGACGGTGCTGGCCGCGCCCGCCAGCCTCCTCCGGCGCCTCCTCGCCTGGACGGTCGACCTCTCCATCATCGGTCTGACGGCGGGCTTCTTCCTCTCGGGCGCCATTCTCGTCATCGCCCCCAAGGGCCTGTCGGTGATGCGCGGGCTCCTCGCCATCGCGCTCCCCGCGGTGCTCCTCGGCGGCGTGCTGTCCTTCGTCTACACGACCATCTTCGCCTTCCTGTTCAAGGGGAAGACCCCTGGCCGACGACTGGCTGGCATCCGCCTGGTCGACAGTACGGGCTCGGTACCGGGGCCTGGTCGCGCGCTCCTCAGGGCCAGCCTCTCTCTGGTGTCCTTCGGCCTGTTCCTCTCGGGCTTCTGGCTGGGCCTCTTCGACCGACGGGGACAGACGCTCCATGACAAGCTCGCCCGCACCTTCGTCGTCCGCTTCCTCGATACCTAGCGCTCCCAAGAATCTGCCCGTCGGAAGGAAATGCCCCAGCGCCTCGCACAGCATCTCATCGCCCGCGGGCTCGTCCCCGCTCGAGTCGTCGACGAAGCGCTGAGGCGCGCGACGGCAGAAGGTGTCTCGTTGGACACGGTGCTGCTCGAGGCGGGGGTGGTGTCCGAAGCGGGAATCCTCCAGGCCCTGGCCGACGTGTCGGGGGTGCGGCTGGTGAACCTGGCCGACTTCGAGCCCAACACGAGCGCCGCGGCGCACATGCCCTTCGGCCTCACCCAGCAGCTCAACATCGTGCCACTGTCCCTCGACGGGAGGGCGCTGCACCTCGCCAGCGCTTACCCGCTGTCCAAGAGCAAGCTCAAGAACCTCGGCTTCGTGCTGGGGCTCAAGGTCGAGCTGTGGGTGGCGTTGGAGTGTCGCATCCGCGCCTGGCAAGCGGTGCTCTACGGCCAGAAGCTCGAACGCCGCTATCAGAAGCTCATCGAAACCCTGGACCCCGCGCCCCAAGCGAGAGTGACGGCCCCTGGTCCCGAGGAAGAGGGCCGGCTCTCGCCCGACATGCTCGAGCGCATCGCCCGCGGAATCGTCGAGGAGCCGCTGCTGCTCGATCGCCCCAAGCGCGCCTCGGGCGGGTTCGAAAAGGACGAGTCGTCGGAGCCCGAGGGCCAAGCCACCGTCGCCATCGAGACCTCGACCTATGAACGCTTCGCCCGGGCCGGCCAGGGGCAGTCAGCGCGCGAGACGGGCCAGGGCTCGCAGCATGACCAGACCGTGCGCGTCGACCTCAACGGGTACAGCCACTTCGCGAGGGAGGTCTCCAAGACGACGCTGCCTCACCAGCCGGTGGTAGCCCCCAAGCGCGTCACCTTCCCCGGAGGCGTGCTGCCACCCCGTCGCGCAGCAGAGAGCGCGCCAGACAGACAGCAGCGCCCCTCCCGCCCAGAGTTGGTGCGCCCGGCCCCACCACCCCGGCCGAGGGTCGAGACGCTCTCGCCACCCAGTCAACCAGCGCCGCGGCGGCCCACCCCAAAGTCCCTTCCGCCGTCGTTGCCCGAGCCGAAGAAGGTGAACGACCCAGATCTCGACTTCTCGGACGTCAACGAGGCGCTGAAGGAGCCCAGGCAGCTCTCTCCCCATCAAGCCAGCGCCCCCGACCGGCAGGCCCGCGAGACGCTGCCTCCCACCGTGCCCACGCCGCCGCCGACGGTCACGGAAACCCAAAGGCCTCCAGGAGCGCTGCCTCCACCGCTCCCAAGTCTTCCGGTGTCCAGCGCGCTCGACGACGAGGCAAGGGAGCCATCGATCTCCGGGCCTCCCGACACCTCGCGCCTCCAGGTCCGCCCAGCCGACGAGCCACCGGTGGCTCCGCCAGTCGCGCACGCCTTCGCCAGGCCGCCCGATGAGGCACGGGAGGGGCCGATTCCCCCGAGCGCGCTCGATTGGTCCTTGGGCGACGCGAAGCGCTCCCTTGCCCTCGCCAAGGAGGATCGAGACGCTTTGGTCTCCGTCATTCTCGAGTACGGCCGGCGAACCTTCGAGTTCGTCGGGGCCTTCGCGGTGATGAAGGGCGCGGCCGTAGGCTGGGAGTCTCGCGGCGGAGGCACCGACCCGAAGGCCCTTCGGCAGGTGTCGATTCCACTCGACGCGGCGAGCGTCTTTCGCACGGTCGCGCTGACCCGGGGCAGCTACATCGGCCCCGTTCCACCAGACCCGCTGAGCCAGCACTACCTGGCGCTGCTCGGGCGAGCCCCACGCACCGTCTTCCTCTGGCCCATCGAGGTGAAGTCGCGGCTGGTGACGATGGTCTATGCCGACCACGGGGCCAAGCCCGTGTCTCGACGACGGCTGGCCGACTACGTGCTCTTCTGCCAGGAGCTCTCGACGACCTTCCACGAGCTCATCGTGTTCCGGCGGAACAACGCCCGCATCTCGCAGATCCTCCCGGTGCCCGCCGAGGTGGAGCTGCCCCAACCGCCTCCCGCGGAGCAGGCCCCGAACCCCGAGTGGGCCGCGAACCTCATCGCGTTGTTGACTGGGCCGGATCAGGCCGAGCGCTCGATGGCGATGACCGAGTTGGCCAAGCACCCGGAGCTCGCCGCGCCGACCCTGGGGCAGGCCTTCCCCGGGCCCACCGGCTGGTCTCGACGCCCGGTGGTGGAGTTCCCTGAGCCCGACGAGCTTGGGCCCGTGGCCGGAGCCCTGGCGCGCATGGGGAAAGCAGGGGCCGAGGCGCTGACGCCGCTGCTCGCCTCGAAGGACTCCGGCACGCGGTACCTCGCCTTGTTGACGGCGGGGAGCGTCCGGTACCCCGAGGTCCTCGACGGTGTGTGGGCGGGGCTGTTCGATCTCGAGGCCGACGTGTCCTCGGCGGCGCGCGCAGCGGCGGTGGCTTTGCGGGGCGTCAGCGGGCTTGAGGGCCGGTTGCCGGAGCTCCGCGACGCCCTGAGCTCCACCGACGCGCTCAAGCAGAGCCTGGCTGCCAAGGCCCTGGGGGCGCTCCATGATCGCTCCAGCGTCGAGCTGCTCATCGCCTTGACCGGGAGCCCCGATGTGCTGGTGGCCCAGTCGGCCGCCACCGGGCTCAAAGACATCACCCGCGCGACCTTCGGGGCCGATCGCCCCCTGTGGGCACAGTGGTGGGAGGAGGCCCAGAAACACCGCCGGGTCGAGTGGCTCGTCGACGCGCTCGACGACGGAGACCGCGACACCAGGCAGGCCGCCATCGAGGAGCTGTCGAAGGCCTTCGGCGACCCCGCTGGCTTCTCGGCCGACGCGCCAGAGCCCGAGCGCGCCGAGGCCGTGCTGCGATGGAGAGCGCGGGTGGCCGAGCACCCGGAGATCGAGGTGTAGGTGCCGGGCCTGCCCCATCGGAGCTTCTGCGAGATTCAGTCAAGGCCGTGACCCGATCGCACCTTTGGTTGCTCCGTACCCCAGCACATGCGCCTCCCTCCCACACTGGTGCTGTGCCTTGCTTTCGCAGCTTGCTCTGGTCTTGACCCAACGACCTCCGATGGTGGGGCAGGTGGAGGGAGGACCTCGGCGGGCGGAGGAACGTCGTCGGCAGGCGGAGGCGCAGCCGCGGGCGGAGGCGCGGCCGCGGGCGGAGGCTCAGCCGCGGGCGGGGGCTCAGCCGCGGGCGGAGGCTCAGCCACGGGCGGAGGCTCAGCCACGGGCGGAGGCTCAGCCGCGGGCGGAGGCTCAGCCGCGGGCGGAGGCTCGGCGGCAGGCGGCGGGCGTGGTGCCGCCCTCGAAGTCAACCCGGCCAAGCTCGAGCTACCCGAGGTCGGCGGGGCAGCGCAGGGAGTCAGCCTCGGCGGAGGACAACCACCCTACCGCGTCTCCGGATGCGAGGGGATCCTCCGGACCGAGGTGTCGGGGTCGATGCTCTTGGTCGCCCCGCTGAGCCCGGGCTCCTGTGCACTCTCGGTGAGCGACTCGACGGCGCCCGCGCCAGGGCAGGGCACGCTCGAGGTGAAGGTGACCAGCACCACGGCCTCTCTGTCGCCCACTCCTCCCATGGGATGGAACAGCTGGAACCGGTTTGGCTGCGACGTCAGTGAGAGCCTCATCAAAGGGGTGGCAGACGCCATGGCGTCCAATGGGATGAAGGAAGCGGGCTATCGCTACGTCAACATCGACGACTGCTGGCAGGTGAGCCGCGAGGCGAACGGGACCATCAAGGCCGATGCCACTCGCTTCCCGAACGGGATTTCGGGCTTGGCGACCTCCATCCACGGTCTGGGCCTGAAGTTGGGCGTCTATTCTGACCGCGGCACGAAGACCTGCGCCGGGCGGCCAGGCTCACAGGGCTACGAGACCCAAGACGCCACCGCCTACGCCGCGTGGGGAGTGGACTACCTCAAGTATGACAACTGCAACGCGACCTTGGACCAGCACACTCAATACCAGGCGATGAAGGACGCGCTCACCGCGAGTGGAAGGAGCATCGTGTTCAGCATCTGCGCTTGGGGCTACGCCCAGTGGATGCCCAGCGCGGGAGAGCTCTGGCGCACCACGGGGGACATCAACGACTCCTGGGGCTCGGTCTCGGGGATCATCGATACCAACGCGGGTTTGGCCAGCCACGCCAGCCCCGGCCACTGGAACGACCCCGACATGCTCGAGGTCGGGAATGGCCACATGACAGACACCGAGTACCGCGCGCACTTCAGTCTGTGGGCCATCATGGCGGCGCCGCTCATCGCCGGAAACGACGTCCGGTCGATGACCGCCGAGACGAAGGCGATTCTGACCGCGAAGGAGGTCATCCAAGTCAACCAGGACCTCCTCGGCCGACAGGGAACGCGGGTGCGCGACGATGGCGACCGTGAGGTGTGGAGCAAGGTCCAGAGCGGAGTGGGACGGCGGGTGGTGGCCCTCTTCAATCGAGGCGGTGCCGCCGCGAGCATCACCGTGAGCTGGGCGGAGATCGGCCTCGATTCGGGGGCGGCCGCGGTGCGGGATCTCTGGGCGCGAAGCGACCTCGGTCCCACCGCTACCAAGTACTCCGCGAACGTACCGTCGCACGGAGTCGTGCTGCTCGAGGTCGTCGGGAAGGAGAAGAGCTCCCCCTGAGGCGTGCGTGGTCATTTGAGTTTCTGGAAGATGGTCGATGGGCCCACCAGCCGTGACCCTTCCTCGTGCACCACGGCCTTGTAATGGTTGCAGACCATGCAGTTGGGTACCTTCCCCGCGAACGACGCCTGCACCTTGCCCCCGCAGAGCGTGCCCACGAGCGCCCAGCAGGCGCGCCCTCCGTTGACGCCACCGTTGATCCCGTTGACCCGGGACTCCGTCGCGGCGGGACACACTCCCAGCTCCGACACCTTCGGGCCCCCTACCTGGCGACCGCAGCCCTTCGCTTCCCAGCAGTTCTTGCTCACGGGTCACCCCCGGGACTCGCGCCTGCAAGAATCCCACCTCCCGGAGGGCCGCGAGATTCAGGGGAGCTCCCTGGGTCCCTTTCACCTCCCAGAGGCGTCACGGCCCGGGTGAGAAACCGCCTCTACGGCAGCGAAGTGACCGGCCCAGTGGTGTACGTGCCCCTCCAGCGGAGAGCGTACCGTCTCGCGGACTCGTGCTGCTCGAGGTCGTCCGCAAGGAGAGGGGCTCAGCCCTGACGCCCGCACCTGGTTCGGGGACACATCAAAGACAAGGCAGTGCCGTGGTGTTCTCGGTCGACCGGTGAATACCAAGACATTCAGGACCTCGAGCTTCTCGCACACTGATGGGGCGCATCGGTGGCTCGCGCTTCCGCCGAAATCTGGATATGCCCTGCCGCATGCGCGTTCGACCTAGCGGAGCAATGTGGCGCCAAGCCCCCTTTCTGATGAGTCTGCTTGCGGTCGCGTGCGAGTGCGCCCAGCCCATCGACAGCCCCTCGAAGCTCGCCGATGGCGGCGTCTCGGCGTGCATCAGCACGGCGGCATCACTGGCCGTCACTCCCGCGATGCCCAGTTTCACGCTCGCGGCCGGAGCCAGTGTCACCCAGAAGTTCACCGCGACCGCCACCCTGGCCGACGGGGCCACCCGTGACGTCACCGGCGCGGTCAACTGGAGCGCCTCTCGCGGCGACGGCGCGAACCCCGGCACCATCGGACCGGACGGCAGCTGGACCTCGGCGCCGGGCATCGGGGGGGTGGTCACCATCACTGCGACCGACACCTGTGTATCGGCCTCGACCGATGTGACCTTGAAGCTCGACACGGTGTTCAACGACCCCGGGCCTGCCACCACCGGTCGATTCGCCGGGCCGGTGGTGACGAACGTCGCGGCCAAGTCACCGGTGTTCGTCTACCCCAACACCGAGACCCGCTTCCCGGTGAATATCTACAAGGTGCTGTTCCAGTGGCGAAAGAGCGGCAACGACTTCTTTCGCCTGACGTTCGCCGGCCCCGGCGGGACGACCACGGTCTACAGCAACGGTGCGCACGCGCAGTGCATCGCCGCCAGCCCCCCGGCGGGCTGCTACGAGTCGAACCTCGCCGCCTGGCAGGCGATCGCCAACTCCAACGCCGGTGGCGTCGTGACTGTGACGGTCGACGGAGTCGCTCCCAACGACCCCAATGTCTACCGCTCGGCGACGATCGAGATAGGGTTCTCCAAGCGCCCGGTGCCGGGGGCCATTTTCTATTGGTCGACCACCGCCGGGGGCATTCGTCGGGCGACGGTCTCCGACTTCGCACCCGAGGCGTACGCCGTCGCTCAGCCCAAGGCCACGGTTCTCCCCAACAGTGGTGCAGTGAAATGCATCGCCTGTCACACCGTGAGCCGCGACGGAAAGAAGATGATCGCCGCCACGGAGGCAGCGAGTGGAGCGAGCGTCTTCGTATATGATGTGACACTCCAATCGCCCCCCAACGACTACATCAACACTGGCGTGGGTGTGGCGGGCCACGAGTTCGGCACCTTGTCGCCCGACAACCTGCGTGCGGTAGCAACCAACAAGGGCGCGATGGCCGAGTACGACATCTCCGGGCCGGGTCGCTCGGCCCCGAAAGTGAGCGATCTTCCCCTCAGTGGGATCAAGGGCACGATGCCCGATTGGTCGCCTAAGGGCAGCGAGTTGGTCTTCGCTACGGGCTCAGGAGATGCCCCGAAGCTGGCGGGCCTCTCGGTCATCGGCTACCAGAGCGGCACCTGGGGGCCGATCCGCTCGCTCGCGCCAGCCAACGGCAAGACCAACGTCTTCCCGAGCTACTCGCCCGATGGCGATTGGGTCGTCTACGCGCGCGCCGACAAAGGCGATCACGGCGACCTCACCGCGCAGCTCATGGTCATCAAGGCCGACGGGAGCCAGGGCGATGGCGGCGTGGACCTCGTGAAGGCCAACCGGTGGGTGAACAACCAAGTGACCGCGGGGCAGTTCGAGAACAACGAGCCGACCTGGGCGCCCCCTGGGGACCTGTACTGGGTGGCCTTCAACTCGTTGCGGCCCTACGGCGTGGTCTTCCCCAAGGGCGGCACTCAGCAGATCTGGGTTGCAGCTGTCGACCCGGCCAAACTGGCCAGCGGGGGAGACCCGAGCTTCCCCGCTTTCCGGTTCTCGTTTCAGGACTTGGAGGAGAACAACCACCGCGCTTTCTGGACCCTCGATGTGCGCGTTCCCGATGGTGGTACCTTCATCGAAGGCGGTGGCGACGGTGGCACCAGCGACTGCATCTCGGAGGGAAATGGCTGCAGCCAGACTTCGGGGCTGAAATGCTGCGCCCCGAACTTCTGTGACGTCTCACCCGATGGTGGGACCGGGACTCAGTGCCAAGGGTTCGACCTCGGGTAGGGCCGGGGCGCAGGGCGGGGCGGCTCCTCTCCACGTCGAGTCCCGCCCGAGTTCCCTCTCAGAAGCTCGCGGCGGGAATGGTCAGCTTCTTGATGGCCGCGTACTCGAGCTCGATCCCGGCGGCCGCGATGGTCGCCGCCGAATCGGTAGGGCTCGGGCCATTGTCGGTGATGGTCATGTGCGAGCCGTTCTTGTTTTGGTGCACGATGTTCGGCGAGTTGACCAGGACGTTGTGCGCGACGGTGAAGCCGTCGGTCTGCTCGTCCATATAGAGGTTGTTGATGCTGTAGTCTGCCCACTGGCTCGTCGAGAAGTCGTGACAGTAGTTGTTCAGCATCTCCGAGGCAGGCATCTGCGCCGACAGCGTGTAGATCGCCCCGCAGTCACCCAGTATCTGGCACACGTGATGGATGTCGTTGTGGTTGATTTTGTTGTTCGTCATGGCGTTGGCCGCGTTGGTCCAGCCGTAGCCGACCGAAATGCCGGAGTAATTGATGTGGCCGACCTCGTTGTGCTCGAGGTCGAGGAACGCGGGGTAGCCGGCTGCGATGCCCGTGGCGCCCTGGATTTCGGTGGTCACGTTGTCGATGTAGTTGTTCTTGATGGTGTCGCGGGTACAGACCTCGTTCTTGTCCGTCGGGTTGTAGGCGACGTGATACTCGGTCGTTTCGTCGACGGTGAACTTGCCGAGCGAGATGCCGCTTCCGCCGATGTCAGTGAAGGCGTTTCCGATGATCAGGTCGTCGTGGGTGCCAGAGATGAAGTCGAGGCCCGTGGCAGCCATTTGAGTGAACAGATTGCCTTCAAATCGAATGTGATTGGCGTTGGTTACGATGACGCCCGCGGCCGGTCGACCGACGGTCTGCTGGTTGTTGGATGGCGCCGTCAAGTTGTACTGGCCAGCCTGTGCGTCGAGGAACCCGGACTTACTCGGGCGCAGGTAGGTCGAATGTGCAAACGTCAGGCCCTGAAACCAGAGGTAGCTTGCTTGATCCGAGGTGCTGGTGCCGTTCAGGCTGACCAGCGTCTCGAGCATCGGCGCGACGACGGTGGCGGTCGTCATGTCCTCCCCTGGCCTCGGCTTGTAGTAGAGAACCCCCGCCGTCTCGTCGAGGTACCACTCACCGGGCTGGTCGAGGAACTCGAGGGCGTTCTCGAAGTAGTAGCGAAGGGAAGACGGGAAGAACGCGGGGTTGGGCCGCTCGAAGATGAGGCCGTCCTCTGGGCTCTGCACTTTGACGTACGAAGTATCGCCCGAGGTGGTGACCGACGCGAGCCGCATGATGTTGTCCGCCCAGAGGACCATCAGGTGCATCTCGACCTTGGTGAGGTTCTTCCAATTCGCGACGTCCGAGCTCGCGACTTTGAAGTTGTGGGCTCCGGAGTCCCAGCCGGTGGCCCGGGTGAAGTTTGGCTCACCGTTCGAGCCGAGGTTCGGGCTGCGGGCCCGAACGGCCTTGACGCCATTGACGTAGAGCTGACGAAAGGGCGTCGAGACCCCAGAGGCCGAATAGATGTTGTGGGCCGAGTCCGACATCGTCCAGCCCTTGATGGGCTGGCCTCCCGTGATCAGCGGTCGCTCGCCGGGGTAGGCCAGGTACTTGACGTAGAAGCCTCCCCCGCCTGAATCGGCATTGGAGAAGGTCAAGGTACTGGTCAAGGGGTAGGTGCCACCGCGGACATACACAGTGAAGTGCGACGTCATCGTGCCCTTTCGCGCACGCACGAGGTCCCGAGCTTTTGCCAGGGTCCGCACCGGCCCCGCGAGTGTGCCTGGGTTCGCGTCATCGCCACCTGGCGCAACGTAGACCTCAGTGGAGGTGCCGGAGTCCGGGTCGAGGTTGCTGCCTCCACCGCCGCTTCCACCGCTCCCCCCGCCGTAGCCCCCGCCGCCAGCGCCGCCGCCACTCCCGTTCTGCGGGCCGCCGCCGCCAGAGCCGGCGTCCGCCACCGAGAAGGAGCCTGCGTCGTTTGGCCCCAGGCGCTCGTCGATGGATCCGACGAGCCCGACGGGGCAAGCCGCGAGCATGAGAACGAGGGTGGCGCTTGGGACGCCAACCGAAAGCCTTTTGGGACAGTGCGGCACATCGAGTAGGATGAACCCCGTCCCGAGAATGGGTCAGAGCGTCCCTCCACTCCAAAGCCCACGGCGACCGCGTCTCACGCGCTGACCGTACCGAGCGCCAACCGTGGCGGAGCACAGGGGGGTCCATACCTCCTGACCGGCCACCGGAGAGAGTCGAATCCAGAAGAAGGCGGTGAGCGGTGACCCAGTGCTGGCTCCGCGAACCTCCCTCTCGTGAAGCAAACACTCGCGGAGGCATCTGCATGGTACGCACCTCGCTCATCTGGGTGAGCATTCTATCCTTCTCGGCCTGCGAAGGGGCGAGCCCGGAGAGTGACACGGGAGGTTCTGGCGGAAGGGGGGGCGGCGGCGGTGGCTCTGCCATTGGCGGTGGCTCTGGCGTCGGCGGCGGCTCTGGCGTCGGCGGCGGCTCT
>PMBV01000346.1 GCA_003153055.1 Myxococcales bacterium
TTGAGGCGCACCAGCAGCGGGTTCTCAGACAGCACCTTCGCGGTCTGAGCCATGCTGCGGGTGGCCGCGGTCTCCTCACGGCGGAGGATGACGTTGGCCTCGGCCTCCTTCTGGGCCTGGATCACCTTGTTGAGCAGATCCTTCATCTCGCCCGGCAGAATGACGTCCTTCACGCCGAGTTCGATCAGCTCGAGCCCCACGCCTTCGGCGCGATCGCGCACCGCCGGCGTCATCACCTTCTGCAGCTCGTCACGCACCCCGAGCAGCTCGTCGAGGGTGCGCATGGTGACGGCCTCGCGGGCCGCCAGCTGCATCGCCAGGTACACCACGTCATCCGGAGCGCGGGCGACCACGGCCAGCCGCTGAGCGTCCTTCACCTTGAAGGTCGCAGAGAGGTTGAGCCGCAGGGACACGCGGTCGCGAGTCATCACTTCCTGACCGTTGACCGCGAGCACCCGCTCCCGCAGGTCGATCACCGACATGGTGACCGTCCGCATGGTGTTCCACGCCGCGTGCCGTCCTGCCGGCAGCACGGCATCGAGCTTCCCGTCCACGTAGCGCACGGCCACGTGGCCCTCGGGGGCCATCGCCTCGACGTAGTCGCGGGCCTTCGCCAGCGCCGCGACGTCAGTGGTGAGCAGCTTCGCCTCGATGGCCGAGGTGTCGATGATCTCCACGCGCACCAGCGGGGTCACCGCCTGGGTCACGCGATCGACCTGCCGCTCGACGGTCCACACCTGGTGCACGCCCGCGCCCAGCCACAGCGCCGGCTTGCCCCGCCGCATCACGAGGCCACGCTCGTGCTGCGCNNCCGACGGTGGACACCTTCTCCACCCGCTGCTCCTTGAACGCGGCCCACACGCGGTGCACGCCCGGCGCGAGGTACTTCACGGGGCGGCCGTCCTCCACGAGGAAAGCGCGCTCGTTGGTCATGATCTCGATCTGCATTGGCTTTCTCCTTTCGGTCAGACGGTGTTGCGGGTGGGTACGACGTGAAAAAGCGATGGGAGCTGCCGGGCTCACGGGCGAAGGCGACGTTGCCTGACGGTCGACGGCCCCGCCCTGCACCGAAAGCGAACGGGAACCTCCCCGCTGCCGTGCCGTGAGGGCGGCACTCCGGGCGAACTCCGTTCGGACTCAGCGTCGAGTTGGAACGGGTTGGCGTCGAAGCGAGACCCTCACTGCACACGGCGCTCTCAGCCGTGCTTCACCAGCTCACCTGACAGCTCCCGGTGGGGCGAGAAGGAGTTGAACCTTCGACCGCGAGATGACGAATCTCGTGCTCTACCGAACTGAGCTATCGCTCCGGCTTAACAGGCCGGTGTCCCTTTCGAGGAGACGGTGTCCCATCGGTCGCGCTGTTCGAACCGCCTGGCGTTGACGTGGAAGCGTGAACGGTCTCCCGTACCAACCACGAACCGGCGCAGCGTGAGACCGACGACGCAGACCCGACGCGCCTCCTTTTTCGACCTGACGGTGTTAGTTCCCGAAGAGCCGAATGCCCGCGCCCCCGCCCTTCCAGTCGAAGCACCCGCCGACCAGCTTCTACCGGTCCGTGCTGCATGCGTGGAACGGGCTCATCCACACGGTGGTGCACCAGCGCAACATGCGCATGCACATCGTCTCGGGACTGCTGGTGGGCCTGATGGGGAGCGGCATCCCCCTGGGGCTGGCAGAGAAGGTGACGCTGATCTTCTGCGTGCTGCTGGTGCTCTTCGCCGAGATGCTCAACTCGGCCCTCGAGCAGCTCGTCGATCTCGCCATTCAGCAGTTCGACGAGAAGGCCAAGCTGGCCAAAGACATCGCCGCAGCCGGAGTGTTGGTGCTGGCCATCGGCACGGTCGTCATCTTCGCCGCCGTCCTGGTGCACAACGCCGACACCATCGCCTCGAGCGTCGACGCGATTAAACGGCAAATCTGGCTCGGCCTGCCCCTCACCCTGGTCGCAGGAGCCTTGATGCGCGAGACCTCCAAGCCCGTGCTGGTCGACGTTGGGCTCGGCCTGGTCGGCATGATGTTGTGGGTGTTCTCGCTCAGCTCGACCGAGAGCTACGTCTTCTCAGCCATGGTGCTGGGGCTGCTGGTGGTGGCCATGAGCGCCGCCGCCATGCGCCAGCGGATTCGCTCCGCCCCGCCGAGCTGACGTCCCTTCTAGAAAAACAAAACCCGGCACCGGGCCGGGTTTCCAACTGCCACAGCGGCGCCTGGCCGCTGCTTCTTCACCGTGGAAACACACTCCCTCCGGCGCCAGGCCGGTATGGAGGGCTTCCTCGAGCTCGACTTCAGGCGTTGGCCCGGGTCTCGGGCTTCTCACCTTCGACGACTTTCACTTCCTTCAAATCGGTCGTGACGAGGTCGATGAGCTCTGTGGCGATATCCAATATCTGATTGGGAGTGTAGCCGCCCGCTCGAAGCTGCGCAAAGAAAGTCCTCGCTAGAATCTTCGTGCCCTTCTTATCGGTGCTCATTCCGCCTCCAGATTGCCTTCTTGAACATCTGGGCCGGCTTGATTCACCCGTTGTGCCAAGTTCTTGGCGCCCAAAAACCACCTGTAAATGCGTGATTTTCACACTTTTACAACTCATGAGGTGCGTAGCGACCTTCGCAGTCGGTGAGGTTCGGCTGACTCCACTGCGTCGTCCGCTTCGCACCCCTTGAATCAAATCAAAGGGTTGTCTTCTCTGCCTCATGAAATGCAGGTATAGGCGGGGCGTGCCGGCCTTTCGGATCAACAATGTAGCTCTCTGGCTCGACGAGTCGGAGCTCGTGCTCGACGCGAAGGCGGCGGAGCGGCTGGGCGTACCCAAAGAGGTGATTCAGTCGGTGCGCATCGTTCGGTCGGTGCTCGACGCGAGGAAGCGCAACAGCCCCCGCTACGTGCATACGCTCGAAGTCGAGCTCGAGCATCGCCCCTCGAAGCTGCCGGTCGACGTCAGTGAGGTCGAGCCAGCGCCAGCCCCGGGGCCGCCAGTCGGCAAAGCGGCCAAGCACCGGCCGGTCATCGTGGGCATGGGGCCGGCGGGGCTGTTCTGCGCACTCGAGCTGGCCGAGCGAGGGGTTCCGTCGATACTGCTGGAGCGGGGCACCGACGTCATCGAGCGCCGCAAGGACGTGGCCAAGCTCATGCGCGACGGGACGCTCGCCCCCGAGAGCAACATGAACTTCGGTGAAGGCGGCGCTGGGGCCTACACCGACGGGAAGCTGTCCACCCGCATCAACCACCCCTTCGTGCGGAAGGTCATCGAGACCTTCGCGCGCTTCGGGGCGCCCGATCGCATCCTCGTCGAGGGAAAGCCCCACATCGGGTCGGACCTGCTCCCCTTCGCCGTGGAGCGCATGCGGCTGGCGCTCATCGAGCTGGGGGTCGAGGTTCGCCTGAGGACCCGGGTGGAAGACGTGTTGTCTCGCGACGGCCTGGTCACCGGGGTACGGCTGGCCGACGGCAGCACGCTCGAGACCGACCGGGTGGTGCTGGCAGTCGGCAACTCGGCTCGCGAGCTTTTTCGCCGGTTCGCCACCGACGGCCGGGTGCTGGTGGAGGCCAAGCCCTTCGCGCTGGGCTTCCGGGCCGAGCACCCCCAGGCCCTCATCAACGCCATTCAGTATGGTGAGAAGGTGGCGAGCCACCCCCGGCTGCCACCCGCCGACTACAAGCTGGCCGAGAACCTCTCCAGCGGAGGTGAGGTGCGCGGCGTCTATTCGTTCTGCATGTGCCCGGGGGGCCTCGTGGTGCCGACGCCCACCGAAGACGGCCTGTTGTGCACCAATGGCATGTCGAACTCTCGCCGCAACTCGAAGTACGCCAACGCCGGGCTGGTGGTGTCGGTCTCGGTCGACGACTTCGCCCGGGCGGGTTTCACTGGCCCCCTGGCTGGGCTCGAGTTCCAGGCGCAGCAGGAGGCGCGGGCCTTCGAGCTCGGCGGCGGTCGCTTCTTCGCCCCGGCCCAGGCGATCCCCGACTACCTGGCGCACCGAAAAGGTCGCCCACCCAAGGGCAGCTCGTATCGACCTGGGCTCACCCACACCGACCTCCATCAGGTGTTCCCCGAGTGGCTCACCGCCGCCCTGGTGCAGGCGATCAAGGCCTTCGACCGCCGCATGCGCGGCTTCATCACCCAGGAGGGCACTCTCATCGGCATCGAAGCTCGCACCAGCTCGCCGGTGCGGGTGACGCGAGACGACCGGCTCCAGTCGGTGTCGGTGAAGGGCCTCTACCCCGCTGGCGAAGGGTGCGGCTACGCCGGGGGCATCGTCTCCTCGGGCATTGACGGCCTTCGGGTGGCGGAGCAAATCTGCGCTGAGCTCGCATGAGGTACCGGGTGCGCACCAGAGACGGCGGAGAGCTCGACTACGCGAGCTTCGGGCAGGTCGAGCAGGCCTGGCTCATGGGCCTCATCGACCCTGACGACGAGCTGCTGGAAGAAGGCAAGACCCGCTGGCGAAAGGCCGGATCCATTCCGCTGCTGGTCTCGGCCCGTCGATCCTCGGAGCAAGTCTGGCGGGGCACCTGGTTCCTGTGGACGTTGATCGGCATCTTCGGCGCCACCGTCGGCCTGACGCTCTTGAGCAAGAAAGAGCTCGAGTTCAAGATCGCGGGGGTGGTGGTGGCTTTCGGCGTCGCCAGCTTGATGGCGCACATCTCAGTGAAGGCCTGGGAGCGACGAAAGCCTCACTGACGCGAGGATTGCTCGTTCCTCCTCAGGCGGGGTGGGGTATTGTGGGGCTCGATGAGCCAGCCTGAGAACGAAGCAGAAGCCACCCAGCCGGTCGAAGCCAGCGAAGAGCGGATCCGCAAGGTCTACGCCAAAGACCTGAAGAACGGCGAGCCGATCGTCACGGTGTTTCGCGCCTTTGGCAAGGAACGCCACACCAGCCGCGCGGGGAAAACCTACCTCAGCATGACGCTCGTCGATCGCACGGGCGAGGTCGACGCGCGCATCTTCGAGAATGTCGACGTGGCCGACACGGCGGTCGCCGACGGCGACTACCTGCTGGTCGAGGGGAAGATCGGCAGCTTCCACGGGAAGTCGCAGATCGTCATCGACCGGCTCGAGCGTCTCGACCCCGAGCCGATCGACGAGAAGGAGTTCACCTTCACCAAGCCCCCCGAGGCGCCCCAGGAAGAGAAGGAGAAGGAAAAGGAGCGGCCCAAGAAGGTGCTCCCTGAGGAGAGCCCTCGCGAGGCCAAGGAGCTCAAGCTGCCCCGTCGGCTCCAACGGCTCCTCTCCGAGCCTCAGCTCGCCCAGGCCCTCGACGCGCTCTTGGGGTACGTCGAGCGAATGGTGGAAGAGAAGGTCGCCGCCCGACTGAGCGGAGAGAAGCCCCCCGAGCGCCCCGAGCGGGCTGAAAAGCGGGCCCGCGGTCCGAGAGTCGAGCACCGCGCTCAGCGGCAAGAGATTGAGAAGGTCGAGCCCAAGCCAGAGGTGAAGGCCGAGCCCAAGCGCGATCCATCGTTGCCCGAAGGCCTGGCCTTCAAGCCCTTCAGCCAGCTGGTGGGTGACCCGGCGACGAGTAGCTCCACTCCTGAGCAGCCCGAAGGGTAGGCTCCTGAAGGAAATGGCGAAGCGTCTTGGCGAACGGCTGATCGAGGCGGGCCTGGTATCCGCCGAGGCTGTAGACCAGGCGCTGAGCCACCAGCAGATCACCGGCCACCGCCTGGGGGATTGCCTCGTCGAGTTGGGGCTCCTCCAGGAGACGGCCTTGCTCCGCTTTCTCGCCGCTGAGCTCAAGACCCGCTTCGTCTCGGCCGAGAAGCTCGCGCGGGTGAAGATTCCCCCCGAGGCCCTCGAGAAGATCCCCGTGCGCACCGCGGAGGCGCAGGACCTGTTGCCCATCGCGGTGGACAGCGAGCGCCGGCTGTTGTCCATCGTGATGGCCCACCCGCAGAACGAGGCCCTGCTCAAAGAGCTCACCGCCATCAGCGGAATGAGCGAGGTGTTCGCCTTCGTCGGGCTCCGCAGCGCGATTCAGGCGGCGATCAAGAAGCACTACTACGGAGACCCCACGGCTTTTGCTGCGCTGGAGGGCGGGCCAGGGTTCACCACGGCTCGAACCTCGGGCGACCTGGGGAAGCTGGCCGCGGCCTACGAGGGCGCCGACTCACGAGCCGACGCGAGGCCGAGCTCGACGGGCGGCTCGCGTACGCCCAGCCGCCTCAACCCCACCCAGCTCCGCGAGGCCATGGGCGCCACGAGGGGAATGATCAGCGAGGCTGACTTCACCGAGACCTTGAGCGTGCTGGTCGAGCTCCTCGAGATGCCAAAGCGGGAGTTCCGCGGGCACTCGGGCCTCGTGGCACGCCAGGCCTCGCTCATCGCCAGGCGAATGGGCCTCCAGCCCCGAGAGGTGGCCTACACCTCGGTGGCCGCCCACCTTCACGACCTGGGCAAGCGGCCCGATCTGCACTTCACCCTCGCGCTCCTGGCCGCGCGCCCCGAGCTCAAGCCCGAGGCCAAGCGCTTCGTGCGAGCGCCCATCAAGCTGTTCGAGATGGTGCACTTGGCCGGCGCCATCAACGCCATCCTCGCCCAGCTCTACGAGTGCTTCGACGGCAGTGGCGTGCCCCAAGGCGTCAGGGGCGAAGACATTCCGTGCGGGGCGCGCATCATCGCGGCGGTCGACACCTTCTTCGATCTCACCAGGAACCCCTCGAACCACCTCGGTCGCCTGTTGCCCAAGCACGAGGCCCTCGACTGGCTCCATGGCCAGTCGGGCACCCTGTTCGACCCGGTGGTGCTGGACACCCTGAGCACGCTGCAGAGTGGAGACCTCTTGCGGCAGCGGGTACAGAACGACGGCCGGCAGATCATCGTGGCCGATCCCGATGAGGCGGTGCGCACCGACCTGATGGACAGCCTGAGCAAGGCGGGCCTGGTGGTGCAGGCCGTGCTCAAGCTCGACGGCGTCATCGACGCGGTGCTCACCAACGAGGCCGACACGCTGGTGGTGGGCCTCGGGTTCGGCGTCAGCGACCTGGTGGCCCTGACCCAATTCGTTCGGGCGAGGCCGGAGAACGCGTCGGTGCCGCTGCTGGTGCTGGGAGACCCGACGGACCCCTCCAGTCGGGAGCGGCTCACCCAGTCGGGCGTCACCGGATTCCTTCCGCTCCCCCTCTCGCCGGAGGAGGCGGCCGCCACCATTCGAGGGGCCTACATCGACCGGGTGGATCACGGCGGAGTCGGGCACCTGGTTCGAGGCGGGCTCGACGAGCTCGAGGCCTTCGAGCTGCTGCGGATCCTCGGGGCCGGCCGCAAGTCGGGCAAGCTCACCATCAGGAGCGGACCGCACGACGGCTTCGTTCAGATGGAGAATGGCCGGGTGGTGTACGCCAGCTTCGGCGACAAGCGCGGCGAGACGGCGCTGGCCCCGCTGTTCTCCCTGCCCCAGGCAGACTTCCAGTACGATCCCGAGGCGATCCTCCTGGACATGCCCAACGCTGACAAGGACCTCGAGATATTCGCCCGGGCCCTCAAGGCCGGGGGCGACTCTCGGAGGTGATTGGGCATCGTCGGCGGACCTCGAGTGCCGACCGACACGCATTCCGCAGGCCCCCTTCCTCGCGCCGCTCGCACACTGCTCGTTGATTTTCCCGGGTGGCGAGGCCGGTCGAAGGAAGCACGGCTCCAGGGAGAGCGGCAGGTGCCGGCACCGCTCTCAAGGTGGACGAGTTGGATGTACGGGCGCCCTCCCAGCCAAGTGCGGGCAGCCCCTTGGCCACCAGAGGGGGTCGGGCCGAGGATGCGCAGCGGCGCCCAGCGCCCGGCATGGTGGAACTCATCCACGACCCAACGGTTTGGGGCGCCCTGAGTCGGAGGAGCAGCAGAGCGCGTCGTCCTGGGCCACACTCCACGATGATGGCTCCGGCTCGGGAGCGCAGGCGAGTCAGTCGGTTGGCCTTCTGAGGGCACCAGACTTCGCCGAGTGACGAACTGACTCTCGAGGGGAGATCGAAAACCGCGAGGTTACAAACCGAGCGCCGTCCGATGTGAACTAGCGAAATAGTGAGACTTGT
>PMBV01000529.1 GCA_003153055.1 Myxococcales bacterium
CGCTTCGTGGACCACCTCGCGATGGCGCTGCACGCAAGACTCGGTACGAGCGATGCGTCTTTCGCTCGACGGGCCTGCGCGTCTGCCTCCCGGCAGTCGGCTTCCCGCAGGTCAGCGGCAACTTCGTGACGCACATCGGCGGAAGGGTAGCATGAACGGCAGCGGAGGCGAGCGGCTCACGCCGACTGCGATGGCCAGGGCGACTGCGAACCCGCAAACGACCCCGAGAACCACTTCTCGGTCCAGGCAGCCTCGAGCGCAGCGCGGTCGGAGAACATCGCTCGCGCGTTGGGGTGACGGAGTGCTCGCAGAAGGACTGCCCTCGCCACAGTCTCGGCCAGATAGTCGAAGCGCGCGGCCTCCTCGGGTCCGTCGCGCCCATCGGCCACCAGCAAACCGAACGGAACCTTTCCGTGCACGCATTCGTTGCGGTGAACGTAGAGCTGAACGAGCCTCTCTCGGAGCCCCGAGCCTCCGACGTACCAGTCCTGCTCCAACTCTGGCACCAGGGCCAGGACACGGTCCGCAAAGGCGTTCTGCCCGCCGCCAGCCCCCCTCGGCAGCCCGAGAATGGCCTCGGTCGCTCGCACACAGTCGGGAATCTTGAACTCAATCTCGAACGACTCGAACGAACGCTCAAACGCAAGCAGCCCGAAGAACAGGAGTGGCGGAACCCCGTCGCGCTCTGTCGCGGCCAGCAGAGCGATCGCGTCCCGCCAGCGATTGAGCCACCCCTCCTCGGAGTTGCGCGGCCGCGTCGTCCAGAACGTCTCCCTCGAGCAGCAGTACGGCCGAACGATGGTCTGACCGCGTCGAGGCAGGCGGCGAATGCTCCTGAGGTGGTCGGTCGGCGCCCGGCCCTCGGCCTCACCACTGAGGATCCTCGTCTCGCCCGACACGAACCCGGCCGGGCCAGCGAGGAGTAGCCCGCGACGAACGCGAGCCAATCTTGCTTCGACCAGCTGGTTGTCCCCGTCCATCACCTCAGCCCTGGCCGACACCACACGCGTGTCGACCATCAACTGCGTCTTGGTCAGGGCCTCCCACTCCAGGGATCCCACCCACTCGCGCCAATGGCTGACATCCGCGTCGAGAACGAGCGAAGCGATGCTCCCGTCGTGTGCCCAGACTCCAGGCGCAATTTCGGTGCAGATCGTCGGCCCGTCCAACTGCGCGACCAGCAGCAGTCCGTACTTGAATCCTTCGGCCATGTTCCTTCCTTACATCGTTTGGTCTGAGCACGCCCGGGGGCGCCAGACCGCCAGGTGGTGACCAGCGGAACGCGCGGGAGCCGAGAGAGGCCCTGGCCTGTCCGGCCTGCGGCTTCGCTGGGCCTTTGGTCGAGGGCGCCTGCGGCGATTGCGGGCTCCAGCTGGAGTAAGGGCCGGCCGCTCGCATCTCGGCATGTTCGGCTCCCTGAAGTTCGCTCCGAGTCCCTGAGTATCACCTTGTTCCAGCACCTTCCCGCGGCGGCTTGGTTCGCTGCCGGCACGCCTGGCGCATCCTGAGCGTTCGGGGTACGCCTTGACGGCGCCCCGCTCACCGCGGGAGATGACGCGCGATTCGAAGGCGGTCCCTCGGCGGCAAAAGCGTGCGCCGTGACCCTGACCCACACCGAGAGAACACCATGCTCACGAGTACGTCACTTTCGATGCAGACGGCCGCGCCGTGCCGCGCCGAGGACGCCCTTCATGCCGCGCGCACCCCGCTCGACGTGAGCGTCGCCGAGGCCCTCGACCGGTTCACCCAGCTGGCGGAGGCGTCGAGCGCTGCCGACGTCCTCGCCGAGGCGAACGCCCTCCGTGAGCGCGTGCACGAAGGCCGCTTCTACGTCGCCTGTCTTGGGCAATTCAAGCGAGGGAAGTCCACGCTCATCAACGCGCTGTTGGGCGAAGCGCTGCTGCCAAGCGGCGTGCCTCCGGTGACGTCGGTCGTCACCGTCGTGCGCCATGGCTCGCGGCGTGCGCGGGTGCGATTCGCCGCGGGAGCCTGGCAGGAAGTGCCGCTCGAGAGGCTCGGCGACTACGTGTCGGAGACCGCCAACCAGGAGAACCGCCTCGGCGTGACAGGTGTCGAAGTTTTTTGCCCGAGCCCCTTCCTCGAGCGCGGGCTCTGTCTCGTCGACACCCCTGGCGTTGGCAGCACCTTCATCGGGAATTCGGTGACAACGCGCGCCTTCGTTCCTCACATCGATGTCGCCGTCGTCGTCCTGGGGGGCGACCCGCCCATCTCACAGGACGAACTGGCGCTGTTCTCGGAGCTGACCCCTCGGGTGCGCGACGTTCTCGTCGCCCTCAACAAAGCCGACAAGCTGAGCGCCCCGGAGCTCGTAGAGGCCCGCGTCTTCACCGAGCAGGTCCTTCGAGCGCTCGCCCCCGCCGTGCCCGTGCGCATCTTCGAGGTGAGTGGCCTCGAGCGGCTTCGAGGCGAAGGGCCCGGGCGGCAGTGGGGCGAGCTGGCGTCGGCCATTACCGAGTTCGCGCGAACGAAGGGAGTCGAGCTGGTCGACCGGGCCGCGGCTCGAGGGCTGCGGGCCCTGCTGGGCCGGTTGCTGAAGCAGCTTCGAGAGGAGCGGAGCGCGCTGGTGCGCCCCGTCGAGGAAACCGAGCGCCGGTTGGAGCTCCTGCGACGGTGCGCGCGAGAGGCGGAGCAGTCGCTGGTCGAACTCACCCACCTCTTCAACGCCGAGGAGGAGAAACTCGAGCGCCGCGACGACGAGGCGGCTGCGCGCTTCGTCGAGCGTGCGCACCCCGAGGTAGTTCGAGCCGTCCAAGACGCGCTGGGCCGCGCGCCGATGCAGCGGGGGCCGGCGCTTCGCCGGTGGCTCGTCAACGAAGCCCAAGACGTCGTCGAGGGGGCGGTGCGCGAGTGGAGAGCGGAGCGACAACCAGAGAAGGAGCGCGACTTCATCGAAGTGACTGAGCGCTTCGTCACGCACGCGAATGCCTTCTTGGCCCGCCTTCGGGACTCGGCGCAGGTCCCTCAGGATGCCCTCCCAGTCGACGTGATGGCCGAGCCGGGGCTCAAGGGGCGCAGCCGATTCAGCTACACGCCGCTCATGCAGGTCAGCACTCAGTCCCTCAGGGGTTGGGTGGCCGAGCTGTTTCGGCCCGCGGAGAGGGCGGCTCCGGCTGCGCTGGGCGTTGCCTCGGCGTTTTCGACTCGCCTCCTTCAGGTCAACGCGAGCAGGCTGAGGAAGGACTTTGTCGAGCGTGTCATCGAGAGTCGCCGCGGCGTCGAGTCCGCTGTGCGTCGCACCCTGCAGGACGTCGTGAAGCTCGCGGAGCAGGCGGCGCAACGCGCGCACGTGGCAAGACTCGGGGGTGAACAGGCGATCGCCACGGAGATGACACGCCTTGATGGCCTCATCGCCGCTGCGGAGACAGAGAGGATGCCCGGGTAGGCAGCGCTGCGGCCAACGAGCTGAGCGGGACAGCTCGGCGAAGACGGAGCGCTCGACTGCCGGCCCGGACGTTGGCACCGAAGGCCCAGGCCAGGCGGGGCGGCTGGAGATCCGGGGCCCCGGGCGAGCATCACCAGCCCTTGGCCGTCGGTGCAGTGCATGCACGTGTTGTTTGGAGGCGACTGGGCTCGTCCGCGACGACGGGGGACACCCCTCGCCGGTGGGAGGGGGTCGCCGGGAATGTCACCAATGGTACCATTGGTACTCCTGGTACTTCATCGCCGGCGAGCGAGGAGGCAGTCGAGGACGAGGCGCCCGGCGGGCCCGAGCTTTCCCCGGTGCGCCAGGCGGGGCTCGAAGGCGTGCACGCTGCCCTGTTTCAGGTCGAGGGCGACCAGCTCTCCCTTGGCGAGCTCGTGCTGGGTGAGCCAGTCGGGGAGCCAGCCGAAGCCGATGCCCGCGAGGATGGCGGCCTTCTTGGCGTGGAAGTCCGAGAGCTGAACCATCGACTGCTCATCCAGTGAGCCGGTGGGCAGCCTGAGGCGGGGGTCGCTCCCGCGCACGTTGAGGAGCACGTGCTGGGTGAGGTCGTCCCACCGCACCCTCTTCTGTCGCGCCAAGGGGTGTTCGCGATGGGCCACCAGCCGGGCCTTGAAGCGGGGCAGGGTGACGACGGTGAGGCCCTCGAGGCGCACCGGGAGGATGCTCACCATCACCTGGGCGTCCGATTCTTCGAAGCGGCGCTCGACCCCGCCCAGCGAGTCGACGGTGAGCTGCACCCGGGTGGGCGCGCCAGCCTCGCGCAGCGCTGGCACCACCTCGAGCACCGGCTCGAGCGCGATGATGGCGTCGAAGACGACCGTCAGCACCGGCTCCCAGCCTGATTGGAGCACGGCGCAGGCCTCGCTCAGAGCGTGCTCCGCCTCGAGCAGGCGCCGGCAGTGGCGGAGGACTTCTTCTCCAGCCGGAGTGAGGCGGGTGCGGTAGCCCGAGCGATCGAACAGCGCCAGGCCCGTCTG
The DNA here is from genome assembly GCA_003153055.1 of Myxococcales bacterium. The sequence continues at coordinate 4,423 of PMBV01000529.1, forward strand.
GAGCTCGAGCTGCCTGAGGCCGTACAGCACGGCCGTGTGGGTCCGGTGGAGCACTCGGGCCGCGCCTACCAGCGTGCCGGCCCGGGCAAAGGCATCCAGCGCGCGGGCATGCTCGAGGGAGATGTTCATGACTTCAGTCAAGCTCCTGCCTCTGACCTTAGCGCCCACGTCCCTACATGCGCCCGTCTTTGGTATAGGCCTTCCCGGTGTCAGGCCGATTCGGGCCTTTTCAGGGGGAACACGTGGAGGCTACTCAATTGCTGCGAACGAGTGTGGTGGGGCTGGTTTTGGCGTTTTCCGTTGGCTGCAACCAGGAAACTGGGACGGGCAATCTCACGGGTCAAATGGTCGTGATGGTGCAACCGGCGGAGGCCGCGCTCAAGACAGGCGCGACGCTCCAGCTCTATGCAGTCGTGACAGACAAACCCGATGGCTCGAGTGACGCCGTGACCTGGTCAGTCAGCGAGGGCTCGGTGGCAGGAGGCAGTGTCTCGGAAGGAGGGCTCTACACGGCTCCTTCTGCTCCAGGGGTGTTTCACGTGGTGGCCACGAGCGTGGCCGACTCAAAGAAGTCCGGTTCGGCGACCATCACCGTGACACAGGCGGTCGCGGTCGTCATCGACCCCACGAGCGTGTCACTGGCAACGCTCGGCACCCGGCAGTTCTCGGCCACCGTCACTGGGACGAGTGACGCGAGCGTGACGTGGTCCGTGCAGGAGGGCTCATTGGGAGGCAGCATCAGCTCGCCGGGAGGGCTCTATACCGCGCCTGCCTCCGCGGGGACCTTTCACGTCGTCGCCACCAGCGTGGCCGACTCCACGAAGAGCGCGACGGCGACCGTGACAGTGGTGGGTTCTCAGGTGCAGGTCACCGTGAGCCCGTCTCTGGCGAATGTCGTGGTGGGCCTCAGTCAGCAGTTCACCGCCAACGTGACGGGTACCAGCAACCACGCGGTGAATTGGTCGGTGGCAGAGGGGAGCACGGCAGGATCCGTATCGGCCTCGGGCCTCTTCACGGCCTCCTCGACCCTCGGCACGTATCACATCGTGGCCACGAGCGCGGTCGAGCCAACCGCCACTGGGCAGGCTGTCGTGGTGGTGACGTCGACTCCGGTGGTGACCATCTCGGTAGACCCAGCGAAGGCCTCGGTGCTCACCGGCACGAGCAAACAGTTCACCGCCACCGTGACCGGTTCGAACAACCTCCAAGTGACCTGGGCGGTGCAGGAGGGGTCGACGGGTGGAATCGTGACGACCTCGGGGTACTACACGGCCCCGACCACTGCCGGGACCTACCACGTCGTCGTCACGAGTGTGCAGGACGCCACCAAGTCAGCGACGGCCGAGGTGACCGTGAGCTCACCCCCTGTGACCGTGTCGGTGAGTCCGACCAGCACCCTGGTGGCTCCCGGCGCACAATACAAGTTCACCGCGACGGTCAACAACACCGCGAACACGGTCGTCTCCTGGAGCTGCTCGAGGCCGACGGAGGCGCCATCGACCCAGCGGGCAACTATACGGCGCCCAAGACCATGACAACCGAGCACGTGGTCGCCACGAGCAAGGCGGACACCACCAAGAGCGCCACCGCGACCGTCAATGTCTGTGCGTCGAGCGTACTCTGTACCCCCTCGAACCAGTGCCACATCGGCACGACCGCCTGCTCGGCGAGTGGCCAGACCTGCACTGATACGGGCACGGCGGCGCCCAGCGGGACGAGCTGTGGGACAGACCAAGTCTGCAATGCGTCTGGAACCTGCATCTCCTGCGTGGCCGGGAAGGAGTGCACCCCCGTTGACCCGTGCGCCTTGGGAGCGACGTCCTGTGTGACGGGTAGCTCGCAATGCGTTCCGGCTGGAGCGAAGCTGAGTGACAACACTGCCTGCGGCGACACTGGCATCTGTCAGGCCGGACGCTGCACGTGTCCCGCCGGGTCCACCTTCGTCCTCGGCGCTTGCGCCATCTGCCCCGGCTTCTCTGGCACCACTGTCTACGTGAACTCCGACCCGACCAAGGGCGTCGACAATGCCTGCTGTGGCAGAACTCAGAACCAGGGCAGTCTCGGCGGTCCATGCCTGACCATCGGCCAGGCCAACCAGAACATTCAGGGTACGAGTTGGGGAATCACGGTGACGCCAGACTCCCTCAAGAACGTGAGCCCCCTTGAGACGTTTCCTCTTCGGCTCGGGCGTGCGGTCAACCTGAACCTCGGAGGGGCCTTCTTGAAGGGCGCGGCCGGAACGGACATCGTCAAAGTCGATGTCGACACCAGCTCCGTGACTATTCAGAACGGTACCCTCGGCGTCGACGCAGCGGGTCGATCGGGTGGCGCGACCAACGCCATCTACGTGGGTGCAGTCGCCGGCCAACCCGCTGGAGTCTACCCATCCGGTGTCACGATCGATGGCGTCGCGAACGGAATCCGCATCGATGGGGGCAAGCTCAACTACGGGAATATCACCGTCAATCAGGTGTCGAACGCGGCCATCCTGTGCCTGAGTGAAGGCCCCTCACTGTCGAGCGTCTTGGGCGTCAATGTCTCTGTGAAGTCGGCGTTCTACGGCTTCTTTGGCGGCCAGGGCTGCCGCGTGACCTCGGCACTGACAGGGACAGTGGGGCCAGGTAGCGGCGCGTGCCCTATTCCCAAGCCCGTTCAATATGGAGTCTGGCTCGAGGGAGACGCGGTCTTCACGGGCAGCCCGACCCTTCGATGCGCACAGATTGACGGCCTGTCGCTCCGTGCGAACCCCAATCTCGCAGCGAACAACCCGCAGGCGCAGATCACCGGGGGCAGCTTCGAGCACGCAGGCTGCGCCGGCATCTACGTGGCTACCGGCAAGGCGTCGGTGAAGTCCGCGAGCATCAGGTACAACCACTTCGGCGTGTGGCTCAGTGCTCCTGGAGCAGCCACCGACCCGAACCTCGCGCCAGTCACCTTGAATGGTGACACGGCTCGAAATCACCTCCTGTGCAACTCCGCGGTCGAGCCTGGGCAATGCGCCAATGGCCCCTACGCCAGCAAGGGCTTCTCGGTCTTCAACAACAGTGGGTACACGGTCGACGTGAGCAACGTCTACTGGGGTGATTCGCCCGTATCGAAGTGCACCTGCGATGTCCAGCTGCAGAACTGCACCTGCGTGGGCTCGCCCTATGGGCAGACGACTCCTCCTGACGCGATCTCCATCGTCAACAGCCCCTACAGCGCCGTTCCGACCGGAACGCCCAACGTGGCCATGAGCCAGTACTTCCAGGAGACGAACCCGACCTGCAGCTTCTGAGCGAGGGACCGACAGTGGCGAGCCGCGCTCCGTTGCCGTCCGCTCGACTATGCCGCGGCGCGCTGTTCAAAGAAATGACAGAGAATTGAATCTCTTTGTCACTTTCTTTCCCGAGGCCCTGGTCGTTACCGGTGCCCATCATGGACATTCCCTGGATTCGAGGGCGAGTCGCCGCCCAGGCACACGTCAGCCTGCCCGATGGGACGGTGGAAGAGGAGTACGGGCGCAACGGCTTCTACGGCCGCTACGCGCACCTCTACCGCCAGCACCCCCCGGTGGGGTGGACGCGCATCGAAGGGCCGCTGAGGCCCCGAGCCTATGACACCCGACGGGTGGAGGCCGGCGCGACCGACGACTGGCTCACCGGCCGCCTGGGCCTCCTGGGCAACTCCGACGTGGCGGTGTGCCTCGCCACGTTGGCCAGGCCGATGCCGTACCTCTTTCGCAACGCCGATTCAGACGAGGTGCTCTTCGTACACCAGGGTGCCGGGCGACTCGAGACGGACTTCGGCCCCCTGGCCTACGAGTCGGGTGACTACCTCGTCTTGCCCCGGGGAGTCGCGTACCGGCTGCTGCCCACGAGCGCCTCGCGCTTCCTCGTCATCGAGGCCTTCAGCGAGGTGACGTTGCCCGAAAAGGGCATGCTGGGGCAGCACGCGTTGTTCGACCCCGCGGTCCTCCAGGTGCCGACTCCAGAGGCGAGCTCGCTGACGCCCAACGCCAGCGGTGAATACGAAGTGCTCATCCTCCGCGAGGGCGAGGTGACGCGAATCTACTACCCCTTCAACCCGCATGACGTGGTCGGCTGGAAGGGCACGCTGGCGCCCCTCAAGCTCAACGTCCGCGACATTCGGCCGGTGACGTCGGAGCGGTACCACCTGCCCCCCTCGGCCCACACCACGTTCCTGATGCGTGACGCGGTGCTCTGCAGCTTCCTCCCGCGCCCGCTGGAGAACGGCGACCCGGCGGCGGTGAAGGTGCCCTTCTACCACTCGAACATCGATTTCGACGAAGTCATCTTCTACCACTCGGGGCAGTTCTTCAGCCGCGCGGGCGTGTCTCCGGGAATGGTGACGTTCCACCCTCAGGGCATTCACCATGGCCCGCAGGCGACGGCCTCCGAGCGCGCCAAGACAGCCACCCGCACCGACGAGGTCGCGGTGATGGTGGACACGAGGCACCCACTGAGGCCCCTGGCCGCGGCGGGTCGCACCGAGGTCGCCGAGTACTGGAAGAGCTGGCAAGCGCCCTCAACGGAGCGCCTGGAGAACCCATGACCCCAAGACCCCCGCAGTTCCCCGTGTCGAAGGACAACCCATGCGGCCTCGACGGCATCGACTTCGTCGAGTTCGCGTCTCCCGAACCCGAGCCGCTCGAAGCGCTGTTCAAGGCCTTCGGGCTGTCGAACACGATGCGGCTCCGCTCCAAGCCGGTCGACCTGTACCAGCAGCAGGACATCACCTTCCTGTTGAACCGGGAGCCTCGCTCCTTCGCGGCCTCGTTCTCGAAGGTGCACGGGCCGTCCATCTCGTCGATGGGGTGGCGCGTGAAGGACGCCCACAAGGCGCTCGAGGCGGCGGTGCGGCGTGGAGCGACGGCTCGCCCCGAGGCCGACCTGCACGTCGACGGGAAGCCAGTGCCGGCGATACTCGGCATCGGCGGGAGCCTCATCTACTTCATCGACGGCTACGGCTCACCTCTGCGGTATGAGCGCCTCGGCTTCGAGCGCATCAGCCCGCAACGCGACGTACCCGAGAAGGGCTTCGTGGCCATCGACCACCTCACCAACAACGTCGAGNNCTTCTGCATTCCCATCAACGAGGCCGACGAGGCCAAGTCTCAAATCAACGAGTACCTCGAGGAGTACCACGGGCCGGGAATCCAGCACCTCGCGTTCCTGACCGACGACCTGTTGGGCTCACTCCGGAAGCTGGAGGGCACGCCCATCGAGATGCTGGACATGGACGACGAGTACTACCGCGACGTGTTCGCCCGGTTCCCCCAGCTCACCGAGGACCCGACCGAGGTGCGACGGCGCAACGTCTTGGTTGATGGCGACCCCGAAGGCTACCTTTTGCAGATATTCACCAAGAATCTCATTGGCCCCATCTTCATCGAGATGATTCAGCGGAAGAACCACTTCTCATTTGGGGAGGGGAACTTTGGGGCCCTCTTTCGCTCCATCGAACGCGACCAGCAGCGACGCGGTGTCTTCGGCTGATGTGTCTGCAATGACGACGGCGCCACACCCCACACGGGGCGCGGCGCCGTTTCGACGTGACTGCGTGCTTACATCTTGGGGGCCGGCTTGGCCGCGGGAGCCGCGGGCTTGGTCTCGGTCGTCTTGGTTTCGGTCTTGCCTTCGGTCTTGCCTTCGGTCTTCGCCTCGGTGGCCTTCGCGTCGGCGGCCTTGGCCTCGGTCTTGGCTTCGGTCTTCACCTCGGTGGCGGGGGCCTTGGTCTCGGTGGCCGCGGCCTTCTTCTTGTCGGCCACCTTCTCTGAGGCCTTGGGGGGATCGGCGGCGAACGACGCGAACGCGAACGACAGGGCGGCGGCAACGAGCAGCTTCTTCATGATGTCTCCTTGAGTCTGCCGGGTTCATCCCGGGACGCTTGAGGGTCAAAGCACTTCGGATGCCACGGCCATGTTGGCTGATTTGCTCGACGGGCTCCCTTCGCCCTGTCGCCGGGTTCCCCAGGTGCTTGCCCCACCGAGGAGAATCTCCTCAGTTGGCGCTTAGGCTTGACTCAGAACAGCCGGCCGCGCAGGGCCTTGGCGCGCTGCTGCACTTCGGAGTCGAGGCTGGTCATCTCGAGGGTTCGGAGCCGTTGCTCGAGGGAGCGCGGGGCCTTGCCCTTCGCCAACCGACCATCTCCTTGCAGCAGCTCGAGGCGAGCCAGCGACGTGTCGACGATGCGATCCTTCGGGTGGTCGAGCAACGAGTCGAGGAAGAACGGGTCGTCGGAGAGCTCGGGGTACTTCTCGACGAACTCCGTCACCCGTTCGCTCCAGCTGCGGCGGTCGGGGGCCTCGGCGATGCGCTGAAGGGCGGCCTTCTGCTCCTTGCGCTTGCCGTCGGGGTCGAAGGTCGACGCGAGCCCCTCGGGCAAGGCCCCGCCGCTGAACAGGGCGTCGGCGGCCTTCTTGTACCGCTCGTACGTCGGGCTGCGCTCGATGCGCTGCTGGGCGGGGTCGTCTTGCCGAGAGTGGTACTTCGACTTGCCGCGCTGAGCGTCGAGCTCCCGCCAGCTCTTCTTGCGTTTGCCGGAGATGCCGGACTCGTCGTCACTGTCCTTGGTTGCCATGAAAGGACACTCCTGGGTGCCGGTGGTGTCGCGAGCGCGACGGTGAAAGGGGCTGCCCCGTTCAGCCAGGCTCGCGAACGAAGGTCGCTCCTTGAACGCGATCTCCGTCGACCAGCAGCGCAAGCGTCGTCGAGCCCGGTGGATCCGTCAAGAGGAGAAGGGCGGGAAAGTCAGCCTTGGCTCCCCCGCCACAGGGCGCTGGCGGCCCGCGAGGCCAGTACACGCACCTGCTCGGCCTTGGCCTGGCTCAGGGGTACCTGTTCGTGTTGCTCGGCTTCGAAGACGCCCTCGTCGATCCACTGGGCCAGCGCGGCGGGCAAGGCGGGGGTCTCGGGAATGTCGCCTTCGCGGACCGCGCGGGTGTTGCGGCCGCCCAGCTCGAGCATCGCGTGCACGTCGCTCACCAGGGCGACGGCGAGGACGAAGGCGTCGTCATCGAGGCCCTGCAGGTCGAGCCACTGGGCCAGCGCGTCGTGCCGGTTGTCGAAGCTGTGCCCCAACCGCTCCCGCTCCTTGGGGGCGTCGTCGAAGTACCGCCAGGCGGCCTCCACGAAGTCGTCGTCGGGCTCGCCGTCACCGAAGGGCGCGGGCCTGGGCGCCTTGACGGCCTTGGCAGGCGCCGCTGCCTGCTCGGTGAGGTCCAGCTCCACCCCGGAGCCGACCAGCTCGAAGAGCGCGAGGAGGTTGCCGAACAGTCGCTCGGCGTGGGCCGGCGACTCGAAGCGCGGCTCGTCTTCCCACAGCGCCTGAATGACCACCGCCGCGGGAACTCCGTCCTTGGCGGCCGTCTGAAAAGCCGCCACCACGTCTTCGGTGTCGGCCAGCGAGCCAGAGTGGGTCAGCAGGTCGTCGAGCGTAGCCCGGCCCTCGAAGCGGCGGTCGATGTCGTCGTCTTTCACCTTGGTTCCACCTTCTTCCATACCTTGTTGGCGACGAGGAGCCCCAAGAGGGCTCCGATGCCGACCCGCACGCCGAGGGAGCGGCTCGGAGTCAGGTGCATGCGGGCCCACCACTCCCATTCGAGGAGCAGGAGGGCGCTGAGGCCCAAGGACACCAGGGGCGTCATCTCGCGGCGAATGGCCGTGCGCCAGTCGAAGGGCCGGCCTCCAAAAGCGGCCACCCAGTGGAGCCGGGGCACGAAACAGGGCACGTCCTTCGACCAGGCCTCCCACCGGGCGCCGAAGGTCTGGTGAAGGAGCCGCTCCTCGGCGCGGATGAGGAGCGCGTACTCGAGGGCGAAGGCGGGGAGCACCAGGAGGTACCCGACGGCCCGGTGCAGTACCATCAGGAGGCCCAGGGTGATGAGGGCGTTGCCGAGGTACAGGGGGTGACGCACCAGGTGATACGCGCCCCCGGTGTGGAGCGCCGAAGCATGGAGCCGCCTCGTCTGGCTGCGCGCCGTCGGCTCGAAGCCCGCGGTGGTGAAGCGCATCGCCCAGCCCACCAGCGTGGTGCCAACCCCCAGGAAGTTGAGCGCGCCATCGACCGCCTCACCGCCCGGCCCGGGGAAGATGTGGGCTCGCCAGCTCAGCACCACCGTCGCGACCAGCACCGGCAGCGGCGTCACGCCTCGGAAGCGGAACAAGCCCCGAGAGATGCCGTCGAGGAGGTCGGGTGGGGGGACGGTGGACGACACCCCAGCGTCATACGCGAAACGGCGAAACAGGGCTCAGAAGGTCGCCCTCTCGGTCCGCGGCGCCACTCAGGCAGGGCTGGCGGGCAAGACTCGCTTGAGGGTGGCCACCGCTTCCTCGAGGCGCCAGGGCTTGAGCAGGACCCCGGCGAAGCCCTGTCGGTGGAGCTCCTCGCGGTCGGCCTCGCTGGCCATGCCCGACGAGACGATGACGGGGACCTCGGGGGCCAACTCTCTGAGTGAGCGGGTGAACTCCTCGCCGCTCATCTGGGGCATGGAGAGGTCGGTCATCACCACGTCGAAGTCCGCTGGCCGGGCTCGGAACGCCGCCAGTGCGTCACGGGGGTCGTCGAAGACGCTGGTATGGTAGCCCAGGGTCTCGAGGAGCTTGGCCGACACTCGCGCCATGCCTGGGTGGTCATCGACCAGCATGACATGCTGCCCCAAGCCGGGCTGGGCCTCGTCGCTCACCTGGCTGGGCAAATAGACGTGGAAGGTGGAGCCGTGCCCTGGGGCCGAGTCGACCACCACCGTGCCGTCGTGGCCCTCGACGATGCTCTGCACCACGGCCAGGCCCAGGCCCGTTCCGCTGCCGTCGGGGCGGGCCGAGAAGAACGGCTCGAAGATGCGTCGGACAGTGGCTTCGTCCATTCCGCTCCCGGTGTCTGAAACCGACAGCCGCACCCAGGGGCCGGGCTTGAGCGACGGGTGTCGCCGGGCGCTCGGCTCGTCGACCGTCACTGCGCGGAGGGCCACCGTCAGCTTCCCCTGGCCGTTGGGCAGGGCGTTCAACGCGTTGGTGCACAGGTTGGTCAGCACCTGGTGGAGCTGCCCCTCGTCGCCCAGCACGCGGAAGGGGTGAGCCGGAACGTCGATGCTCATCGACACGCCTGGGGCGGTCGCCTCGAGGAGCCTCAAGGTGGTGCACACCAGTGGCCCCAGCTCGAGCGGTTTGCGGTCAGGAGGCCGTTGGCGCCCAAAGGTGAGGATCTGCTGGGTCAGCTCGCGCCCTCGGGTGGTCGCGTCGAGAATGGCCTTGCCCGTCTCGCCGATGCGGCCGGAGAGGGGCTGAACGCGCTGGGCGTGGGCGATGATGACGGTGAGGAGGTTGTTGACGTCGTGGGCCACGTGGGTGGCGAAGCGCGCCAGGGCCTCATTCTTCTGCGCGTCGGCCACCTGCTGCTCGAGGCGGCGCTCGCGGGCCGCGCCCTCACGTTGCTGGGTGACGTCGCGGCCGATGGCCGCCAGCCGGTGGACTCGCCCGGTTTCGTCGAGCAGCGGCACCACCGCCGTGTTGAACCAGCGTGTGCCGGTGGGGAGCTCGAGGTCGTGCTCGTAGACGATGGCAGAGCGGGTGGCGATGGCCTGGCCGTAGCGCTCCTCGAGCTTGGCGGCGCTCTTGGGCTCGAGCACCTCGCGTATCTGGCGCCCGATGAGGTCATCGCGCTTGAGCCCCGTCGACGCCTCGGCCGCCGGGTTGAAGTCCTCGCAGGAGATGGTGCCGTCGGGGGCGACGCGGTACAGCACCGTCCCGTCGGAGGTGTGGAGGAAGAGGTCCTGGAAGCGCCTCTCTGACTGCGAGAGGGCGAGCTCGAGGCGGTGGTGCTCGGCGCTCTCGAGGGCCAACGCGGTGACGTCGGCCAGGGCGACAGCATGGGTCTCTTCTCCGGCGCTCCATCGCCGCGGCGAGCCACGGTGCTCGAGGAGCAGCACGCCCACCATCTCTCCCCGCTGCGCCAGCGCGACGATGATGGCCGAGCACGTGTCGGCGCCGACGAAGTCCTTGAACCGGCGATCAGTCCGCGCGTCGCTGACCGCCACCAGGCGCTGCCCGAGGAGCCCAGCCATCGTGGGTCGATAGGCCTGGGAGGGGAGCTGTTCGCCGTCCGCGTGACGTTGGGTGCCCGCGTCATAGCGGTCGAGGAGGCGCAGGACCGACTGGGCCTCGTCGAACAGCCACACGCCGCAGCGATCCACCGCCAGCCCGCGGACGCCTGCCTGGGTCACCTCGCGGATGGCGGCGTCGAGGTCGTCACCCCGGAAGTGCGTGCTCCGCGCGAGGAGCATGAGCTCGGCGGTGGGCGCTCGGAGCCGTTCTTCGGCCTGCGCGCGTTCCTGGTCGTCACGCTTGAGCCGCCTCAGCGTGGTGAGCAAGAGCTTCGGGTGAGCGCGAAACGCGCAGTCGTCGGCGCCGGCCGCGAGCCAGCCCTCGATCCTCGAGTCATTGGCATCGTCGGCCAGGGCCAGGAGCCTTGCCCCACTGCCAGCGTTCTCCAGCGCCCTGCGCCACCGTGGCAGATCTCCCCCGCCAGCGTTGCCGAGGAGCACCGCCGAGAGGCCCTCCAGTCGAGCCAGCTCCTCCACCGGGCGGTTCGGGGTGGCGCGGCGCAGCGCCCATCGCTCTCCCAACGCACTGGCGAACGCCTCGGCAAGGCCGTCGGTGGTTTCCACCAAGAGCACGAGCAGCTTTGGGTCCAACGTTCCCCCGGACATCACTCCAGTGGTGTATCAGATCAGGCCCGGGTGAGGCACCGGCTCATCGACGCCGAGTGAGGTCAAGGGTGGTGTCTCGATGAAGGGCAAGAGACCACCCCGTCGGGTAGGCAGAGGCAGAAATCACCTTGGGTGGCGGTCAAGTTTGGTAATGCCCCAGGCGTGTCGAAGATAGCTCGCCTCATCGACCGCGCGTGGAACCTGTGGGCGACGCGGAGCCTCGCGGTGGGTGCGGTGTCGACGGTGCTCGACCTGAGCGTGGGCGGGCTGCTCCTCTGGTTAGGCGCGCCGACTCGGGTGGCGGCCATGGCGGGCACCCTGGTCGGCTCGGTCCTCTCGTATTTTCTCAACCGGGCCGTGGCGTTTCGCGACGATGGGCCCAAGCGCCGCTCCTTGCCCCGGTTCGCCGTGGTGACCATCGTGGCCAGCGCGATTCACGGCCAATTCGTCGTCTGGTTCAGGGGCCTGGGCCTGCCGTACATCGCGGCGAAGATGGCGGCCGACGTCATCGTCTACAGCGTTGGGCAATTGTTGCTTCTGCGGTACGTCGTGTTCCCCCGGAAGCTCTCTGTTCAACCTGCCGCTGCTCCTGACGCACCCGGCAATGGCCCTTGAAGGGAATCGTTTGCCACTTCGTCGGCGCGCAGCTAAGGGTCAGACCCAAGGACGACTGATTTTCGGGTCAAGGGGCCGGGCGTACTGAAAGCTCCGCGGAAAACCATCGATGATCCTTGCAAAAGCACCGCTTCGAATCTCGCTGGGAGGCGGAGGCACGGACCTCCCCTCCTACTATTCGCGCTTCGGGTCGACCTTCCTGAGCGCGGCCATCGACCGCTACGTCTACCTGGCGGTGCACCGCACCTTCGGAGCCGACTACATCGTCAAATACTCCGAGGTCGAGCGGGTGCGTGAGGCGAGCGCCATTCGCCACCCTTTGGTGCGCGAGTGCCTCCATCAGGCCGGCAAGGTCGAGCCGGTGGAGATCGTCAGCTTCGCCGACATTCCCGCGGGCACCGGCCTGGGGTCTTCGGGGTCCTTCACGGTCGCGCTGCTCAAGGCTCTGTATACCCACACAGGGCGGGTGCACAGCACGGCCAACCTGGCGGAAGACGCGTGCTCCATCGAGATCGATCGCCTGAAGGAGCCGGTGGGCAAGCAGGACCAGTTCGCCTCGGCGTTTGGCGGCATCAACCGCTTCGACATCGACACCGAAGGCCGCGTCTCGGTGACGCCGGTGCCCATGCCAACCACCGCCCGGGTCGAGCTCGAGGAGCACCTCTGTCTCTTCTTCACGCACCAGCAGCGCAGCGCCAGCGAGGTGCTCCGTCACCAAGACGAGGAGTCGCGCAAGGCCACCACGCCACAGAACACCGAGACCAACGAGATGCTGGCCAACCTGCACCAGACCCGCGAGCTGGGGCTGACCAGCTTCGAGGCCCTGCGCAAGGGTGACCTGGTGGAGTTCGCCCGGCTGATGAGCCATCAGTGGGAGCAGAAGCGGCGCCGCTCGCCCGGCTCGACCAACGAGCACATCGATCGAGCCTATGATTTGGGCATGAAGAACGGCGCGGTGGGAGGCAAGCTCATCGGCGCCGGCGGCGGGGGCTTCCTGATGTTCCTCGCCGAAGACAAGCGGGCCTTGAGGAAGGTGATGGCCGAGGCCCATCTGCCCGAGGTTCGCTTCCGCTTCGACACGCTCGGAGCGCAGGTCGTGGTGAGCAATTGAGATTCTTCGTCACCGGCGGCGCCGGCTTCGTCGGCAGCCACTTCATCGATCGAGCCCTCCGCGAGGGTCACTCGGTCACCTGCTTCGACGATTTCTCGACTGGCAAGGAGCTGTTCCTCGAGGACGCGATGCGCCACCCGGCCTTCCGGCTGGTGCGAGGTGACATCGTCGAGCTCGACCAGGTGTCGCGGGCCCTCGATGGCGGGGCCGACTGGGTGGCCCACTTCGCCGCCAACGCCGACGTGCGCCACGGAACCGAGCGGCCTCGCCGAGACCTCGACATCAACACCATCGGCACCTGGAACGTGCTCGAGGCCGCCCGTACCCGAGGGGTGAGGCGAATCCTCTTCTCCTCCACCGGGAGCGTCTACGGCGAGCCAACCGTCTTCCCGACCCCCGAAGACGCACCCTTCCCAGAGCAGACCTCGCTGTACGCGGCCTCCAAGCTGGCCGGCGAGGCCCTCATCTCGGCCTACTGTCACGGCTTCGGGTTCCAGGGGCTGGTGTTTCGCATGGTGTCGGTGTTGGGGCCCCGGTACACGCACGGGCACATCTTCGACTTCGTCCGCTTCCTCAAGAAAGACCCCACGACGCTCCCCGTGCTGGGTGATGGCTCGCAGAACAAGAGCTACCTCCATGTCAGCGACCTGGTGAACGGCTATTTCACTGCTATCGAGCGGGCCCCGGCGGGCTTCAGCGTCTTGAACGTCGGCCACGACGGCTCGCTCAAGGTCAAGGAGAGCGTCGCCCTCATCACCGGGCGCTTGGGGCTCTCCCCAACCATCGCCTACGCTGGAGGGTCTCGTGGCTGGGTGGGTGACAGCCCCCGTATCCAGCTCGATACGACTCGCCTGAAACGCCTGGGCTGGGCGCCAGCTCGCACTCTGGAACAAGCAGTGGGCGAGACCGTTGATTATCTCGTCGCTCACCCCAACCTCCTCGATTGAAAAGCAGCACCGGCCGGGTCTGCTCCCACGCACGATATGACTCAAGTCAACGTTAAGCTCTTCCTCGATTCTGCCGACCTCGCCGTCATCCGCGAGTACGGTCCTCGCCCTGACATCGCTGGCGCGACGACCAACCCGACCCTGGCGCGAAAGGCAGGGGTCTCGGACTACCTAGGGTTTTGCCGGGAGGCGGCGGCGGTGATGGGGTCCAAGTCCATCTCCTTCGAGGTCTTCGCCGATGACGCGGCGGGCATGGTTCGGCAGGCCAAGACGCTGGCCGGCCTGGCCCCCAACGTCTACGTGAAGATTCCGGTGACCAACACCGAAGGTCAACCGACCACCGACGTGGTGCACGAGCTGTCGCACGCGGGGGTCAAGCTCAACGTCACCGCCGTCTTCACCCACACCCAGGCGTGGGCGGTGATGGAGGCCCTCAAGGGCGGCGCTCCGTCGATTCTCTCGATGTTCGCTGGCCGCATCGCGGACGCCGGAGTCGACCCGGTGCCCCACGTGGCCGCCTGCGTCACCATGGCCAAGGAGCTCGACCCGGCCATCGAGGTGCTCTGGGCCTCTCCACGGGAGATCCTCAACGTGGTGCACGCCGCCCAGGCAGGGTGCGCCATCATCACGTTGACGCCCGATCTGCTCAAGAAGATGTCCAACTTCGGCAAGAGCCTCAAGCTGTACAGCCTCGAGACGGTGCGGATGCTCACCGGTGACGCCGTGGCGTCGGGGTTCAAGCTGTGAGTGAGACCTCGTTCAGCGCCGGCTTCATCGCCGAGAGCATCGAGGTGCTCAAGGGCATTGACGCCCGCGCGGTCGACGCCCTGGCGGCGGGTCTGGCCCAGGTGCGCGAGCGTGGCGGTCGGCTCTTCGTCCTCGGCGTGGGAGGCTCGGCGGGTCACGCCTCGCACGCGGTGTGCGACTTTCGCAAGCTGTGCGGGCTCGAGGCCTATGCGCCGACCGACAACGCCTCCGAGCTGACGGCCCGGGTCAACGACGAGGGGTGGGACACCACCTTCGCCGAGTGGCTCAAGGTCTCGCGGTTGGGTAGCCGTGACGGGGTGCTGGTGTTCTCCGTGGGCGGAGGAGACCTGGCCCGCAATGTCTCTCCCAACCTGGTGCACGCCCTCAAGCTGGCCCAGGAGGTCGGCGCGGCGGTGTTCGGCATCGTCGGCCGCGACGGCGGTTACACCCGTCAGGTGGCGCAGGCCTGCGTGGTGGTGCCGCCCTTGTTCGCCAAGCACGTCACTCCGCACTCCGAGGGGCTGGCCGCGGTGCTGTGGCACCTGTTGGTCAGCCACCCGGTGCTGGCCAAGAACGCCACCAAGTGGGAGTCGTTGAGTCCGAGGAGCCCGTGAGCTGGCTCGCCGACGCCTCGCCCTGGCAGTTGTTGGCCGGGCTGCACCTGTTGATCTCGTCGGTCGTGTACCTGCCGAGCTTGGTGTCGGCGTTGGTGCGGCGGCTGGGGTCTTCGGGTGCGTCGCTCACGCGCGACGAGCTGGTCATCAGCGCGCTCAAGCCCATGCGGGGGTTGGACCCTTCGCTGGAGTCGAACCTCGAGTCGTTTGCTCGCCTCGACGTCCCCGACGCCTTCGAGGTGCTGCTGCTGTTGGACGACGTCCGAGACGAGGCGCTCCCCTTGGCCGAGAAGATGGCCAAGCGCTACCCCAAGCGGTTCCGCGTCATCGTGGGCACGAGCCCGGGCATGACGAACCCCAAGGTGGCGTCGCTGTGCCACGCGCTCCCGTTCGCCAAGAACTCGCTCATCTGGGTGACGGACTCCAACGTCGAGACGTCTGACGAGCACCTGCGTGCGCAGATGCTGGAGTGGAAGGGTATTCAGGCCAAGGGCCGGCGCCCCACGCTGATTCACGCGCCCATCGCCGCGGTGGGCGGCAGCGGGCTGGGAGCGCGCCTGGAGCGCCTGCAACTGGCCACCTACAACACGGTCAATGCCGAGACGACGCTGGCGGCGGGAATCGATGCGGTGGTGGGCAAGTCGCTCTTTCTCCACCGGGACGACCTGAAGGCGGTAGGCGGCCTCGAGGCCTTCGCGGCGGCCAGTGGCGAAGACTTTCTCATGGGGCGCGCCTTCCACCAGGTTGGCGTGGTGCGGTCGGCGCGACGGACCACCCGCCAGGTGCTGGGCGAACATCTGACCCTGGCTGATTTTTGGAAACGGCAGGCCCGCTGGGCGAAGGTTCGTCACCGCATGACGCCGCTGGCCTTCATGCTGCTCGAGCCGTTCAGCTACTTCGGCACCGCGTTCCTGTGGATGTCGTTGGGGCTGTTGCCCTGGCAGGTGGTGGCCGGGGTGATGGGGGTGAAGATGGCGGGCGATTCAGTGCTCATGCTGGCCATCGCCGGCGAGGTCCGGCTGCTCGATGTCGTCGTGCTGCCGCTGAAGGAGGCCGTGCTCCTGCTCGTCTGGGCATCGACGTTCTTCACCCGCGAGGTGACGTGGCGAGGCCGTCGCCTGACCGTCGAGTCTGGGGGCGACTACCGCGCTCATGTGGTCGAGCCGCCCTCCACCCTTCATCCGTAGGGAATCCAATGCACGTTTTCGTCAGGGCCACGAACTTCCTCGCTGGCCCGGGGAGGGCGGGGCCGGCTGGAGCTTGGCCGATGGGCGATCAGACCAGCTTCACGGCACGCAGGTGATGGTCCCCAAGTGAAGAGGCCTGAGTGGGGGCCTAGTCTCCAGCAATAGCACCAATGGTTACATCGGCCCGCCGAATGGTACCATTGGTGACGTTGCTGGGGAGCGTACGCGTCTTCACGGCTCACCTCGTTCCCCACTTCGACGCTCCGTCAGCGGGCCGTGAGACATTTCACCGTACGGCCTGCTCCAGCAGCGCAGCCAAGTCCGTGAGTGAGCCCCAGGCGTCGGGAGGGCTGAGCTCGAGGATCCGGCAGGCGTCGCAGCGCCGTCGGCCGATAAACGCCGTCTTGAGCCCAAAGGCCCGGCCCGCCTCGATGTCGGTGACTCCGTCGCCCACCATCCACGAGCCTACCTTCTCGGCGCCGGGCACGGCCGCGAAGGCCTGCTCGAGGAGCCCCACCTTGGGCTTGCGGCAGGCGCAGCGATCCTCCGCGCGGTGGAGGCAGAGCTGGGAATTGAGGATCCGCGCCCCCGAGGCCTCGATCTCGCGCACCACCCGCGCGTGGGCCGCGAGGAGGTTCTCGAGCGTCGTCTTGCCCTTGGCCGCCGCTGGCTGGTTGGTCGCGATGCAGAGACCGAAGCCCAAGGCCTGAATGCGGGCGAGCGCGGCGGGCGCGTCTTCGACGATGCGCACCTGACTGGGGTGGAGCGGGCTGTCGATGGTGCCGTGCTCGGGGTCGACGGTGTGGTGGTTGAGCACGCCGTCACGGTCGAGAATGACCAGCTTCACGGAGCGTCGTCTCCGAAGCGCCGCCGGAAGGCCTCGAGGGCTTCGGGGGTGTTGATCTCATGGTACGGCCGGGTCGCCAAGTGCCCCTTGAGCTCGCCTCTCCGGGCGACGACGGTGAAGACCTCGGCGAGATCCACTGGGGTCGTCAGAGGTATCTCCTCCACGAAGGCCGCGCTGAGCACCGACAGCCCATAGTCGATGTGCTTCCAGGCCGGCTGGGGCGCTTTCTTGTCGTACTGCACCAGCCCGTTCTCGAGGTGGGCGTTGGGTCGATCGCCCTCGGGCGCCACCATGACCGTCATGAGCGCGATGGCTCCCTGGGCCTCGGCCACCACCTGGCGGCAGTCGAGGTCGAGCACCGTGTCGCCGTACAGCACGGCGAGGAGCGGAGGAGGGGTGGCGAAGGCACGACGCACCGCTCCTCCGGTGCCCAGGGGTGAGTCGCCGTCTTCGGCGTACCCGACGTGGAGCCCGTAGCGCGCTCCGTCGCCGACGTACTGCCGGACCATGTCTCCGCGGTAGCCGATGCTCAGCACCACGTCGGTGAAGCCTTGCTCCGCCACCCAGGCGAGCTGCACGTCGGCGAACACTCGCCGCTGGGTCACGGGCATCAAGAACTTGGGTCGGTCGACCGAGCGCGAAGCCAGGCGAGTGGCTCGGCCCCCGGCGAGAATCACCAGCGGAACCATGATGGGCCGTTCGGTTAGATGATGTGGCCACTGGTGTCAAACCGTCTCGCCCGCCTCGGACGGCGTCGGGTAGAATGGTCGCCATGAAGGCAGTGATTCTGTTGTCTGGTGGCCTCGACTCGGCCACCTGTCTGGGGCTGGCCCGTCAGCAGGGCTTCGAGTGCGTGGCGCTGACAATCTCCTACGGGCAGCGCCACAGCGTGGAAGTGGTGCGCTCGGCGGCCGTAGCCCGTTCCCTCGGGGTGGTCGACCACCGGGTGGTGACGTTGGATCTCCGGGCCATCGGTGGGAGCGCGCTCACCAGCGACATCGCGGTGCCCAAGCACGATGACGTCTCGCAGCTCGACAGTGGCATTCCGCCGACCTACGTGCCGGCGCGCAACACCATCTTCCTGGGGTTGGCGCTCGGTCTGGCCGAGGTGGTCGGCGCCTCGGACCTCTTCATCGGCGTCAACGCGGTGGACTACTCGGGCTATCCCGACTGCCGGCCAGAGTTCATTCGAGCCTTCGAGGCCCTGGCCAACTTGGCCACCAAGGCCGGCGTCGAGGGGAAGCCCTTCACCATTCACGCCCCGCTGTCTGGCCTCAAGAAAGGTGAAATCATTCGGGCCGGGCTCGCGGCCGGAGTGGACTTCGGCCTGACCCACTCCTGCTACGACCCGCGGCCCGATGGCGCCGCCTGTGGGCACTGCGACTCGTGCCTGTTGCGCAAGAAGGGCTTCGAGGACGCCCAGGTGCCGGACCCCACGAGGTACGCGTGACGTTGGTCGTGCTCTGGGCGCTCCTTGCGACGCCCGAGCTCTTGGTGGAGGTGCCGGAGCGCATCCCCACGGCGCTCGTCGAGCTCAAGTACGCGACCGACGACAACTTCATGAAGAAGCAGGTCTACCCAACCGGGGCCCGCTGCCTGCTGCTGGAGCGCACCTTGAAGCGCCTCGCTCAGGCGGCGCAGGCGCTCGCGGCCCAGGGCTATCGGCTCAAGTTGTACGACTGCTACCGGCCTCAGTCGGTGCAGGTGGAGCTGTGGAAGAACCAGCCACGGCCGGGTTACGTGATGGATCCCCAGAAGGGCTCTACGCACAGCCGAGGCACCGCGGTTGATCTGACCCTCGTCACCCGCGATGGCGCGCCCATCGAGATGCCGTCGGCCTACGACTTCTTCGGGAAGGCGGCGCACCACGGCTACGCAGGAGGCCCTCCGGCCGCGCGCGCCCATCGCGATGCCCTGCGCACGGCGATGGAGGCAGCGGGCTTCAAGCCGAACCCGCTGGAGTGGTGGCACTACGAGCTGCTCGATGCGTGGAGCGCTCCGGTGCGTGATGAACCTGTCGTGCCCTGAGTGAAAACGCGGCCGGGGAGTCCGCGTTGTGCCAGCCGCGTCGGTGTGCGTAAGGTGAGCCATGGCAAACCTCACACCCGACCAGATTCGCGCCAAGGTGCTCGCTGACCCCAACACGGCGAAGATCGCCGCCGAGCTCAGGGTGCCGCTCGAGGAGTTCGTACAGCGGGTCGTCTTCTTCGCCACCAACCCCGACGCCGAACCTGAGCTGTTCGTCATGACCGACGAGAACGTGAAGGCCAACGGCGGCTCGGTGCCCGACCTCAAGGCAGTCGTTCAGTACCTGGACCGAGAGTACGAGGCCACCAACGGCACCCAGGTCTCCCGCTTCGAGCAGAAGACCAACTCGCTCCCCGTTCCCCCCGCCCCGCGCATCGAGGCCAGTCAGGTGAAGACCGACCTCCAGAACGACATTGCCAAGGAAATCAAGCGGCCCACGAAGATCTGACTGGCTCGACCTGGAGTCCAGCGCGTTGTTCGTGGGTGATCGGAAACCCTTGGAGGCGCCCCGCCGATAACCCAGCAACGGAGGATACAAACAATGGGCTTTCTCAGCAGCATCACCAAGGGCATCGGAAATTTCGTCAGCAAGGCCGTCAGCGCGGTCGGCAAGTTTGCCGGGTCGCCAATCGGCAAGCTGCTCATCAACGTCGGGCTCACCGTCTGCACCGGTGGCGTGGGAGGTCTCTTGGGCGGGCTGGGGAGCAGCCTCCTCGGGGGAGCCGGAGGGAGCCTACTCAGCGGGCTCGGCGGGGGCCTGTTGAGCAGCTTGGGAGGCGGGCAGCTCCAGGGCCTCATCGGCGGGCTGGCGCAGCAGTTCCTGCCCCAGGCGGCCAGCCTGTTGTCGGGCAGCGGCGCGGGCATCGTGGGCAACCTCTTCAAGGGGCTGACCGGCGGCGACACCGGCGGCATCCTCAACATGGTGAAGGGACTCGCT
Source organism: Myxococcales bacterium (assembly GCA_003153055.1). The sequence goes on from PMBV01000529.1 coordinate 24,164, forward strand.
GGCTCCATCTTCTCGGGCTCGCAGGCGACTCAGGACGTCGCCCAGCACAACATCACCGAGATCGCTGCCTCCACCTTTGCCGGCATCGTCCTGCGGCAGCTCTCGGGTGGTGGCCAGACGCAGGTCGCCTGACGGCAGGAGACGAAGTGCCTTGGCGCGGCGCTCTCAGCCGAGCGCGCGCTCGGCAGCCGCCACGCCGCTCCCGGGCTCGACCAGATGCTTGGACGCCAAGAGGGCCCGTTCCACCGCCGCGACGGTCGCGAGCACGTCGTTGGCCGACACCGAGCCCATGTGGCCCACCCGGAAGTACTTGGCCTTGAGCTCGGGGTGGAGACCGCCCGCGATGGTGATGCCCTGGGCCGCCACCGCTTTCACCAGCGCCGCGTCGACGCCCGGCGGGTAGTACAGCGCGCTCAGCGTGTGCGCGACGAGGCCGTCGTTGGTTGGCAGGGCCTTCAGCTTGAGGGCCTTCCACGCCGCCTGCATCGCGTTGGCCATGCGCACGTGGCGGGCAAAGCGGGCCGGCATCCCCTCGTCGAGGATGAGCCCGAGGCTGACGTCGAGCGCCGAGATGAGGTTGACCGGGGGCGTGGCGAAGTACGACGGCTTCTCGGCCTCGTACGCCTCGTGCACTGGGAGCCACTCCCCGAAGTCGAGGTACAGCGAGCGTACCGGCTGGGTCCGCGCGCGGTAGGCCTCGATGGCCTTGGGTCCAGCTGACACGACGGCCAGCCCCGGAGGCGCGCCCAGGGCCTTCTGGCTCCCCGTCAGCGCGACGTCGATGCCCCAGCTCTCCTGCTCGAGGGCCTCGGCGCCGACCGAGCAGACCCCGTCGACGATGCACAAGACGCCGGCTTCCCTGGCCATCGCCGCGAGCTGCTGCACCGGAGTCAGCACGCCGGTGGAGGTGTCGACGTGGGTGATGGTCATCACCTTGAAGGGGCCCTGAGCGAGGGCGTGGGCGACTTCTTCGAGCGGTGGCACTTCGCCAGGAGCGGCCTTCACCTGGGTGACGATGGCGCCGTGGCGGGTGAGGGCCAGGGCCATTCGGTCGCTGAAGAACCCGGTGTTGATGACGAGGGCGGCGTCACCTGGCTGCACCAGGTTGGCCACCGCGAGCTCCATGGCGAGGGTGCCGCTGCCGGCCAGGACGAAGGGCTGGGCCGACGGGGCGCGGAAGACCTCACGCAGGCGCTTCAGCACTCGCGAGAACCGCTTCATGAAGACCGGGTCGAGGTGACCGCGTTGCTTTTCTCCCATCGCCGCGAGCACGTTTGGCTCGAGCTCGATGGGGCCAGGAATCATCAACAGGTCGCGATCGCCCATGGCCGACATCTACCCGGTTCCCGCCGCTCGGTCGACGGTGTGTGCTTCAGTTCTTCACCTCGAAGCGCACCCGCACCGTGGTGAGGATGTCCTTCTCGAACGAGGAGGTGTCGTAGTTGCCCTCCCACGACGTCTCGGTGGAGTTGGCCGGGTTGATGTTGATGACGCCGGTGTCGATGCCCTCGACCTTGCCCACCTTCGCGCCACCGCCCGCGGCTTCGATCATTCGTTCGGCGCGGACGCGGGCGTCTCGCGAGGCCTCGGCGAGCATCTCGATCTTCACCTCGCCTACCTTGGTGAAGAGGTAGCGGGGGGAGGCCGACGAGATGACCACGCCCTTCTCGAGGAGTTGCGTCGCTTCTCGAGACAGGCGCTCGACCAGCGCCACGTCGGTCGAGGCCACGTCGATGTTCTGCTGGGCACGCCAACCGTCGAACACTGTCTTTCGCCGGGTGCGCTGCCCCTCTTCGATGATGTCCTCGTGGGAGAGCTCGCTGAGCTCGACGGCCGACGCTCGCACCACCGCGTCGGGGAGCCCGGCCTGGGCGAGGAAGGCGCGCACCAGGGCGACGTCCTTGGTGATGGCGGTGTAGGCCTCGACGCGGGTCGGCTTGACGGTGGTGACCGACGCGGTCCACTGCGCGAGGTCGGAGTTGATTCGCTTTCTCGCCGAGCCCCTCACGTCGATGGTGGTGGGCCTCGTCAGCTTCACCACCACCCAGGAGGACGCGGCGATGACGGTAGAGGCGACGAGCGCGACCGAGAGGGAGACCGAGCGGCGTTCCATCGGCACTGCGTAGCAGGAAATGGCCGGAGAGCCGAGCCGAGGTGGAGACCGTGGCGGCCGCGTCCAACGGGCTCGTCGCGTGGGGCACTTGACGTATAAGCTGTCGGGTGATGGCCGAGCTTCCTCCACCTTCTCCGCCCTGGCTCAGCGCGATCACCCTCCGCGGGTTCAAGAGCTTCGACCGCCTCGAGCAATTCCCTCTCGAGGCGATCAACGTATTCATCGGCGCCAACGGAGTGGGGAAGTCGAACTTCATCTCATTCTTCGAGTTCCTCCGCAGCATCGTCGCGGGAGACCTCTCGCGGCGAGTCGCGGCCGACGGCGGTGCCAACCTGCTGCTGCATCACGGAGCCAAGCGCACGCCTGAGCTCTCCTTCGAGCTCGAGTTTCTCGGCGGCGCCAACGGCTACCGCCTGAGCCTTGGCGTGACGGCGCAGGATGGGTTGACGCCCATCGAAGAGGTTGTGTCCTTCTGGGACAGGCAAAAGTACCCTCGTCCATTCGAAGAGAGGCTCTTCCCGGGCCCGAGCGAGGCGGCCATTCAAGATGCCTTCCACAAAGGCGCTGCCTGGTGGGTGCATCGGGAGATTCTCGGGGTCCGTCGGTACCACTTCCACGACACGGGCTCCCTCTCGGCGCTTCGAAGAACGTCCGACCTCAACGACAACCTCGTATTGGCTTCCGATGGGGCGAATCTCGCTTCCTACCTCTATTTGCTGCGCGAGAAGCACGCTCCCCAGTACCAGGCGATTTTGCACGCGCTCCGGCGGGTTGCGCCCTTCATGCGTGACCTGGTGTTGGATCCGCTCCCTCTGAGTCCCGGACAGACACGGCTCAGGTGGCGCCACGCTGACACCGACATGCAGTTCGACGTCTCCGCGCTCTCCGACGGCACGCTTCGGTTCCTCGCCCTCGCCACCGTGTTGCTGCAACCACCCAGGGCAGACGGCACGACCCCGCAGATGGTCATCATCGATGAGCCAGAGCTCGGGTTGCATCCGGTTGCGATTCGCCTCCTCGGCGCCATGATTCGGTCCTCGGCGGCGCGTCGCCAGCTCTTGGTGTCGACGCAATCGCCGCTCCTCATCGACGAGTTCGAGCCCGAGCACGTCGTCGTCGCCGACCTCGAGCAAGGAGCGACCAGGCTCCGACGTCTCACAGTCTCGCAGCTTGGCGGGTGGCTCGAGGAATACTCGCTCGGCGAGCTGTGGGAGAAGAATGAGCTCGGGGGACGACCTCGGTGAGACGTCTTCTCGTTCACGTCGAGGGCCAGACCGAGGAGCAATTCGTCAACGAGATCGTCGCCCCCTACCTCGGGGCTCGTGGCTTCGCCAGCGTATCAGCTCGGCTGCTCGGCTCTCGCCGCCAGCGCTCTCACCGGGGCGGCATTCGGCCGTGGGCGGGGGTTCGTGACGAGATGGAGCGCCATCTCAGGGGAGACGAAGAGGTGCTCGCCGCCTTGATGGTCGACTTCTATGGCATGCCGGGCGATTGGCCAGGACGCAGTGCGGCTCGGGCGCGGCCGGTCGAAGGGCGTTCGGCACCATTGGTCGTCGCGCTCCGCGAGGACTTCCCACCTGAGCTCCGTGGTCGAGTATTCCCGTGCGTGCTCATGCACGAGTTCGAGGCCTTCGTCTTCGCCGACGTCGACCGGGCGGTACGTGCGTGGGGCCTCGAGGCGCTGGGCCCGAAGCTGCGCGAGGTGCGAGGGGCATTCCCATCGCCCGAGCACATCAACGACTCACCCATCACCGCGCCGTCCAAGCGGATTGAGGCAGTCGTCGACGGATACGAGAAGCCGCTCATGGGGGCGCTCGCCGTGTTGGAGATCGGAATCGACCGGCTCCGTCTCGAGTGCGCTTCCTTCGCGGCCTGGCTCCTGGAGCTGGAGGAGGCAGGACGAAGGCCCGGGTAGGCGACCTCCGCATTTCGTCGACGTGTCACGGCTGGCGACGGGCACCGCGTGCGTCTCCGGTGCCCGCGCCAGGACGCGGGCCTACGGGAGCGTCACCACCGCCGCGGCTGTGTTGTTGGTTTCGCGGGCCTCGGGAATCGCGCCAGCGGGGTCGACGACGGCGATGGCGTAGTACGTCCCCGACGGGAGTGTCTTCAGCTTCAGGGTCACCGAGCTCGAGAAGGTCTCGCCCGCCGCGAGCGCGGCCACCCGGTGCTCGCCGAGCAGCACGTCCGTCGTCGTATCGAGCACGGCGTCAGCCGAGAGGTAGAGCGCCACGGTCGTGGCCGCGGCCTTCTCCGCGCCGACGTTCGTCACGGTGAAGCCGAGCAGCAGCCGTTTGGAGTCGAGTATCGGAGCGAGCGCCAAGACCAGGTCCTCGTCGCAGCCGGGATCCCGTCGGACACCCTGCGCGTCCACCTGGAAGGTGCTGTCGAGGTTGGTGGTGCGCGGGAAGGGGTTCTGCGGGCAGGCCTGGAAGGGGTAGTCCTTCTGAATGAGCCGCGGCATCGCGAACGCCTGGGGGTACTCGATGCCTGGCGCGAGGGGCCCCTGGAACAGTGAGGTGCTCTGGCTCCCGAACGCCTGGTCGCGCACCGTTGGCTCCTCCCAGAAGCGGAAGCCGTCGGTCCCGTCGCTGAACCCATGGGAGTAGCTGCGCGGAGTGTCGGCCAGCAGGGGACCCGCCCAGGGCCACTGCGGGTCGCGTGTCGTGCCCCGGCGGTGATAGGGGAGCCCGAGCTGCTGCCACTGCTGATTGCCGTCGATGGACTTGACGAATTCGAGCACGTTGACGGGTGCCGTGGTGCTGGAGACCGGGTACAGGGTCGGCCCATAGGCGGTCGTCGCCAGGGTGGGCGCCAGGTCTTTGGCCAGCACGTTGAGCGTCGCCGGATCCAGCAGCGCCATCTTGGCCAGCACCACCGCGTTTCGCGCAACGCGATACTGCTCCGGGTCGAAGTACCCCTCCGGTGTCACGGACATCTCGGCGTCGACGCGGCTGGAGACGTCGGAAATCAACAGCAGGCGTTTGCCGGAGTGGTCCTTGGCGAAGATGCTGTCGAGCGTTTCGGCCGTCGCGCCGAAGTAGAAGAGCCGGATGAGCTCGGTCACCTGGGGTGCCCCGACCTTGGTGGTCAGCTCGAGGGAGGCGGCGACCAGGGTCGGCTCCACCTCTTGCAGCACGATGGCCTCCAGCTTGGCGGTCGGATCGATGAGCCAGCCCAGAGGGCCCAGCGCCGCCTTGAGCTGGTTGAGCGCGTCGACCACCACGTCGATGCTCTGCTTGACCCTGCAGACGCCGTTGGGGATCTCCTTGGGGACGCCCTGGAACACGGGGGCCCAGCACCCGACCCAATCGGACAGCGGCGAGAGCGCACCCTCTCCGACGCCGTTGCTCACCGACCCGTCTGGCCCGAACAGCGGCTGCAGCGGATCTCCAGTGCCGTCCATCATTCGCTTGCTCACCTCGCCCCAGGCCACGACGTAGGCCTCCACCGCCAGGCCGAGATCTCGGTGCCAGTGCTCGAGCATCAGGCGCAGCACCACGACGAAGGCGTCGCGCACGTGCTCGGTCTGGGCGACCTCGTCCAGCACGGCGAGGAGGTCGTTTCGCGCCTGCTCCCACGACGCCTGGGCCTGGGCCAGCAGGTCGGTGGCGAGGGCGATCTGCTCCACGAGGATTTGCCGCTCCGTCTCCAGCGCCGCGAGGGCGTCCTGGGCGGCGGCCCGAGCCACCTCGGCGGCGGCCCGGGCGGCGACCTTGGAGTTGAAGTCAGCGAGTGACTGGTCGCGGTTGGTGATGGCCTGGGTGAGCTGGTTGTTGAGGTCCACCCACGCCGCGGTGAGGCTGCAGATGTCCTCACAGAACGGCGCGCACGGCGGTCGCGGCCAGCCACCACAGCCTGGAGGCGTGTTCTTGCAGATGCGGCTGCAGCTCTGTTTCACGGTGTTGCCGAGCCGGGTCTGGAGATCCGTCACCGCGGCGTTGCGCCCGGCGAGCTCGGCGCTGACCTGGTCGACGAGCCCGGTGAGGGTGGCGATCTCCTGCTGCTTCGCGACGATCAACGCGCGCTGCACGTCGATCAGCTGGAGCTTCTGGTTGACGAGGCTCCCCTTGACGACGATGTCGTTCTGGAGCCGCTCCGCCTCGGAGCCGAGGTCGGCGATCTGGTGCTCGAAGCCCAGGCGCAAGCCGAGGAGCCGTGCGAGCTCATGGGGAATGGTGATGCCTTCGATCTCGGAAATTTTCGCGTGCGCCTTCCCCACGACCTCGGTCAACGAATACATCGCGGCCAGGTGGGCCGTGTAGAGCTGCCTCTGGTACTGGCTCCTCACGTCGCCATTGAAGATGAGCCGATCTCTGACGAACAACGAAGGCACCGAGACGAGCCCGCTGGCGGGACCCAGGTCGTTGCCCAGGTGGTCGCGCAACGGAGGCGTGTGCCTCGCGATGTAGCTCTCGAGCGCGATGTGCCGAAGCTCGACCTCCTGCTCCATGGCCTCGCCGTCATTGGTGAGCCAGAAGACGTCGCCCGCGTAGGTGTTGACGTACGAATGCGCCATGATGTCCGCCGCCGCGTGCCCGAGGTAGCCAAACGCAAAGGCCGTGCGCTCGGGGGTCGACTGATCCGCCAGCATCCACCTGAGCCAATCGCCGGCGTTCCAGCCACCGGGCACGCCGGGGTGCACCGACATCTGCCCAGCCATGACGTCGGGCAGCAGGTCCGGGCCCACGTTCCCCATGCGGTAGACCGAAGGGTTGGCTTTGAGGGCCTGCCAGACGTGGGGCGGGACCGAGTACTCCCGTTTGTTGATGGTGACTTTTCCGTCGGGAATGACGTCGTTGAGTACCTGTTGCCCAACCCAGACGTGCGTGTCGATTTTGAAGGCGAGCGCGGGGAGCGGCAACAGCATCGAGAGGACACAACACCAGAAGAGCCTCGTTGAGGCCCGAAGACGATTGAGAATGAGACGCAAGACAGCCTCTCTCCCAGAGCTCGGGAGTGGATGTGAGAGTGCGGAACGACGCCCACGCGGAGTTGCGTGTGGCGCGGCGCTCTCGCTATCCGTTTTCGGGGCTCCGTGTACGGTCTTGTTTTGACATCCATGGGTGGTCACGGCATTCCACCCACGGAAGACTGTTTGCGTTGACCGCCGTCAGGCCGGCGGCCGACGACGAGCGGAACAACTCGCGCGAAGTTGGCCGACGCCTTCGTCCTCCGGTCGGACGTCAGGGCGAAACGCTCACCCGGTACGACGCGCCTGGCGACGCGACCACCAGCAGAAGCTCGCGGGTGGCGATCCACTGACTGGCGATGGCGCCCACCACCGAGATGCGCGGGGAGGACCCGAGGTGACGGCGCGGGAGGTAGACCTCGGTGACCCCGTCAGTGGCGGCGGTGACGTCGAGCGTGAAGCGCCGAGCGCTGGCGTCCCAGCTGAAGGCGGCGATGGTGCCGGCGACGGCGCGAGGGTAGGCCCGAACGAAGGAGGGCACCCACGGCTGCTCGGTCCGGTCGGGGTTGAGCGCCGAGAAGGATTCGCCGTTCCACTGGGTGGCGGACGCCGAGACGTCCCACATCATCGCGTGCCCACGGAGCGAGTCGAGGGTGTCGAGCACGAAGTCCAGGTAGGCGGCCTTGGCCCAGTTGTGGTTTGGCACCCCGAACTCACCGACGAGCACCGGCATGTTCCACCGCTCGCGAGCCGCGAACTGGGCGGTGAGGTCGCCCTTGATCGCCCCTTCGATGACGAAAGGGAAGCCGAGCGTCGCCATCGCCTCGTAATAGTGCGGGGCGAACACCGCGCCGGGAAGCGGAGGAGGCCGGAGCGCGCTCGACGGCGCCGCCGTGTTGATCCGCGCGTCCCACAAGACGGGGACCGTCGCGCCAGCCGCCGCTTGGATGGCCCGGCCCATGCGCGCGGTGAACGCCGGAAGGATAACTCCGTCGAACGTGTCCACCGCCACGCTCCCTGGGGCCGGCTCGTTCATCACCTCGAAGGCTGCCACCGCGGGGTGCCCGGCCAGCGCGGCCGCGACCCGGCGCCACGCCACCTCCATCGAGTCCTGGAGCCCGTCGGCGTTGTTCCACAGTCGATCGAACGCCGCGCTCACCGAAGTGAACGGGAGGAGCGCGGGGATCGCCCACATCGGAAAGCCGCAGTCGTAATGGGCGGCGCCGTGGGAAACGGGGCCCAGCGCCCACAGCGGGAAGCCGTCTCCGCAGAACGCCGAGGCGAAGGCGTCCTGGTGAAAGTCGACGATGACCGACAACCCGTGGGCGTGAGCGGCGTCGAGCAAGAGGCGGTAGCGCGCCAAGTAGCCCTCGTCGTACCCGCCGCGGGTCGGCTCATAGGCCTCCCAGGCGAAGGTGAGCCGCACGCCGTCGGCACCCAGCGCGGCGACGCGGGTGAAGAAGTCGTCGGCGGCCGCCGCGACCGACTCGTCGGCCCTGAGGTCAAACGGGAGGTACGGGGGCATCTTGGCTCGGTTGCCCACATTCACTCCGCGGAGCACCACTTCACGGCCCAGCTCGTCGAACAGCCGGGTTCCCTCGACCGAGAGCCGCCGGCTCGACAGCGTCGGCGGAGCCGAGAGCGCGGCTCGAGTCGTGGCCACCTCTGGTCCTTCGCCCTCGCAGCCGAGAAGGAGGGCGCCGGTGAGCGCGATGAGAGAGGCGCCGCTGAGGCGGCTGGGAAGGCTTGGTCGGGTGCGCATGTCGTTCCTCCAGGGAGGCGCGGGAGTGAACGAGAGAATCGAGCGCCTGGCTACGACAGCTGGGTCGATTGGAAGCCGAACCTGACGGAGCCCCCGGGTCGACCTGTCACGCGTTCGGCACCGCCACGTCGATGCGCCCCTCACGGGTGCCAACGACGCGGTCGAACACTCTCGGCAAGCCGGCGGAGTGGAGGTGCATCGGCGCGGGCCTGGTGCACACCGCATGTCGCGTACGGGGGTCGTCGAGGTCGAAGAGCTGTGGCCCGCGCCCAGGCGAACGCCGGACCTGCAGGTCTTCGGTCGCCACCAGCACCAGCGCCCGCATCTCCGGGGCCGCCCAGCTCCACAGAGAGAAGGACCCGTCGGGTGCACGGTTCGCCCGCGCCGAGCGCGTGTGCTGGTGCTCAACCAGCATTACCTCGGTCTCGCTCACCTGGAGCTCTCCGAATTCGTAACGGAAGCGGCGCCCGACCTGGGTGGTGAGCGCCATGCGGAGCGCTCGCCCCCGAGGTGGGTGGACGTCCAAGACCACAAAGGCATGCTGGGCCTCGGCGGCGACGGGCTCGCAGTGCACGTACCCGACCGGTGGGTGCGCCGAGAAAGAGGCCAGGCGCAGGACGGAGTCGAAGTGCTCGAGAGACAGTCGGAATGCCCCGCCGATGGCGCCCACCCGGCTGCCGAGCACGCGCATCGCGGCGCGAGCCTGAGCGAGGAGCGGCTCGTCGGTGGGCACTCCATCGAAGACCATCGCGGTGCCGACGCCGAGCGCGGCGGCCACGTGCTCGGCGTCGTCGAGGCGCAGCCGCCCACCCGCCAGCCACCGTTGGAACGTCCGCAGCTCGATGCCGCAGCGCTCGGCCAAGGCGGTCTGGGTGAGCCCAAGAGCCGAGAGGCGCGCGCGGAGCTCGGGGCCCTTCACCGTGCAGGTCCTTCTCATTGGCGCGGCATCGTAGCCGACGGTCGGAACAGAGCGTGGGTCGCTCCACGAAGGCGCCGCATTTGCCCGGTTTGGAGGGTCGCGGGACGCCGTTCTCCCGAGCCAGGTGACCCACTTCTCTCGGGCGCGGACTCTAGGTTCCAGCAGCCGAATAGCCCGCAGGACGCCGCTCTCGAGCAACGGGAAGGAAAAGTGCATGAACCGCCTGTCTCACCTCGTCATTGCGGCCCTTTGGCTCCCCGCGCTCGGGTGCGGGATGGGGCTGTTGGGCGAGCTCGATGGCGATCTCGACGGCAATAGCCACGGACGGGACGCGGGAACGCCCCCGGCTCGTGACTCGGGCGCGGAGGTGAAGGACTCAGGCCAGAACCAGGACCCCGGCAGGCGGGATGCCGGCGGCCCGGTGGATTCCGGTGTTTCGGTCGATGCCGGCGGTTCGGTCGATGCGGGTGCCGCGCCTGACTCGGGCACAATCGACCCATCAAAGGCAGGCCCGTGCGACATCTATGCCGCCGCCGGCACCCCGTGCGTCGCGGCCCACAGCACAGTTCGCGCCCTCTACTCGACGTTCAGCGGCGCCCTCTACCAGGTGAAGAAATCGGACGGCTCGACGAAGGACATCCCCGTGAAGAGCGCTGGGGGCTTTGTCGACATCTCGGTGCAGGACACGTTCTGCTCTGGCTCGACGTGCACCATCTCGATCCTCTACGACCAGTCCCCGAAGCTGAACCACCTCAAGAAGGCGCCGGCCGGCGCGACGTGGTTGCCGAACGGCGGCAACGAGTCGAGCGCCACCAAGGGGAAAATCATGGTGAGCGGACATACGGCCTACGGCATCTACGTCACCGCTGACAGCGTCGCCTACCGTAACAACTCAACCAAAGGCATCGCGACCGGCGACCAGGCCGAGTCGATGTACATGGTGGTCGACGGGAAACGCTCCAGCGGCGTCTGTTGCTTCGACTACGGAAACGCAGAGCTGAACGGCAAAGACAACGGCAATGGCACGATGGAGGCCCTCTACTGGGGGACCGACACGACGTGGGGCGGCAAGGGAGATGGCAATGGGCCCTGGATGGCAGCCGACCTGGAAAACGGGATGTTCAAGAGCGACAAAGGTGGCTGGCAGACGACAGCCGTCTCGCCCAATGCCAAGTCCATCATCGCCAACTTCGCCACGGGCGTGCTCAAGGGCCCCTCCGGCAACCACTACACGCTCAAAGGCGGAGACTCGCAGTCGGGCAAGCTCACCACCATGTGGGACGGCAACCGCCCGTCTCCCGGCTACGCGCCCAAGACCCTGGAGGGAGCCATCATCCTGGGGACCGGTGGTGACGGCAGCAACTATGGTACCGGAACCTTCTACGAAGGGGCCATGACCATCGGGAACCCACCAGATTCGGTCGACGACGCCATTCAAGCCAACATCGTCGCCGCGGGCTACGGGAAGTAGGAGGCCGCCAGACGTCGAGACCAGGAGTTCGGCGCTGAGAACCCGGACCCGTTAATCGAGGCTCCCACTGCTCCCAAGGGAACCCGGTTCATGCACCCACGACTCTCCATCGCCCAGCTCGAGGAGCACCCGCTTCGACAGCGGCTCAACACCGAGTTTCATGCTCGGCCTCCGATTCCACTCGAGGGCCCGCACCTGGTGTCGCACCTGGTCTTCAAGCACGGCCGCAGCACCGTCGAGCGGGAGCGGGAGAACCTGGCGAAGCTGACTCAGTCGGTGGTGTGTCAGTCGATCGAGACCTCCGATGCGCACATGCTCGTCGACGCCGGGTCCTTCCGTCTGCGATGGGAGCTGCACACCGAGTTCTCGAGCTACACGTTCTTCCGGGCGCTGAGCCCCGGGGCCGAGCTCCACCCCGACTCGACGGCCTTCGACGCCACCCACCCTGACTGGATGGCCGCCATCCCTGGACGGCTCATCGTAGCGACGCAAGTCGAGCTGCTGCCGGCCATGGAGCGGAGCCCGGAGTCGGTGCTCGCCACCGTGTCGCCCAGCGGGAGGCAAGTGGTCGCCTCGCGGATCCTCGACGGGAAGGCGTGGGTCTTCACCGATTTCAAAATAGACAACGGCTTCTCCCGCTTTCTGCTCCTCGACGCGGGCATGACCCAGCGCCAGACGGGGCGCACGGTGCAGCGGCTGGTCGAGCTCGAGACGTACCGGGTGATGGCGTTGATGGGGCTGCCCGTCGCCAAGGAGGTGAGCAGTTGGCTGCACGCGGCCGAGAAGCAGCTGGCCGAGCTCATGGACCGGATCGGGCAGGCGACCACGCCCGATGACGAGCGCGCCGTGCTGGCGAGCCTCTCGAAGCTGGCCGCCTCGGTGGAGCACTCGGTGGCTCGAACCACGTTCCGCTTCGGCGCGTCCCACGCCTACCACGGGCTCGTCACCCAGCGCATCGCCGAGCTGCGCGAGGAGCGAATCCCCGGGCTGCCGACGGTCGACGAGTTCATGCGGCGCCGCCTGCTTCCGGCGATGGCGACCTGCGAGGCGATCAGCCGTCGACAAGAGGAGCTGTCGGGTCGAGTGGCACGGAACAGCCAGCTCTTGCGGACCCGCGTCGACATCGAGCTCGAGCGGCAGAACCAGGAGCTCCTGTCGCAGATGAACCATCGTGCCCGGCTCCAGCTGCGACTCCAGGAGACGGTCGAGGGGCTCTCGGTCGTGGTGCTGACCTACTATGGCTCACAGCTCGTGCAGTACCTGGCCAAGGGGACCAAGGAGCTCCACCACGTCTCTCCCGACGTCGTGACGGCCATCTCCATTCCCATCATCGCGGCGGTGGTGGCCTGGGGCACCCATCGAATGCGCAAGCGCCTCGCGGCCGAGCATGACGCGCCGAAGCACGAGTGATGGGCCGCCTGTCTTTAGAGCACCGTGACATCCGCTGAGGCTCGTGCATCGGCCGACGAGCCGCCCACGATGAGGTGCACGTCTCCGGGCGGCGTCCGGTAGGCCTTGGCGGCGACGTCCCAGGTGGAGAGACCGGCCGCGCCGAGCTCGAAGGTGACGGTCTGCTGTTGTCCCGAGGTCAGCGTCACCCGCCGAAAACCGATGAGCCGCTTGGCTGGCCGAACCAGCCCGGGGCTGGTCGGATAGGCGGCGTAGAGCTGCACCACTTCGTCTCCCGCGCGTGGGCCGGAGTTCCGAACGTCGACGCTGACCGTGACGGCGCCCGTCGGTGGGAGCGAGGCCGCGCTGACGCGCAACGTGGAGTAGTCGAAGGTCGTGTAGCTGAGGCCGTGGCCGAAGGGATAGAGCGGCGTCCCTTTGAAGTACTGGTAGGTCCGGCCCTTGCGAATGTCGTAGTCGAGCTTGTCCGGCAGGTCGGCGAGCGAGGTGTACCAGGTCATCGTCGTCCTCCCGCCGGGGTTGACGTCACCGAACAACACGTCAGCGAGGGCGTTGCCCAGCTCCTGGCTGGAGTGGGTGAGGTGGATGATCGCCGGGACGTTGTCGTTCACCCAAGCGATGGCCTGCGGGAAGCTCGAGACGAGCACGACGATGGTACGTCGGTTGGCCTGGAAGACGCTCTGAATGAGGGCCTGTTGCTCGGGCTTGAGGTCGATGGCCTTGCGATCGACCGCCTCCTTCCCATCATACGGGCTCGGACAGCTGGCCCAGGCCGTGGTCCCGCAGTACGGGTGATTGCCGACCAGCACGATGGCGGCGTCGGCTGCGCTGGCGATGCGCACCGCTTCGCTGCTCGAGTCACCCAGGGCGAATTGAACCTGGACGCCGGCCCCAACCTTGGCCCGAATGCCTTCGAGCGCGGTCACCGCGTAAGGCGGTTTTCCTCCGTACCAGTCGGAGATGACCTGGTTGGCGTTGGGTCCAATCACAGCCAACGAGCGGAGGCTCGCCTTGTCGAGCGGCAGCGTGCTGGCACTGTTCTTCAGCAGCACGATGGACTTCTGGGTGACCAGCCGGGCCGCGGCCTTGCTCTCGGCGCTGTTCCACGGCTGCGACTGCCCGTCGACGGTCGAGTAGGGCACTCGCGCGGGCGGGTCGAACTCACCCAGCCGAAAGCGCACCCGGAAGTTGCCTCGCAGGGCCGCGTCGACGGCGGCGCGGGTGAGCTTGCCGGAAGAGAACGCCCGCTGCATCGCCCCGGTGTCTCCGGCGAGGACGACGGCGGTGCCCGCCTTGACCGTACCCGCGGCGGCGTCCTCCAGCGTCGGGAAGAAGTGGAACCGGCTGTACGCGGACTGCATGGCTCCCGCGTCGGTGCAGACCATCCCGTCGAACCCCCACTCCTTGACGACGACGCTCTGGATGAGGGGCGAGACGACGCTCGGAGCCCCATTGACCGCGTTGTACGAGGTCATGAATGATTGCCCGCCCGCCTGGAGAACCGCGCGGAAGGGGAGCAGGTAGTACTCGCGCTGGTTTCGTTCGTCGATGGTCACGTCGGCGGCGTCGCGGTGGTCTTCCTCGTCATAGGCGAAGAAGTGCTTAGCGGTGGAGGCGGTCTGGAGGTACCTCGGGTTGTCGCCCTGGAGGCCGCGTACGAAACCCTTGGCCAGCTCGCCGACCAGGTAAGGGTCCTCGCCGAGGTGCTCCTCGGTGCGTCCGGCACGCGGGTCTCTCGACAGATCAACCACCGGCGCGCGGACTGCCAGGCTCGCGTGCGTGCCTCCGAACTTCTGGTAGTAGACGCGAGCTTCATGCCCTTCGATGGCACCGACGGTCCGGAGCATCTCTGGATCCCAGGTCTCGCCGAGCCCGAAGGCCTGGGGAAATTGGGTCGACAGGATTCCCATGGTGGCCTCGTTCGGAGCGCCGCTGAGCCCGTGGATTCCTTCGGTGAACGTGTGGAAGGCGACGATTCCGAGGCGAGTGACCGCCGGCTGGTACTCGCTCAGGAACGACACCGCCTCGGCGTCGGTGAGCTGGCCCACGAGGTTGGTGACCCGCTGCTCGAGGGGGAGGCAGGGGTCGCGGAACGGAAAGGGGAAGTCCTTCGGGTCGCTGACGCAGGTGCCCGCGTCAGGCGGTCCGGCATCGGGCGGCCCCTCGTCGGAGCCGGGAACGTGGCCTCCGTCGGGTCGGCCGGCGTCGAGCGTGGGCCCGGCATCAGTCCTGGTGGGGCCAACGCCCGCGTCTGAGTGGCCGGGGCCGCTTGGGCCACCGTCGAGGCCCGGGCCGTGCTGGGAACTGGTGCACCCGGAGAGAATGAGCGCCGCGGCGGCGAAGAGGAGCCGGAACCCGCTGTTCATGTGGTGTGCCCCACGGAATCCTGATTGGCTCCTGTCGGTCGTGCGCCGGCTCGCCTCACAGTCTCAAGGGGCCGTCAGCCGGGCCTTTCGGGTCAAATACGGCTGCGCAGTGACGCCTCGCGACGCGCGCCGCGGAGGTCGAGGTCGAGAGCGCTCACCGCCGAGGCCGCCGACGCGTCAACCACAGGAGCGCTGCCAGGCCCTGGAGGGCGGGCGGGCCTCCCGCCAACGCGCAGCCTCCTCCGAGACCACCGTCGGTATGGGACCCGCCATCGGCATGGGTGAAGGGCGGCTGCCCCGCGTCGTGGCTCGTCGCCTCGCCCGCGTCGGTGTCATGGCCCCGGCCGGCGTCGACGGCACCGGTACCAGCGTCGACACCACCGGCACCAGCGTCGACGGCACCGCCGTCCCGCGCCGGGGCTCCTCCGGCGTCAGGGACCCCTGCGTCTTGCCCGCCGCAGCCAACGGTGTCGGGATCTGGCCCATTCTTGTCGAGCGCGAAGAAGCGGATGACCTCCTCGGAGATGACGGCCAGTTCGTGGCCGACGCCGCTCGCGCGCGTGGCCTCGACTCGCACCCTGCCGCACGAGTCCTTGTAGCGGGTGCGGGTGTAGCCCTGCCGTGGCATGTTCTGCTCCGTCGAGCTGGGCGTCTCGACGAGGCCCGCCACATTGCTCCACTCCTTGATGGCTTCTCCGAAGTTGTTGAAGGCCAGCGTGGTGTCGGCGTCACCGTGCCAGAGCTGTACTCGTGGGCGAGGGCCGGCGTACCCTGGGTAGGCCGCCCGCACCAAGTCGCCCCATTGTTGGGCGGTCTTGGAAATCTTCCCGGTCGCGCAGTCGGCGTTCCACCAGCCCGTCCCGGCGAAGCACCCGAAGGGGACGCCCGACCAGGCCGAGCCCGCGGCGAACACGTCTGGGTAGGCGCCGAGCAATACGTTGGTCATCATCGCGCCAGACGACGTGCCCATGGCGTAGACGCGACTGGCGTCGACCGCGTAGTGGGCCTTCACATACTTCACCATGGTGACGATGGCTGCCGAATCGCTCCCGCCGTCGTGGGTCAGCGAGGCGCTCGAGTTGACGTCCCAGCACTTGCTGTTCGGCGAGGTCGTCTCGGGGAAGATCATGATGAAGCCGTACTGGTTTGCGGCGGACACCAGCCCCGACATCCCTGAGAAGAAGGCCGCTGCGCTCCCGGTGCAGTAGTGCGTGGCGACCACCACCGGCGCCGGCGACGCGGGCTTGTCCGGCACGTACAGGTACATGTTCACGTAATCGGGGTGAGTGCCGAAACCCTCGACCCGCTGGAGCGACGCGGCGTGCGCTGGCGAGGCAGCCGTGGCGCTGAGGCCAACCGCGAGCAGCATCGCCAGCTGAGCATTCATCACCTCCCGGCGGGCGCTGTTCCCCTGACTCAGCTGGCGTGCCCTCTGCTCGCGGTCGCGTCCGTGTGCGAATCGCATCGTTGTCCTCGCCTCGGGCCGAGTCGGCCGCTGGTGCTGTCGTTTGCGTTTCCCTGCGCCACGTCGTAGAGACACGGCGCATCGCAGCCGGGTCAACCGGCGAGGCGCTGAGCGCCGGGGCGCTCCTTCATCGGACCGCGGGGCCGGAGGTGACAGCGCGTCACCTCGCGACCCCCGGTTTCAGGCGTCAGGCGGTCAGCGAGGCCTCAAGGCACCGCGTTCCAGGCCTGGTTGGGCCCCTGCCAGTTCCCCCAGGTCACCACGCTCCCGCCAGCGCCCGAGCCACGCGCGGCGTCGACGACTTGGCCTGGGGCGTTGCGGAGGGCCAGAGCGCCGCTGCTTGAATCATAGGTGAAGCGCTGGTTGCTGTTCCCGTTGCAGGTCCAGATGGCCACGCTGGCACCGTTGGCGTAGGTGCCCGTGTTGTCGAGGCAGAAATGGGGGTCTTGCATGCTGCGCACGAGCCCCGTCGCCGCGTCGTAGCTCCAGCGCTGATTCGATGCGCCGTTGCAAGGCCACTGAATCAGCGTGGTCCCGTCAGCCGTCTTTCCGCCAGTGATGTCGAGACACATCGCCGAGTCGCGGTTGACGAACTGAACCGCCTGGGCTGGCGCGGGGGGGCTGGCGACGATCGGAGCGTAGACGACTCCCAACTCGTCGAGCTCGTCCGCGGAGCGTCCGTGGAAGCCGACGATTTGCCAGCCGGCGGGCGCCGAGAGGCTGGTGCAGCTCGAGGTGGTGGTCCCTCCTGAGATGGAGCGGCCGGTGCTGGTGGTGAACTTGGCGTAGAAGATTCGCGTGTGGCCCTGGTACTGGTCAGCGCACAGGTCGAGGGACGCGATCGACTCCCTGGCCGCGAGGGTGAGCACTTGCTCGGTGCCGCCGGTCCCTCCGTGGGCGAACGGGTAGCCGGTGGTGAGCACCGTCTCAACCCGGTCGACGCGGTTCCCGGCGCGGAGCTTCAGCTGCTTCACCGTGGGGTTCAACCCGAGCATCGAGACGTCGTTGAACGCGGTGCCGTGCGGGCCTCCGAACACGTCGCTGAGCCGGCGGTCAGCCGCGACGGTGTACTTCCAGGTGCTGACCACGCCGCGGTGATCCGACAGCTCGACGCCCGAGGAGTCGACGGCATCGGTCGCCACGCGGTACCCGGTCGCCTGGAGCCCGACGTACCCGTTGTCTCTGAAGAGGACCTTGTCGACCACCTCGCAGTCGGGGCCCGTGACGGCCGGATTGCAGGTCAGGTCCGGCGCACCGGATACGGGCACCGATCCGCTCCGCACCAAGCTCACCCAGGCGTCGGTGTAGCCACGGAGGAGAAACTCCCAGATGTTGTCGCCGGCGCGGGTGTAGCGGGTGTTGGTGTCGCCCATCACGATGACTGCGTTGCCGGCGGAGTTCGCCTCGATGTAGCTGAGGAGCTGGAGGATGTTCTTCCTCCTCGCGGAGAGGTCGGCGTCGGCCGTCTGGGCCTGGGTGTGGAGGTTGTAAATGTCGACGTAGACGCCCTCGGCCAGTCGGGTACGCGCGACGGTGAAACCCTTGGGCGTGAGGCAGTCGACGCCGTTGCAATCGTTCCACTTGATGCGATCCCAGTCGATGTATGGGAAGCGGCTCAATGAGTTGAGCCCGCTGCCGAAAGCGGCGCCGCCACTGGTGGGCGAGCGGTACGGGTGATCATCGCAGCTATCGTAGAGCGCCGAGTGGTAGTTGAAGTCCTCCTCCACGTTGACGAAGTCGAACTGCCGCAGGTAGCAGCTGATGAGGGCGGTGGCCGCGGCCCGGTCGCCCTGTGCGCTCGAGAGCACCTGCGGGAGCCCCGCCACGTTGTAGGCGAAGGTAGAGAACGTGCCTGAAGGTGTCACCAACGCCGAGCTGACCACCGACGTGTCGCTGTTGGCGAGGGTGGCCGTGGGATTGGCGCCAGTGCCGCAGGCAGCGAACGCGAGTACGAGTGCGGCGAAGAGGAGAGGTGGGATGCGAAGCGAGCTCGGGTGACGACTCATGTGTTCCTCCGCGCTGGGGGGAGCGCGTCGTGCAACGTGGGGCACTGCCCACTCATGGTGGCACCTGACCCTTGCATCAGGAAGCAGTTTCTCAACCGACCAGTCGGTTCACCTTGGTGTGACGTTCGCGTCGCCCATTCATGGCGCATCGCAGCACACGTTGCTTCTTCGTGGCGCGTCCGTGACGCGGGCAGCGACGCTGTTCACCGCCCATGACGCTGAGCTCAGAACGAGTTCATCCACGTCCACACGTCTTGGGGGACCCAGGTGCACGGGCACGAGGTCGAGCAGGTCTTGGGTGGCGTCGCGCACGAATTGTAGACATCTGGGGTGCCGTCCACGATGGCGTTGCCGTGGCCAGACTGGTGCACGCACCAGCGGAGCGGGTGCCCTGTCGAGCAGCCGGCGTAGTCAGTGCAGACATGCCCACCGGTGCTCAAGTACGGGGGGCCTTTGGGGGGCTGGGGCGGGTTCTGTGCTGTGCAACTGTTGTTCTTGACGAACTTGTCACGCATTGGCTTGGCCCCGTCTATGGTACACGTACCATCATCCAGGCCCGCCATCTGCCAGTAGGCGATGGGGTCGTTGCCGTTGTCGCAGCCGCTGAGCTGAGCGCCTTCGTAGATGGCGACTCCCTTGAAGACCTTGGCGCGCGAGCAAGCGATGGAGTAGCTCATGCCTCCGCCGTAGCTGAACCCATTGGCGAAGATGTGCTTCTTGTCGACGCAGTAGTTGTCCTCGATGAGCTTCACCATGTCGTCGACGAACTTGAGGTCCGCGCCACCGCCGTTCCCCCAGCCGTTGCCGTTGCCCTGGGGCGCGACGAAGATGGCGCCGTTTTTCGACAGCTTCTGGAGCCCGAAGTGGGACGAGATGTACCCATTCGAGCCACCGGTATCGACGTCTTTGGACGTGCCTCCATTCCAGTGAAATCCGAAGACCAGCCAATACGGGTGATTCTTGTCGTAGTTGTCGGGGAGCCTCATCGCGAAGCCGCGACCATTGATCGTCACGTAGCCACCGGCGCCGTTGCCGACGTCCTGGCCCGACTCGCCGGGGACCGTCCCGAAGGTCACGGTCGAGGTCTTGCCGCACCCCACGCTGGGATCGCCGTCGCCGGAGTTATCGGGCGTGCCTGCGTCTCGTGGCGCCCCACCACCAGCGCCCCCGGAGCCACCAACACCGCCCGTGCCTCCTCCGCCACCACCCGTGCCTCCTCCGCCGCCGACCCTGCCTCCTCCGCTACCGACCGTGCCTCCCCCGCCACCGACCGTGCCTCCTCCACCACCGACCGTGCCTCCTCCACCACCGACCGTGCCTCCTCCGCCGGGGCCCCCAGCGGTGTGACCGGCGTCGCGCGTCCGGCTGCTCCCGCCGTCGCCTTCGAAGTCCAGCCCAAGGCCGCACGCCATCATCGTGGGCAGCCAGAGGGCAGCGAGAAGGGTCCGCGAAACGCGGTGGGTGCTCCGTCTGCGGCCGTGAACGACGCGATTCATCCGTCCTCCTGGTTCAACGTCGATGCGAGGAGCTGGCTCGGGTAGTCGCTCCGCGGACGTTGAGTGAGCTAGGAGTGCGAAAGCCTCGAGAGCGGGTCAAAGCACCGGCGCAGGCCCGCGAAAGCCCGAGGAATCTGAACGAATTCGGGTGACTCGGCGCGCTCTCGCGTGCGGGTGACGCCAGGGGGTATGACCCGACGAGGTCCCGGCTCACATCCTCTCCTAGGTGAACGAGAAGAAGAAACGGGAGGGTCGATGAGGAACCGGCCTCACGCGTGGGTCTCCCTGCTCGCGGCCGGCCTCGCTTGGTCCGCCGTCGCCGCCCCGGCCTCGGTGGAGAAGCTCGAGGAGTTCGACCTCGACAAGGTGCGGATCACCGACCCCAGCTACAAGAACCTGTTCGACAAGAACATCCAGTACCTCCTCAGGCTGGACCCGGACCGCCTGGTGGCCGCCTTCAAAGCGGTCTCCGAAGGGCGAGACCCGGCGTCGGATGCCAACCTCTACGGGGGTTGGGAGGGCGGCTGGAGCCTGCTCCGCGGCCACACCCTCGGCCACTACCTGTCGGCGATGGCACGGGCCTACAAGCAGACCAAGGGGACCAGCCAGGGTGATGCCATCGCCCAGAAGCTCGACTCCACCATCGGGCAGCTCAAGGTGTTTCAAGACAAGAACCCCAAGGGCTACCTGTTCGGCTCGCCCGAGTCGCACTTCGATGTCATCGAGGGGAAGGCCTCGGGCTCGAGCTGGGCCCCCTGGTACACGATGCACAAGATCCTCGCCGGGCTGCTCGATGTCTACGAGTTCGAGGGAAACCCGACCGCGCTGGCGGTGGCGAGCAAGCTGGGTGATTGGGCCTACACCCGGAGCTCGAGCTGGGACGCCGGCCTCCGCTCGAGAGTCCTTGGCGTGGAGTACGGTGGAATGAACGACTGCCTGTACGAGCTGTACCGGCAGACCAACAACCCCAACCACCTCGCCGCGGCCCACGCGTTCGACGAGGACACGCTGTTCACCCCCATCTCCAACGGCACTGACATTCTCAATGGGCTCCACGCCAATACGCAGTTCCCCAAGTTCATCGGCGCGCTGAATCGCTACCGGACCCTGGGGAGCGGTGAGACGCTCTACTACACGGCGGCGAAGCAGCTCTGGACCATGGTCGTGCACGACCACACCTACGTCACCGGGGGCAACAGCGAGCTCGAGCACTTCGGCCCAGCCGGAAAGCTCGACTCGACGCGCGACAACACCAACAACGAGTCGTGCAACTCGTACAACATGCTGAAGCTCACCCGGGAGCTCTTCAAAATCACCGGCGACGTCAAGTACGCCGACTTCTACGAGCGATCGCACATCAATGAAGTCCTCTCGGCCGTCAACCCCACCAACGCGATGACGACGTACTTCAAACCGATGGGGACTGGGTACTTCAAGGCCTTCGGCACCGAGGACACGACCTTCTGGTGCTGCAACGGCACCGGCATGGAGAACTACGCCAAGCTCAACGACAGCCTCTACTTCCACGACGCGACCGACCTGTATGTGAACCTGTACGTCAGCTCGACCGTCGCGTGGGATGCTCGGGGCCTCACGCTGAGCCAGACGACGGACCTTCCAAATTCCAGCACCGTGGCCTTCTCCATCACCCAGGCGCCCACCGGCGCGGTGAAGCTCAAGCTCCGGAGACCGTCGTGGACCCCGTACTGTCAATTCCCGACGGTCACGGTCAACGGCCAGCGGGCCAACGCCCCGGAGGTCAACGGCTACCTCGAGGTCAACCGGGTGTGGAAGGCTGGCGACCAGCTCCGGCTCACCCTCCCGATGGAGGTTCAGGTGTCGCGGTTGCCAGACAACCCCTCGCAGGTCGCCTTCTCCTACGGCCCGGTGGTGCTCAGCGCCGGCCTGGGCACCGAGCGAATGGTGTCGGAGGGGCAATGGTCTTCTATCAAAGCCACCATTCCGGCCGGGGTGGTCATCCAAGACACCATCCGCATCAACTCCGGTACGACGGTGAACGACTGGCTGGCGAACATCAACTCCAACCTGGTGAGGACGCCGGGGAAGCTCGAGTTCACCCTCAAGAACACCGACTCCGACACCAAGCTCGCCTTCACACCGCACTACCAACGGTACGCGGATCGCTACGGAATTTACTTCAAGCTCGACGGGCAATCTGGAGCTGCGCCGGCGGTGGACGCGGGGGTGTGCACACCACCCGATGCCGGGTCTGACTTCGAGCCGACGGACACGGACGCCGGCCTGCCGCCCCGGCCTGACGCGGGCCTTCCTCCGGTGAATGGGCCCGATGGCGGCTCGGACCCCGGTCACGACTCGCAGGGCAAAGGCGGCGGAAGTGGCGGAAGTGGTGGCGGTGGTGGCGGCGGAGCAGGCCACGAGCCGGTGACGGGCGCGTCCTGTCAAGCGTCCAATGGTCTCGCTGGCCTCTGGCTCAGCGGCGCGCTCCTGCTCGCCAGCCGCCGCCGTGGCAGTCGTCGCTCGAGGTGCTGAGTCAAACCAAGCTCGAGGCAGTCGACGGCCAGGCCCGCCGCCACAATGCGCGCTTCACGTGTCGTCGAGGAACTCCCGCCGGGCGATTCGAGCCCGCATGCGCCCCCGCGGAGCAGGCGTCAGCGTCACCGCCGACGAGCGAACGGCAGCAGCGCCCGGCGCGCGTCCTTGTGCACTTTGAACACCCGCTCCTTGATGGGTGAGCTGGTGACGAAATCGGCGTAGGCCCCCTCGAGGGCCGAGCGAAACAGCGCGCGGGAGCCGTCGTCGTCGACCCCGTCGAGCGGGGTGCGGTGGAGCGACTCGGCCATGCGCCGGAGAATATGGAGCCGCGCCCGGTTCAGCACGAGCGGGTCGAAGTCCACCTCGAGGTAGCGGAAGAAGTCTTCCGCGGCGCTCAGCTTCTTCAAATCTTCAGCGACGGCCACTGGCATCCTCCCATGTCTCGGCGAGTGCTTCCTGGTACATCCGCAACAAGTCTTTCCCCTCGACCGCGCGCTTGGTGGCGATGGCCCGGGCCCGAACCCGGTCGAGCACGCCCGGCAGCAACAGCTCGTCGACGTCGACCCCGAGCGTCCTCAGCGCGTGGCGCAGCGAGGCGCGACCGGAGTGCTTGCCCATGACGATTTCTCGCTCCCGCCCAAAAGGCGTGGGGCTCAGCGCTTCGTAGGTCGCCGGGTCTCTGAGCAGCCCGGCCACGTGAATGCCCGACTCGTGGGCGAAGACCGAGCGGCCGACGATGGACTTTCCCTCGGGAATGCTGCGGCACGCGGCCGTCGCTACCAGCTCAGCCAGCCCGCACAGCCGAGACGCGAGCACGTTCGTCGTCCATGTGGAGAGCCGAGGCAGCGCCGTCACCACCTCCTCGAGCGCGGCGTTGCCCGCCCGCTCGCCCAGCCCCAGCACACAGACGCTCATCGAGCTCGCCCCGCCTCGCACCGCGGCCAGCGTGTTCGCCGTGGCCAGCCCGAGGTCGTCGTGCCCGTGGAACTCCAGCTCGAGGTCACTGTGGGCTCGCAGCCGCTCGAAGACGCTGGCCGCCCCGAAGGGGTCCAGCACGCTCACGGTGTCGGCATAGCGAAAGCGATGGGCCCCCGCCCGAGCCGCCGTCTCCATCGCCTCGAGGACGAAGTCCTGGTCGGCACGGCTCGCGTCCTCGCCTCCCACCGCCACCTTGAAGCCCCTATCGAGGGCCAGGCGCACCACCCGGGCGATGCGGGCCAGCACCGCCGGCCGACCGCCCTGCAGCTTGGCGGCGATCTGTCGATCCGACAGGGGCACCGAGAGGTTGATTCGAGTGAGCCCCGTCTGCGCCGCCGCCTCGACGTCGGACTCGGTCATTCGCCCCCACGCGATGGCCTGGGCGCGCTCGAGCACCGAGCCCACCGCCGCGATGGCGTCGATCTCCGCGTGCCCCATGGCAGGGATGCCCGCTTCAATCTCATCGACCCCGGCGGCCTCGAGCGCCCGCGCGATGGCGACCTTCTCTTTCAGCGAGAACGCCACCCCAGGAGCCTGCTCCCCGTCGCGCAAGGTGCTGTCATTGACGACAATGGTCGTGCTCACGCTGGCTGGCTCCCGTACTGCGACGAAAACCCCTGCGAGCTCTCCGTTGGCCGAGGCTTCCGCAGCGACTCTATCAGCCGCGGCAGCACTTCGAGCACCCGGTCGATTTCTCCATCGGAGTTGTCCTTGGACAAGGAGAACCGGATGGCCCCCATGGCCATGGCGAGGGGCACGCGCATGGCGCGAAGCACGTGCGACGCCTCGTTCAGGCCCGACGCGCAGGCGGCCCCGGACGCCACGGCGATGCCCAGGCGGCTGAGCAGCTCGACCGCCGCCTCGCCATCGACCCGCTCGAAGGAGATGTTGCTGGTGTTGCCGAGGCGCGTCGAGACCGCTCCGTTGACCCGGCTGCGCGGTATTCGCTCGAGGAGGCCTGCTTCGAGGCGGTCGCGCAGAGCCCGCACTCGATGCTCGTCTTCGAAGCCCTGCATCGCCAGCTCGGCCGCCTTGCCGAAGCCGACGATGCCCGGCACGTTCTCGGTTCCTGCCCGGCGTCCGCGTTCTTGCTTCCCTCCACGGAGCGAAGGGTGAAACCGCAGGCCCTTCTTCACGTACAGCGCGCCCACTCCTTTGGGGCCATGGAGCTTGTGAGCCGTCAGCGAGAGCAGGTCGATGGCGGTCGCCTTGACGTCCATCGCGACGCGCCCCGCCGCCTGCACCGCGTCGACATGAAAAAGGGCGCCCGCCTGGTGGGCGAGCTCGGCGAGGAGTGCCACGTCGTGCAAGGTGCCTGTCTCATTGTTGGCCCACATCACTGACGCCAGCGCGGTGCGGGTCGAGAGCACTCGTCGGTAGGCGTCGAGGTCGATCTGCCCGTTGCCATCGACCGGCACGAAGTGGACCTTGATGGCCCTCGTGGCCTCGAGGTGCTTCGCGGTGACGAGGAGAGAGGGGTGCTCCACGGCCGAGACGACGAGCTCGCTCCGCCCGCTGGCCGAGCCCGCCGCGAGCGCCGAGTGCACCGCGCTATGGTTCGACTCGGTAGCACCCGAGGTGAAGAGAATCTCTTCGTCGGCCCGCGCGCCGATCAGCGCCTGCACCGCTCTGCGCGCCGCCTGCACCGCCTTCGCCGCGACGGCGCCTGCTCCATGGGCCGACGAGGCGTTGCCGTAGTGCTCCAGGAAGTACGGCACCATGGTCGCTAGCACCTCAGCGTCGACCCGCGTCGTCGCGTTGTTGTCGAGGTAGATGAGGCTCATGGCTCGTACCCCGGCGGCACCGGGATGACTCGCACCAACTGATTGAGCTCCTTCATCAGCCTCGCCTGGAGCCCTTGCACCGTCGCCCCCGCCAGCTGACACCCGACGCACGCGCCCGTCATGCGCACCAGCACGCGATCAGCCTCGACCTTCACCAGCTCGCAATCTCCACCGTCCGCTTGGAAGGTCGGTCGCAGCTCGGCGATGACCGCTTCGATCTGCTTCACCTTCTCTGGAGTGTCGAGGGGTCGCTTGACCCGCACCGCTGATCCACTCTCCGTACGAACCGGAACTCCGTAGCCCGCTGCGTCATCGGCCATAGTCGTGACTGAGAGCAACCCTTGCGCCAATTCGTAACCACCTGAAACCTGGACTGTCGGCTTTCTTACCTCCACAACCTTTCCTTCACTTTGTCGGGTTGCCGACATGACAATTGACGAAAGTTCAGCTTAATATTGCTTCGTGGAAATCCCAATGCGCGTAACGAGGAACAAATAGAACGATGTTTACGCTTAATCGCGCTCAGTTTAAGACAGCGTCCTTCATGGCCCGGAGGGGGAGCCCATGAGCGCGCTGGAAGGGACCGAAGCACCGACGTCTCGGCCGCGGGCGGACATCGCATTGCTGACGGTGTACGAGCTGTCGAAGCTCCTCACGACGCCTGATCGCCTCGAGGTGATGCTGGGGCGCGTGCTGGAGCTGTTGGCGAGCTTTCTCGACATGCGCCATGGGCTCATCGCCCTGCTCGATGACGAAGGGAGCCCGGAGGCGGTCATCGGCGTCGGGTGGACCGAGGCGCGGGCCGAGAAGTTCCGCGACGAGCTGCCCGAGCTGGCCATCGCCGACGTGGTGAAGACCAAGGCACCGGTGGTGGTGGACAGCGTTCGGGGTCACGCGTGGTTCCCCGCCAGTGGAATGAGCGAGTGGCCGAGCGAGGCCGACGTCGCGTTTCTCGGTGTGCCCATCGAGGATCGCGGCGAGCTCATCGGGACGCTCAGCGTGGAGCGCAATCGTCACCGGCCCGTGCCCTTCGACGAAGACGTGCGGCTCCTCAGCATGATCGCCAACATGGTGGGCCAGGCCGTGCGGCTGCAGCGGCTCATCTCGAAGGATCGAGAGCGGCTCATCGAGGAGCAGGCTCGCCTCGGCAAGCTCCTCGAGCACGCTGGCGCCGCGCGGCCGCTGAGCGAGACCGGCATCGTGGGTGACAGCCCGGCCATTCGCCTGGTCAGCGAGAAGCTGCGCATCGTGGCCAAGAGCAACTCCACGGTGCTGCTGCGCGGTGAGTCGGGCACCGGCAAGGAGCTGTTCGCTCAGGCGCTGCACCGCCTCTCGCCTCGCAAGGACAAGCCCTTCATCGCCGTCAACTGCGCCGCGCTGCCCGAGACGGTGCTCGAGAGCGAGCTGTTCGGCCACGAGAAGGGGGCCTTCACCAACGCCGGGGCGATGCGCCGGGGCCGCTTCGAGCTGGCCGATGGGGGCACGCTGTTCCTCGATGAGATTGGCGACATCTCTCCAGCCTTTCAGGCCAAGCTCCTGCGCGTGCTCCAGGAGGGCGAGCTTGAGCGGGTGGGCGGGAGCGCCACCATTCGCGTTGACGTGAGGCTGGTGGCGGCCACCAACCGCGACCTGGAAGAGGCGGTGGCGCGCGGTGCGTTCCGGGCCGACCTCTATTACCGCATCAGCGTGGTGCCCATCTTCCTCCCGCCGTTGCGCTCGAGGAAGGCCGACATCGCGCCCTTGGCCCGGGAGTTTCTCCGCCGCTTCAACGAAGAGCACGAGACCCAGCTCGCCCTCGATGAAGGTGCCCTGGGCGTGCTCCACGCGTGCAACTTCCCCGGCAACGTGCGGGAGCTGGAGAACTGCGTGCGTCGCACCGCGACCTTCGCGCGGAGTTTGGTGCTCGGGCCGGCCGACTTCGCCTGCAAGCAAGACGAGTGTCTCTCGGCCACCCTGTGGCGTCAGCCGGTGCCGGTGTCGCACGCCCCGGCGGCGACCGCTCCGGCCCCTGTCGGCGAGAGCGACAAGACCGAGCGAGAGCGACTCATCGAGGCGATGGAGTCGGCTGGCTGGGTGCAGGCCCGCGCGGCTCGTCTCCTGGGGCTCACTCCTCGGCAGATCGGCTACGCGCTGAAGAAGCACAACGTGCCCATCAAGAAGTTCTAGTGGCTGTCGGAGACCCGACATTGTCGCGACCGCGACATGGGGAACGCTCGCCAACCTCGCGGTCTCTCTGGAGCCCAGTGCTGGTGCGGACCTTGCTCAATGAGCCAGCTCACAAGGAGCCAGCTTGGGTCAGCTCGTCACGCTTCCATCATTGAATGCCCCCGCCGAGAAGTCGTGTGCCTCGAAGTCGTGCGGCTCGTCGGAGAGCCAAGACGACCTCCCCGCAGACGTGTGGGAAAAGGTGAAGGACCACCCCTGTTACTCGGAGGAGGCCCACCAGTACTTCGCCCGCATGCACGTGGCCGTGGCGCCGGCCTGCAACATCCAATGCAATTACTGCAACCGGAAGTACGACTGTTCCAATGAGTCGCGCCCCGGAGTGGTGTCCGAGAAGCTGACGCCCGAAGAGGCGGTGCGGAAGGTGACGGCGGTGGCCAACGAGGTGCCCGAGCTGTCGGTGCTGGGCATCGCCGGGCCCGGTGACGCGTGCCACGACTGGAAGAAGTCGAAGGCCACGCTCGAGCTGGTGAAGGCGCGCGTTCCCGACCTCAAGCTGTGCCTGTCGACCAACGGGCTGGCGCTGCCCGACTGCGTCGACGACATCGCCGAGCTCGGCATCGACCACGTCACCATCACCATCAACATGGTGAACCCGGAGATCGGCGCTCGCATCTACCCGTGGGTCTACTTCAAGGGGAAGCGGTACCACGGGGTCGAGGCCTCGACGCTGCTCCACGAGCGGCAGATGCTGGGTCTCGAGATGCTGGTGGCGCGGAAGATTCTGGTGAAGGTCAACTCGGTGATGATTCCGGGCATCAACGACGTGCACCTGCTCGAGGTGAGCAAGGTGGTGAAGGCGAAGGGCGCCTTCCTCCACAATGTGATGCCGCTCATCTCCGAAGCCAAGCACGGCACGCACTTC
Source organism: Myxococcales bacterium (assembly GCA_003153055.1). Next base: position 52,448 of record PMBV01000529.1, read on the forward strand.
GGGCTCACCGGCCAGCGCGGCCCCACGGCGAAGGAGCTGCAGGGCCTGCAGGATCGCTTGGGCAACGGCACCAAGCTGATGCGGCATTGTCGCCAGTGCCGGGCCGACGCGGTGGGCCTGTTGGGAGAGGACCGAGGCCAGGAGTTCAACCTCGCCGCGCTCCCCGAAACGGTGGAGTACGACCCGACGCTGCGCGAGGCCCACCGGGAGGTCATCTCGAGGGAGCGGAGCGAGCACTCCGAGACCAAAGAAGCGGCGGTGGCCGAGCTCAAGCAGCTCCCCGACGCCGCGCCGGTCCTCATCGCGGTGGCGACTCGCGGTGGCGGGCGCATCAACCAGCACTACGGCCACGCCAAGGAGTTTCAGGTCTTCGAGGCCTCGTCGGCCGGCGTGAAGTTCATCGGCCACCGGAAGGTCGAGACCTACTGCCAGGGTGGCTGGGGAGAAGACGCCTCGCTCGACGCGTCGCTCCAGGTGCTCGAAGGGGTGAAGGCCGTTCTCTGCGCCAAGGTCGGCGCTTGCCCGAGGGAGGGCCTCGAGGCAGCGGGCATCGTGGTCTCGGACCAGTACGCCTACGAGTGGATCGAAGCGGGCATCGCGGCCTGGTACGCGGCGTACGTGGGCGAAGTCATGGTTGGAAAGACAGCCTGAGGAGCGCCATGGAACGGGAAGTCATTGAGCTCGATGGGCCGCCCAAGTTCGAGCCGGGGCAGAAGGTGCGCTCGACCAAGGTGGTGAAGAACGACGGCACCTTCGCCGGGAGGGACATCGGAGACGTGTTGGTGAAGAAGGGTGACGTGGGGTACGTGCGCGACGTCGGCACGTTCCTCCAGCGGTTCTACATCTACGCGGTGGAGTTCGTCGATCGCGGCTCGGTGGTGGGCATGCGCGCGAGAGAGCTCAAGTCCTGTGAGGCCGCGCTGGGAGGCGCGAAAGTGCCATGAAGGTGATGATCCGGAAGGCCGCTGGTGTCTTGTCTGTCTATGTGCCGAAGAAGGATCTCGAGGAAGCCGTCATCGAGAAGGAGAAGGAGACCCTCTGGGGTGGCTGGGTGAAGCTCAAGAACGGCTGGGTGCTGGAGTTGCCCGAGATGGCCGAGGACACCCGGCTGCCGGTGACCGTGGAGGCGAGGAAGCGGGAGTGAGGTAGACAAAGGCGAACTGGCTTTCTAGTGTCCCCCAATTCCATTCGCCGTTCATTGGGGGGAAGCCATGGCTGCTCAGAAGAAGGCCTCAGCTGCGAGCGAGATCAAGTTTGCTGGACTGCCGGCAGCCATCGAGGACGCCCGCGTGGCGGCCGCGTCGACGGACGATGGGCCGAAGGAGCCGAGTCACTACGACGAGCTGGTGGCGCGGCTGAAGGCGGTGAAGGACCGCTTCCCTCCGGTGTACGAGCAAGGCTTCGTCGGGCCATACCTCGCGACCGTCGAGGCGCTCGGCCCGGCGAAGTTCGCCAGGGTGCTCGCGTCGGATCCCGACCGCGTCAGCTCCGCTGGGCTCTTGTTCGACCTCGCCCAGGCGATTCTCCAGCACGGCGAGGGCTACCAGAAGGCACCGACGCGCGCGTACCAGGAGCTCACCTCGGACCTGTACGACGGCTTCTTGAGCGCGGAGGATCGCCACGGCGTGAAGCCGCCCGACCGAGGGGTTATCCCGCCGCTCGCCAAGTGGGGCAACCCGACCAGTGGTCCGTACACCTGGCCGGTCGACGCCACGGCCTCCTTCGGGGTGAAGGCGGGCGTGGTCAACTTGCCGCCAGCGAACGCGACCAGCGGCGTCGTCGGCTGGGCTGCGCTGGGGCATGAGACGGCCGGGCACGACATTCTTCACGCTGACTCCGGCTTGCAAGAAGAGCTGGCCAGCGCGGTGCGCGCGAAGCTCAAACCGCTCGGCCATGGGCTGGCTGACTACTGGGCCGACCGTATCGACGAGACCGCGTCCGACGTGATGGGCCTGCTCAACATCGGTCCCTCCGCGGGCATCGGCCTCATCGCCCTCTTTCGTGGCTGGAGTCTCGCGATGGGCGAGCCACCGGTATTGCGCAGCGAGGGCCCCGCCGGCGACGTGCACCCAGCCGACATCGTGCGCGGCTACCTGGCCGCCGAGCTCATCGCGTTGCTCACGTTCTCGAAGCGAGGCGCCTGGTCGAAGGCCATCGCCCGCGAGACCGACAAAGACCGGAAGACCATCGTCCTTGCGGGAGTGACCATCGCCCCGGCGCTGGCTCGAAAGTCAGCGCAGATTGTCGCCCAGACGCTCGCATTGACCAAGGTGGCGGCGCTCGAGCAGCACGCCCTGGCCGACATTCAGAACTGGAGTGACGCCGACGAGGCGCTCGTCGATGGGGTCAGGGAGGCGTTTCGCACCGGTGGGCCACTGCCCGCGGCTCCAGCGGACCGACCGCTCTATGCGGCCCACCTCGTCGCCGCGGCCACCGTCGAGGCGGTCACCTCGGGCCAGGGCATCCCAGCGCTGCAGCAGCGGATGATCGCCGAGCTCGACGCCCTGCACGACAAGAACCCGTCCTGGGGCCCGCTGTTCGTCACCCACCCTGGGCAGCTCCATCGAGACTTCGCGCGGGCTGGCCGGTAGCGCCAAGCTCGTTCCTCTTACTCTCCGGTGACTCGCGGCGCCCCGCTTGCGCCTCTGGCCGGTGGGGCGCCCTTGCCCAGGAATTGGCCCACCAGGACGGCGCAGAGGCCAGCTCCTGTCACGGCCGTGGTGGCCTGGACGACGACCCAGAGTGGCCCGTGCCTGGCAATGCACACCATGGTGCCCGCGCCGAGTACGAGGGCGACGCTCCCCAGGACAGCCCCGGACGCCGAGGATGACGCGGCCAACGCTCCGGCCGTGGCGCCGGTTGCAGCGCCGGCCAGGCCGACGACGACGAACGCCATCTCCCACGCCGGCGCCGCGAAAAGGCCAATCAGCCCGCCGAAGAGCCCTCCGAGTGCCAGCCCGAGGAGCCGGATTCCCAGTCGCCTCGCGATTCCAAACGCGGTGGTTGTGCGCATGGTGCGAAAGTACGCGCGTGGCTGGCGGGCGGCGCCGACAAGCGGCTCGCCGATCGATAACCAATGGTAGGCGATGAGCCAGTCCCGCTCGCCATTGGTTCACGGTAGCACCGTCGGCGAGGAGGGCGCCCGGGCTCGAACACCGCCAGCACGGCCGCTCGCACGGCCGCTCGCACGGCTGCGCGGTCGAAGCGCTTGGTCGGTCCAGCTCATCGGGGCGGCGGTGCTGAGGTCGAGCGTCACGGCGCTCCAGTCTTCGCCGGTCTTCTGGCACACCATGGCCCTCAACTGGACGTCGGCCTGGCGGCAATCGCGGCTCATGCGGCACTGGTAGGCCGGAGCCCAGCGAGCCCCGAGCACGAAGTACTCCAGCACCAGCCGAGCGCTGGTGGGCACACCCGTCACGGCCAGGACGGCGTGCACCGATTTGCGGAGTTCGTCAGGCTTGACGTGGGTGGAGGTGGAGGCGAGCGCCACTCGGCGGGTGAGGTCGGCTTCCGTCTCTTGCAGCCGTCGGACCTCCTCGCGGCCGGCGCGAAGCAGCGCCAAGCGGTCTCCAGGGCCGCCTCGGTCAGCGTCTCGAGGAGCGCGCGGGTCGGCATGGGTGAAGGGTTGGGGGCGTGACCCTCTTCCGGTACGGGGCGAGGCATCACCGGCACGGCCCGGAGCCGCTCCATCTCGGCCTCGAACTGGGCGACCTTGTCCCGGGCCAGCTCCAGCGAGCCGCGGACGAGCTCGAGCTCCTGCTGCTCCGGCGCCCGAGGCGGGGTGCCGCGGGGTGGAGCGTGGAGACTCATCCGCACGTTGGATAAGGCCACCTCGGCACCCTCCGCCTCGACCTTGAGTCGCACCGTGTGGTCGAGCAGCGCGAGCGGGAGGCCGGCGACGAGAGCTCTCGAGAGAGCCCGCCCGTCACGTTCAACCGCGCCGTGCGCCGCACTGTCGCCCCACGGTGGTACAGCGTGACCGCCTCGACTCGGGTCTCGATCGGCTGCATGGTCGTGGACCAAATCACGGCGTGCCGTGGACCCCAACTGAAGACGCCGGAATTGGGCATGCGTCGGGGCACGGTCCGGCTTAGCGTGCCAGGAGAGGCTGGGAGGCTGCTATGTTCGCCATCGCGCTCGCTGTCGCACTCACCGCCGCACCGAACCTCGCCGGCCGCTGGGAGGGGCAGGGCTTCACGCTGGTGCTGGGCGGCAGAGGCTCGGGCACCATCTCGGACGGGCCGATGGTGCCGCCCGAGCCCATCACCTGGAGGGTCTCGGGCAACACGCTGCTCATCACCCAAGACGGCGACACCATTCCCTACGCTATGAGGCTGGAGAAGGACTCGATCACCCTGTCGTCGAGCGTGCTCGAACGCCCCGTGACGCTGAGGCGAGCCGGGTCGGCCAGCGCCAGCCAGGCGCCCCCGCCGGAGTCGACCCGAGCGCCGCACGGAGGCCAGGAGACGCAAGGACCTCCGGAGGGTACCTGTGAGTCGGCCTGTGCCCACTACGTCGCGTGCGCCAAGCAAGGCCAAGATGTGCAGAATGCCTGTCTATTTCAGTGCGCTGCGTCGGGCGCCAACCCATATCAACTGGCCGTGTATGTTCAGCTCGACTGTCAGAGAGCCGTGGCGGTGGTGCTGGCGGCGCAGCTCCAGGCGCTGAAGGCGGCGCAGGGCAACCAGGGGCAAGGTCGCAACCGGAGCAGCCAGTGCGCCGGCTGTGTGCGTGACGGGAACCAGTGTGTGTGGATCAGCCAGAGCAACTGGGGCACTGGCCCCAACAGCCCGTACTCGGGCGCCGTCTCCTCGTGCGACCCGAGCTGTTGCAGGTGAGACGAGGGGCCTCAGAGGGCCTTGTGCTTGCCGTCACACAGGGCGCCGTTCTGGCTGTGCCTGCAGCCGCACAGATAGACGGTGCCGCTCTCGGTTGCCTTGAACTCCTTGGGGGCGAAGCTGCTGCCCTGGTGGCTCCCGTCGCACATCGGCTGGCCGTTGGTGCGGCCGCAGCTGCACCACCAGTAGCTCTTCCCTGCTTCGACCTGTACTGCGTAGGGGGCCTTTTGGGCAATCTTTGGGGCGTCGCTCATCTGTCTTCCTCGGGGTGGAGTGGAGGCGACCGAGACTGGTCGCCCGGGCACCATACGGGAGCCCACTGGGTGGACCAACGAGGGAGCTCACAACAGACTGGTGCGGTGCTGCACCAGTGGCACCCCGGCACTCCTCGGCGTGTGCCATGAGGTCGCTCGACGGCCGGCGAGGTGACACATGTTTGCTCAGTATGGGGCTCCGAGGGCTCCCCGGGCGTGGGCCGTGCTTCAGTGGCTCACGCTTGGGCTGGCGCTCCTGGCCGGGGCGATTCTGCTCCCTTCGTCGTCGCTGTTCGGCACCAGCGGGTACGGCGGCTACGGCCAGGTCTTCCTGATGGTCTTGGTGCTCGGAGGGAGCGTCCTCACTGGGCTGGCAGGCCTGGTCGTGGGCGTGGTGGCGATGAGGAAGGGCACCTTGTTCTCATCGCTGTGGCTCGGCTTTGCCCTCGACCTGTTGGTGCTGGGGCTCCTGGTGGCGCTGGTCTCGCGCCTGTAGCCGCGGCGTTCCCTCACGCGCGCCTTCGCGGCGGGGAGCCCTTTGCTGGCCGGTGTTTCTCGGCAGCGGCGCGCCCGAGCCAGCGCTGGCGTTCGGCCTCGGGGAGCTTCTCGATGGCGTAGCGGAGCATCGTTCGGGGCATCGTCGCCGCGTGTCGGGCGAGGAACTCACGGAGAGGCTCGAGGCCCACGCGGCCCCCCACCTCTCGGAGCATCCACCCGACGGCCTTGTGCATCAGGTCGTGCTCGTCGCCGACCAGGCGCTCGGCGATGCGGAGGGCGTCTCGGGCGTCCCCCTTTTTGATGAAGTGGAAGCACGCCAGCATGGCGACTCTCCGCGACCACAGATGGGTCGAGGCCGCCAGCTCGTCGAGGAGCTCCGTGGGCCGGCCGTCGAGCTGCCCGCCGACGATGTCGGGCGCGCTGGTGTCGACCAGGTCCCAGTTGTTGACGCGGTCGAGGCGTCGCAGGTACAGCCGGAAGATGCCTTCGCGGGTCGCCGGGTCGTGCTTGGCGCGGCGAAACTGGTCGACCAGAATGAGCAGGGCGACCAGCCGGTCCTCGTGAACCAAAGAATCGAGCAGGCGTTCGATGTCGCTCAACCCGAGGTCGCGATGGCGCCTGGCCACCGTCCTCACGTCGGGGACGCTCACTCCGAGGAAGACGTCGCCTTCGCCGTAGTCACCCTTGCCCGTCTTGAAGTAGCGGGCCGACGACACGGCGCGCCCGGGCGTGGAGCGCTCGACGAGCGCTGCGTGGACGCGTTCGACGAGGCCGTGGCTCATGTCGCCACCTTAGCCGACAGCCCAGGGGCGAGCGCTCGCGCCAGTCATTGCCGGGACACATGACCCGTGGGCCGGAGCGCTGGACATAACCATTGGTGACGTTCGCCGCGACCCCGTCGCCCGACGGGTCCGCTTCTGCCGCGGGCGTGAAGAGCCGAAGAGTGTCGCGGGGAGAAGCCTGTCTTCGATGTGGCGAGGACCTGAGGCCATTCGCTCGAGGTCGAGGGGCTGGTCGGTGGAGGCACGACGGAGGGTGCCCGTGCCGCCGCGTCCCTTTGGGCGGGTGCGGTCCCTGGTGTCCCTGGTGGCTGTCGCGGTGGACCCTCAGCCGACATCGGACCTCCGCACCGGTCGAAGCTGGAGAACGTCCGTCTGGGCCAGCACATTGGCCCTCGCCACGATGGACTCGAGCTCCGCCACATCATCGACGAACCGGACGCCGTGCTCGCCGCTGCCCATCGCCGCCTCGGCCAGCGCCGCCAGCGCCCAGGCCCCCGCCCACATGCCGTCTGGCGCGTCGAGCTGCCGGCTCACGGTCGAGGCGCCGCCGCGGGCCGTGGCGAGGAGCTCCACCGGCCCGGGCCGCGACCTGAGCAGCACCCGCCGGAGTAACGTGAAGTACCCTCGCACGACGGCGCGCCCCAGGCCCGACTGAAAGAAGGAGACCGGCACCAGCCGAAAGGCGCTCAGGAGCGCGGCTGGTTTCGCGGCGAAGACCACCTCGACCTCGCCGGCGCCGGTGCTCTCGTGGAGCATGAACGTCTCGGCCAGCGGCATCCGTCCAGTCGGCCGGCGGGCCTGGGCGAATTCGAGGACCGGCCCCTCGGACATGGCAGGGTCCTCGACGCGCTGATGCGCCGAGTATCGCGGCACTTTCACGCCGAGCACCGCGAGCACGAGGTCGATGGTGCCCGCTCCAGCGCCACAGAAGGGAGTCGAGGCGATGCCCAGTGTCACGGCCCGGAGCTCAGGAACACGGCGCGACACGTCTCGCGCCAGCAGGTTCGACATGCCCGTGAAGATGCCCCCACCCAGCACCAGCGTCCCGGAGGTGCCGGTGAAACGGCGGTGTAATCGCTCGATGCACGCCGAGTCGCTCGTGCCCTCGAGGACCGTGATGCCCTTCTCGAGGCACCAGCCGATGAGCTCGTCGGGGGCGTGCGCGGTGGCGTTGGACAGGTCGATGAGCACCTCCGTGCCGTCGAGGCGCGAGAAGGTCTCGGGTCGAGTGACATCGACCTCGAGCTGCCCGTGTCGTGACGCCGTCCGCACCTCGACCCCGGCGAGGGCCTGGAGCGCCGTCGTCGTCCGCGAGCCGAGAAATCCCGTGCCTCCCAGGACAGTCATGCGTTTCATGGGGGCCGAGAGTAAGAGCGACTGAGAATGGCCGACACTCGCATTCAGAAGGGGCGGGCGCCTGGAGTCCCCACGCGCCTCAAACCCCGAAAATCTCCAGCACAAGCGCGCTCCAGGGCCCTGGTCGACGCGGTGGTGGAGGCCGGCGCTCGCATTCTCGAGGCCAAGGGCTGGGAAGACCTCACCATGCACGAGGTCGCCGTGGTCGCCGGCGTCAGCCCGGGCTCGCTGTACCAGTACTTCCCCGACAAAGCGGCGCTGGTGACGGAGCTCATCGAGCGCATCTCGGCCCGGGAGCTCGAGTTCCACCTCGCGCGCTTTGGGGAGGAGCCCCAGGCCAGCACCCTCGACCAGGCTCTCGAGCGGCTCATCGATGCCGTCATTGACTTTCAGGCCATCGAGGGCCGGCTCATGCGCCGATGCCTGGAGGCGCTCCCACACCTCGGTCGCTACGCGCGGCTCTCAGAGCGCGCAGGCCAGGCGGCGACCCTCGTGCGCGCCCTTCTCGAGCAGTACTCCGCGGAGCTCGGCGGCATCGACCTCGATCTCGCTACCCACGTCCTGGCCAACTCCATTCACAGCCTCACCCACGATGGCGTGCTTCACCGGCCTCCGAGCCTCGACGACGCCACGCTCAAGCGGGCGGCGCTCCGCCTCGCTCGCGGATACCTCGGCCTCTCGGGTCAGGGCTGAATGGAAGAGCACCTTCCATCTGTCTGCGCATTGCCTCCCGTGCCCCGGGGTGCTTGGGTGTCTGGCAAGGAGGGAACGCCCACGTGCGAGTCGGAAGATGGTGGTGCCTGGCCCTGACGGTGGCTTCCTCGGCTCAGCTCTCGTGCGGTGGCACCACCCGGCAGTGCGCCGACGAGTCGAACGACGTCGTCACCTTCCGGCAGTTTCGCGCGGGAACGGTCTCCGCGGCCGAGATGCTGGCGAAGGTGGCCTCGGCAGATGGTTGGCCAATGAAGACCTGCACGGGCTACCTCTTTGCGCTGAGCGAGCCAGACGCGCAGGCCAAACCGTACTTGCTCGAGAGCCCCAGCGGTGCCTTCCCGCGCCTCGAGCTGACCTCGGAGGGCGGCGTCTCGTGGGGTATTGCTCCCATCGCCACCCCGCAGAGCGCGACCTACCGGTTTCTGAAGTGGTGGGGAGACGAAGTGCCCGACGCCCTGTCACGGGTCTACCTCTACGACGGCGCGAAGGAGGTCTCGGTGGTGCGCGCCCAGGGGGCTCACCTGGAGCGATGGCAAGGAGTCAAGAGCTCCACCATCACCGCTCGCACCGTGCGCGTGTGGGTGCCAGCGGAGCCGATGCAGCGCGCCCTCTACACCCACGACGGAGCCGACAGCTTCGGCCCAACGGTGCAGCTCCAGCGGTCGGCCGGCCCCTCCACGCTGGTGGTGGGCATCGACGCGGTCAGCAGCAGCACGCTCGAGGAATACGAGGCCGCCGGTGACACTCTGGCGAACGGAGCGCCAGTGGGGCACCTGTCCACCGCCTACGTCGACTTCGTTCAGGACACCGTGCGACCGCTCATCGAGGCCCACTATGGGGTGGCCGGTCGCACCGCGGTGGTGGGCTGCGGGCCCGGTGGCTCGGCAGGGCTCAAGCAGGGCGCCCGTCACCCCGGCACCTGGGACGTGGTGGCCGGCTGCTCGGGAGCGTACGGCTTGGGCCGAACCCACGAGCACAACCCGACGCTGTATGAGCAGTGGACGAGCGTCGGCGTTTGCCCAGCGGGGGCCATCTACCTCGGCGTGGGTGGCGGACCTCCCGACGGCGGCTGCCGCGATATGAACGGCGACGGCTTCCTCGATGACGAGGCTGGCGCCCGAGACTGGTACTGCCAGTCGCTCCAGCTTTCGACGACCTTGGCCACCATGGGGTGCACCCACGTCACCTTCGACTGGACCCCTGACGCGGGGCACTGCGGGCTCAGCTATGTCTCGCAGCTTGCGCATGTCTTCTCGCTCCTCGAGGCACCGTAGAGTCACTTCGCCGCGCAGGGCACCTGCTGGCAGGCTCCCCACATTCCCAACCGAGCGGTGCGGGCCTCGGCCTCGTAGGTCGCGAACTCCTCGGCGCGAGAGCGGCCGGCGGTCCCCACGGCCAAGGCACAGGCGTAGCCACCACGCACCAGCTCGGTGTTGAGCTCCAATTCGCCCACCGCGACGTAGGCGAGGGTGCGTCCGTAGCGGTCGGTGCACTCGGAGTCGTAGGTGAGCCGCGCCACCTCGCCGAGGAGCGTGGCGGCGGTGAAGGCGGCTGCCTCCGGGCCGTAGCAGTCGCGCTTGCCCGAGGTGATTTCAGGCGTGTCCACCGAGAGGAGCCGCACCCGGGCCTTCGAGGCGAGCTCGATGGTATCTCCATCGACCACCCGCGCGACGATGGCCGACGACGCTCCACAGGGAGGCCCGCAAGCGAGGAACAGCACGAGCTCGAGCAACGCGAGCCGGCTCATGGGCAGGCCACGTTGGCTCGCCCGGGCGTACCGAGGTCGCCAGCGCCATAACGAGTGCCGCCGGTGTCCGGGGTGAAGCAGAGGTTGCTCGCCACGTCGTTGTCGGCCGGCTGGGCGAGGCCCGCCCTGAGCTGCGTCGATTGACCGGGCGCGCTGGTGGTGTAGCTGACCGCGTCGAGGAGCCCGCCGTCGACCCCGCGGATCCAGATGGAGTCGGTGGTGTTCCCCAGGCTGAAGGGCACCACGCCAGCCACCCTCGGCAACCCGCCGTTGGCGCCCGCGTCGGCGGTGGCGGCGAACACGAGGTAGGAGCCGGCGTCCGCTGACAAGCACTCGGAGGACCTCAGTGTCCGCGTCTCGTTCGAGGCGTCTCCCAGCACCAGGTCGTTCAGGTCCACGTCGCCGTTCACTCGAATCTCGAAGTATTCCCCGAGGGCGTCGGGCACTGCCGAGGGGTTGGGCATCCACTCGGTGATGACGAGGTCTCCCAGCGTGGGTCGGCGCACCGGGCGAGCCCGATGGCTCAGGGGGTCGATGCAGTCGCCGCCGTGAGCCCACCCAGCGTCGACGGGCGTCGGCACGCCACCATCACACGATGGGTTGGCCGCCCCTGGGCTTCCCAAGTCTCCGCCCCCATCAAGGTGCCAGCGCCGTGGTGCCTTGCAGAAGCGCGAGGGGTCATCTCCCGAGGCCGGTTCGAGCCTCGCGGGGTCGAGCTGCCAGGCGATGCCCGAGGCCCCCGGGAGGAGCACTACGTCATCGACCCCCGCGTCGCCGTGTCGGAGCACCACCCGCTCGTTCGCGTTGGACAGGCTCAGTGAATAGACGGCGAGGGGCGCGGGGAGCCCGCCGTTCAAGAAGGAGTCGGCGCTCCGAGCGAGGAGCGCGTAGGTCCCTCGCGGCACTCTCAGGCAGGTGGGCGACTCGATGGTGTCGGTGGCGCCCGAGCCATTGCTCATGGTGAGGCCGTTCAGGTCGACGTCGGCCCGCGCGAGCACCTCAAGCCACTCTCCAGTGGAGTCGGTGCCCGAGGGGCTCGTCATGACCTCAGTGACGAGGAGGTCTCCCGCGCCGGGAGGGACGATGGCCCGTGGCCCAGCGCCCTCGAGGCACGCGGGCCCGGCGGCGACACTCAGACAGGCTGGGTTTGGCTTGCCAGGTGTGCCCGAGTTGGGGGCGAAGAAGCTGAGCGCGAGCGGCGTGTCGCACCAGGCGCCCTCGTCGTCGTTCCTCACCGCGTCGGGCGCGGTGGTGCCTCCGCCGAGCATTCGACTTCGGCCGGGGAGGGCTGGGCTCGTCCACCGGACCTCGTCGAGGACCGTGGCTCCACAGCGAATTCCCACGACGCCTCGGGAGTTCCCCAGCGCGCCGAGGTCCGAGCCGTAGGAGTAGTCGACCCACGCCGGGTTGGCGTTGGCTCTCACGTCGCCCAAGACGAAGAAGCCGTGGGCCGCCACCGCCCCGGCCTTGATGACGTGGGTCGCGAGCTTCGCGCCATCGAGGTTGGACGTGTAGAGCGTGAGCTCCCTGAGCTCGAGGGCTAAGGCGCGAGGGTTGTACAGCTCGACCCACTCCTGGCCGGTGTCGGGGCCCTCGGGGTCGAGCATCAGCTCGGTGATGACGAGGTCTCCCGCCGCGCGGCCAGCACAGACCTCGCCCAGGCCGCTGGCCTCGCAGGCCTGGAAGAGGAGCAACGTCATGGTCGTCAGAGTGAGTGGGTGCATGGCTGTTCAATTCAGAGGGTGAGGCGAGCGTCCAGCGCGAACCGATGCTCGGGGTTGGGCCAGTGGGTGAGGCTCGAGCTCCGGTGATCCATCAAGACGTACGTCTCGTAGCGGAGGGCGAGACGCACCATTCGACTGGGGCACCAGGCCACCTCGCCCAGGGCCAAGACGCTCTGCTCGAGGCGCTGGCCCGTGAGGTCTTGAAAGAGGTACCGCGCCCTCGCTCGGAGCCGCACCGACTCCACGGGCCTCAGGTCGAGCTCGGCCCAGGCCACGAGGTCGTTGCGAAGGCCCGTGGTGTCGCGCACCCACGAGAGCGAGCCCTGGGAGGCGAGGCGGAGGCGCCGTTCCAGCGTGAGGAGCTCGAGCCTGGCCGTCGCCCGATAGCGGTCGCCACCACACGTGAAGGGGGCGCCCTCGGTGTACGCGATGGTCGAGCAGCTCCGTCGCTCGCTCGAGCCGAGGTTTCGCCGGCTCGCGTCGAGCCAGAGCGAGGGCGTGAGGCTGCTCCAGCGGGTGAGGTCGACCCGGGCCAGGGCTTGGAGGTTGGTGACCATGGCGGGTTGGCGGCCCGGCTCCTCGAAGGGGTTGAGCCAGAAGTCCACGCGCCCCCCGAGTCGCCAGTCTCGTCCCAGCCGCCCCGCGTGACGCAGCCGCGCTCCGGCCTCGTTGCGGGCGCGCTGGCCGTCGTATTCCCCTGGAGCGGAGATGGGCCGAGCGTAGGGGTTGAGGAAGTGGAGGTCGTAGTACCGGAGGGACAGCTCGAGCTGGTGGCCGTGCGCGGCCCAGGCCGTGCGCTGCACCACGCCCACGCCGCCGCCCTGGTTTCCCTTCGAGCCATCGAAGGAGCGGGCCGCCTCGAGGAACAGCCCCACGCCTCCCGCTCTGAAGGCCCCGTTGAGGCCGACCGCTCCGAAGGGCCCGCCGCTCGGCCAGCGGCTCCACTCCTGGAAGTCGAGCTCCGCGGGGCGGGCGTTGAACGAGGGCGAGGCGCCGTAGCCCGTGACGCCGAGGGTCCAGCGCTCGCCGAGCTCGAGGGCCAGGTGGCCTCCGAGGGCCAGCTCGTCGAAGAACGCGGGGAGCGTGGTGCCGGTGAGGCGGGTGGTGAGGTTCGAGAGGTACACCGGCGGCGCGGCGCACTGAGGGCTGGTGTCGTGTGGATTCTCGCAGGCCCGGCGGTCGTAGACCTCGTACTGGTAGAGGCTACGCGTCTGGTACGAGGCAAAGCCGTCAAGCGAGAGCCTGGCTGACGGGCCGAGGTCGAGGCCCTCCAGGCTCCCCGCCACGCCTCGGAAGAGCTCCCGAAAGGTGAAGTCGGAGGTGGCCGTCGCGCTCCCTCCCTCGGAGCAGTGCTCACTCTGAGGTGGAGAAAGGTGACAGGCCGAGCTCGAGCCTCCTTGGCGGTGGAAGCCGTCGGCCAGCATGACGCCGTCGGGGCTGCTCCGCCGGCTGTTGTCCAGCACGAGTCGCTCTCCGAAGCCCAGCGCGAAGGTGCCGGCGATGACATGGGCCCGCCCCCACCGCCACTCGATCGCCGCGGCCGGGAGCGTCACCCGGTACTCGAAGCCTCGAGTGACGAAGGCGGCGATGGCTGGATCCCATGTCACCTGCGCCGGCGCCTGGCGTGTGGTGGCGAGCCAGGCGTCGCCCGAGAGCCCGAACGGACCGCGCAGATGGGCGCCGAGGAGCACCGGTGGCGCCAGAGCGTCGGTGGGCATCACCTTGGTGAGGAGCCTGAGCTCCCCTCGCACGGGCCCACCGCTCGAACGAAGGAAGGGAGTCAGCGCGGCTTCGTCGATGAGCCCTCTGGCCACGAGGTCGTCGAGCCCGCCCTGGGCTCTCCGGGCCTCGAGCAGGCGCTCCACGGCTTCGCTGTCGAGGCCCGGGAGCTCCTCCAGCTCTCCGCGAGTGGCGGAGGCGAGGTCGACCCCTTGACGCAAGAGCTCGACGAGGTTGTCCGCCGCGTCTTCAGAGAGCTCCTCACGCTCCTCCATCGCCGCGACGTCGTCCTCGTCGTCGACGCGCAGCGGGTGCTCGGAGATGGCACCCTGGGCTGCTCCCGCGAACAGCATCGCCATCCACCGCCACGCCCTCATTCCCGCCCCTCCCACGCACTGGCGTAGCAAGAACGGTGCGCGGTGAGCCTACGAGGGGCGCGCTTGAGGCGAGGCGTCTCGTTTCTCGCACTCGGAGTCCGGGCTTCAAGACTGGCTCTCGTGGCCGGAGCGAGGAGTGAGCTCGACCATCACCGGCTTCGATGGCCGCACGGTTGCCATCAGTCTGGGCTCGACCTGCTGACCCTCGGGCACCCGCACCTCGAACCGCTGCAGTAGCATCGCGAGGAGCAGCACCGACTCGATGAGTGAGAAGGTGTTGCCGATGCACATGCGCTGGCCCGCCGAGAAGGGCACGTAAGACCAGGGGTCCCGGCCCCGGCTCTCATCGGCCGAGAAGCGCTGGGGGTCGAAGCGCTCCGGCTCGCGCCAGAAGTCCCGGTGCCGGTGCGTCGCCCAGAAGAACGGGAGCACCACGTCACCTGGGTTCACCTGGAAACCGGTCACCACGTCGGCCTCCACCGCTGTTCGAGCCACCATCGCCACCGGGCCGCTCAGCCGCAGGGTCTCGTCGATGAGCTGCCGGAGGAAGGTCAGCTTGGGCACGTCTTGGAAGCTCGGCGCCCTCGTCCCCAGCACTTCATCGACCTCGCGACGGGCCACCTCCCAGAGGTCTCTCCGGCCAGCCAGCAGCGAGAACAACCACGTCAAGGTGAGCGCGGTCGTCTCGTGGCCGGCCACGAACATGGTGAAGACCTCGTCGCGGAGCGCCTGGTCACTCAGCGGCTCACCGGTGTCGGCGTCGCGGCTCGCCAGCAACATCGACAGGAGCGTGCCGTCGTCTCCAGGCCGGCTCTTCCCCGCTTGGATGACGCGGTACACGGCCCCCTCGACCTCGCGCATGGTGCGGTGGAATCGCCGGTTCCTCGGAGTCGGCACCCAGGGCGGCAGCACCAGCCCGTTGGAGTGCTCGCTCACCAACTCCATGGCCGACCCCAGGGCTTCGTACGACACCTGCGCCACCCCGGTGAGCTCTGGGCCGAACAGCGCCCGCACCACCACGTCGAGCGTCAGCGTCACCATCTCGCGGTGCACGTCGACGAGCATCGGCCGACTCGCGGCGCGTCGAGAGAGACCGTCGAAGAAGGTGGCTCCGCTGTCCACCATCGACTCCGCCAGCTTGGAGAGCCCCGCCTTGTGGAACGCCGGCTGCACCAGCGCCCGCCGCTTCTTCCAGGCCTCGCCCTCGAGCGCCAAGAGACCGTTGCCGATGATCCGCCGCACGCCGTCGTAGGTCTCGGCCTTGACGTAGTTGTCCCGCCGGGCCGCCAGCACGTGCTTGAGGGCCTCGGGGTGCGCCAGCACGACGGCGTTCCAGCTCCCCAGCTTCACCCGGTACACGTCGCCGTGGGCTCGCCACTGTTGAGCGAGGTACTGCAGGAGGCCCTGGGCCCTGATGCCGTGCAGGTTCCCCAACAGCGGCCATTGTCTGGGGCCTGGTGCCCTCCGCGCGGCGCTGGCTGCCGGCTGCCCGTACGAGGCGATTTCTTGGTTCATGGGACGCGCTCCTTCTGGCTTGACTTGCCACAAGGTAAGTTCCAACTTTCCAGTTGGCAAGTCTCAGTGAGCCGCGAATCACGGCCGACGCGTCGGGGGTGAGCCCTCGAGGTGGCTTCCCAGGCGCAGCACGCGGAGCAAGGCCGCGTCGACTCGACGAGACCAGCGAGGGTCTGTGCGAGGCACCAGCGCGCTCAGGGCCAGCATCGACGCGACGAGGACAGTGACGTGGGCGTCGGCGTCGACGTCGTCGTGCGGCAGCTTCCCCGAGCCTTTCCGGGGCGGAAGGGTGCCCCCTCGGCGGATCCGGTCTTGGTCGATGACGCCCATCACCAGCCCGAGCCAGGGGGCGGCCTCGGTGCGGAGCCACCGCGCGGTCTCCCGTGGCCGGCCGAGGAGCTCGAACAGCATGAAGCGGGCAATGGCCTGGTTCTCGGTCAGGTGACCCGCGACCAGCTCGATGGCCCGACCGTATTCCTGGCCTCCGGTGACCAGCTCAGCGGCGACGGCGGGGAGCAGGTCGCGGAGCCGCCGTGCCAGGTCCTGGTAGAGGCCGTCTCGCAACAGCTCCTTGGTGCGGAAGTGGTGCATCAGGGCCTGCTTGCTCATGCCGGCGCGGGCGGCGACCTCGGCGATGCTGGCGGCCTCCGCGCCCCGGTCAGCGAAGGTGGTCAGGGCCGCCTCGAGAATGCGGGCGCGTGGAGAGACCTTTTTCGAGGTGGGGTGCCGGGTCGCCATGGGCACTTCTACCTCCGCTGATGGGAGCCGAGGTGGTCGCTGGTCTCAGTCGACGACGAAGAGCTTGGCTCCGACGGGAGTGGAGGACCGATGAGGCTCGGCGCCGTCGGCGACCTGGTAGCTCATCCCCGGCGTCAAGACGAAGTGCCGCCCGTCCTTGAGCTCGGTGTGGAGGGCGCCCTCGAGGCAGAAGAGGATGTGCCCCTTGGAGCACCAGTGGTCGGCGAGGTACCCCGGGGCGTACTCGATGAGCCGCACGCGTATCGGCCCGAACTGCCGGGTGCGCCAGGTGGCGACGCCCTGGGCCCCGGGGTGTTGGGTTGGCTCGACCTCCGACCAGTCGGTGGTGCTGAAGGGAATTCCCGAGATGTCCATGGCGTGGGGCCGAGGCTAGCAGCTCCACTTGCTTCCGTAGCAGGCGCATGAGCGCCTTCATCACTTCCACCCTCGACAGGAGTGGGGCGCGCCGTCATGCTTCGCGCATGGTGTTCGAGATCGCCGAGATTCACGTGGTGGCTGGTCAGGAGGCCCAGTTCGAGGCCGCCGTGGCGCGCGCGGTTCCTCTCTTCCAACGGGCCCAGGGCTGCTGCGGGATGGAGCTCCAGAGAACCGTGGAGGCTCCGACCAAGTACCGCCTCGTCGTTCAGTGGGAGACCCTCGAGGACCACACGGTGCACTTCAGGGGGTCGGCCGACTTCGTCGAGTGGCGCCGCCTGGTGGGTGGTCACTTCGCCAGCCCGCCGATGGTGGAGCACACCGCCCGTGTCGTGGCCGGGTTCTCATCAGACGTGACGTAAGGCTCAATCGAGCCGCTGGCGAATCTCCCGTGCCTGCCGCAGGTGAACCCGGGTGTGCGTCCCCAGGAGCCAGTACCAGCCCTTGGCGTTGAGCGCGCCAAACCACGGGTGAGGCATGGTTGCCGGGGAGCTTCGATTGCCTCCCTTGGTGTCGAGCATCTCGGGGACCGTCTGGACGAAGGCGAGGTACTCGGCGATGGACTCGGTGGCGTTGCGCTCGAGCTCGGGCTTCACCGCGGCGAAGTCGACCCGGGCGGCGATGGTCTCGCCGTGAGACAGCCGCACGATGACCTGGGCCATGAGCGAGCCGACGACGTTCAGGTGCCGCGCCGTCATCGCGATGGACCAGTACCGCGAGCTGTCTTCGAGGCCCAAGAGCCGAGGCACCAGCACCCGCGTCTTCAGCGCCTCCTCACTCAGCCCGCTGGCCACCTCGACCACCGCCGCGCTCGTCTCGATGAACCGGCGCCGGCTCCAGGCCCACGAGGCGTTGCGGGCGACCAGCGGGGCGACGAGGGCGTGGTTGAAGAGCCGATGATGCCAGGGGATGCCGGCTCCAGGCTTCTCGAGGCTCGCGACGATTTGCTCGGGGGTTCGTTCCATGGGTCTCCACGGGTAACTAGACGATGTCAAGATGACGCACGGTGTTGACGATGTCAAGATGGTCACCTGGAGGAACCGATGGGCATCCGGCGGAAGCGGAAAGACGAGTACCACCACGGTGACCTTCGCCGAGCGTTGCTCGACGGGGCGCTGGCGTTGATCGACGAAGACGGGCTGGGGGCGGTGTCGACTCGAGCGCTGGCGCGCCGGCTGGGGGTCTCGCACGCGGCTCCAGCGCACCACTTCAAAGACCGCGAGGCGCTCTTGGCCGAGGTCGCCACCGAGGGCTTCGGGCACTTCACCGCCGCGTTGGAGGAGGTCTCGCAGCGCTGTGAGGACCCGGCGCTCCGGGTGGCGGAGATCGGCAAGGCCTACGTCGGCTTCGCGGTGAAGCACCCCGCGTACTTCCGGGTGATGTTCGGTCGAGGGGCGCTCGACTACCACCAACCGACCGGGCCGCTCAAAGGCCTGAGCGAGGCCTCGTTCCAGGTGCTGCGAGTTGCCGTGGCGGCGCTGGCATCAGGTGCGAAAGCCGCGGAAGTCGACGAGCTCTCGTTCACCGCCTGGTCGCTGGTGCACGGCCTGGCGATGCTCTGGCTCGACGGAGCGGCCCGACTCCTCTTTCACAACCGGACCCAGTTCGAGGCCGCCACCGAGCGGGTCATCCAGCGGGCACTTCGAGGCCTGGTGCCCGCCGATTGAGCGCCCTCCTACCCGATGCCTCCACAGACGTTGGGAATGCCGCCTCCGCCGCAGGTTTCCGAGGCCCCGCAGGTGCCGCAAGTGATGCTCCCGCCGCAGCCGTCGGCCATCGGCCCGCAGTTGGCCCCCGTGCTCGCGCAGGTGCGTGGGGTGCAGGCCGGGGCTCCGCAGGTACCAGCGATGCCACCACCGCCGCAGGTCTGGCCGGTGGGGCAGGTGCCGCACTGGAGCACGTTGCCGCAGCCATCGCCGGCCGGCCCGCAGTGAATGCCCTGGGCGTTACAGGTGAGCGCCGGGCAGGTGGAGACGCCGCAGACCCCGGGGACCCCCGCGCCGCCGCAGCTCTCGCCGCTGGGGCAGGTCCCGCACTGCAAGACCGCTCCGCAGCCGTCACCTTGAGGCCCGCAGCTGTAACCCTGCTCGGTACAGGTCTTGGCGATGCAGCCGGCCCCGCCGCAGACATTGGGCGTGCCGCCTCCTCCGCACGTCATCGGAGCCTGGCAGGTGCCGCACTGCAAAACGCCTCCGCAGCCGTCACCTTGAGCGCCGCACGTCGCGCCGAGGTCGACGCAGGAGCGAGGGGTGCAAGCGGGTGTTCCGCAGACGTTGGGAGTCCCTCCGCCGCCGCAGGTCGACGGGCCCGTACAGGTGCCGCAGCTGAGCGCGCTTCCGCAGCCGTCGCCAGTCTGCCCGCAGTTGAGGCCGCCGAGTGACGCGCAGGTCGAGGCCGTGCACGATTGGGGCGGAGGCACGTCGGGCTTGATGCACGAGGAGAGGTCGAAGATGAGGTACTCGAAGACCTTCTCTTGCGGCGTCATCGGTCCGCTGCCCAAGCGCGTGCATGTGGCGGGCCAGGTGTCGCCGCCTGAAACGGCGTCGACGACGTGGAAGTCGCTGAACAGCACCCGGCCACACTGGCTGTTCGAGGCGGCGCTCACGGGGGTGTTGAACGTGTATTGGAATGGAAGGCTGCCACTTCCGGGAGTCCCGTAAACCCAACGCTGAGCGGGTGGAATGACCGCGTCGACGTCGTGGCGCACGGTGTTGATGCGAATCCTCGGCACGGACGGGGTCGAGGTGGTGGCTTGAGCTCCCACCAGCGTCACCCACTCGCCGAAGGTCACGCCCTTCTCGAAGCTGGTGTCGATGAAGGCGTCCTGGTCTGGGGGGTCGACTCGGGGCCCGGTGTACCAGTTTGCGGTGCCGGTGAACGAGATGGTGTCGGGCCCCGGGTTGTTGGAACCGCTCCCATCGCTCGCACGTCCGAAGAGCCAGACATACGCGTAGTGACTCGAGAAGACGCGCCCACCCGCATTGGCGTAGGCCTCCAGATTGCGGCGTTGCGCCTTGGTCTTGAGGTACTCAGTGCCAACGCAGTCGAGGATGATCATGTCGTACTTGCGCATCTCGTTCAGGTTGCTGAAGAGGACGTCGGCGCCGTAGTTGCCGTTGGTGCCCCCCGAGAAAGACTGCCCGTTGTCTTTGTAGAACTTCACCCGGCCGTTTCCACTCGGCAGCGAGTACTGGTCCGTGGCGATGCCCAACTTCGGCAGCACGCACTCGATGGCGTCGAAGCCCCCGGTGACCACGGCGATGCGGGGAAGGTTGTCGTTGACGTGCCCCTCGCCCTGTTTTCTCGGCAAGCGGGTCTGCTCTTTCGTCATGGTGTTGGGCAGGCAGCAGCTCGGCGCGGTGACCGTCACTTGCCGTCGCCACTTCCCGAGCTGAATCACCACCGGCACCTGCACCTCCGCGCCGCAGGGCACGTTCTTCAGCGTGAAGGTGCCATCGAGGTTCGTGTACGTCGACACCAGCGGGCTCCCGGAGACCCCATCGGTGCACTGGTCACAGCTGACTCCACCGTCGGGGTTGAGCGGCTCCACTGTCCCGTTGGGAATGTAGACGAGCGCTCCGGGAATCGGGTCGGGCTGGCCGTAACCGGCGTCGGCGGCCGTCGGGGCCACCACCGTGCCCGACAACGTCGTCCCTCCGTCGACGCCCACGCAGGCCTCCTGCTTCTGGCAGAGGTTGGTGCAGGCGCCGGCATCGGGCAGCTTGGCGCCGCAGACGCTGGGCACTCCAGCGCCGCCGCAGATGTCCGGCAAGGTGCACGAGCCGCAGCTCGCCGTCAGCCCACCGCAGCCATCGCCGACCACGCCGCAATTCGCGCCCTGCTGGGCGCAGTTCTTCGCCACGCAGGCCGGAGGCCCGCCGCACACGTTGGGGCGACCACCGTCAGCGCCTCCACCGCAGGTCTGGCCGGCCGGGCAGCCGCTCCCGGCATCGAGGATGGTTCCGCAGCCGTCGCTCACGGCGCCGCAGTTGACCTGTAGGTCGGTCACCCCCTTGGGAGTGCAGGTGCCTTGGCCCGAGCCGCACTTGAACGGAACGCCGCCGCCGCCACACGTCAGGCCCCCCGTGCAGCTGCCGCAGCTCGCGGTGAGCCCTCCACAGCCGTCGCCCATCACCCCACAACCAGCGTCGGCCGCAGCGCAGGTGACGGGAATACAGACGCCCGCGTCGGTGACGTTCGTGCCCAGGTGCCCGCATCGGCTCGGAATGCCTCCGCCGCCACAGGTCAGCGGCAAGGCGCAGTCACCGCACTCGAGGAGACCTCCGCAGCGGTTCGACATCGGGCCGCACTGGGCGCCCAGCTGCGCGCAAGTGACGGGCACGCAACCCCCGTCGCCACCACACTGGCTCAGCACGCCGCCACCACCACAGGTCTGAGGTGCCGAGCAGGTGCCGCACTCGAGCAGCGCGCCGCAGCCGTCGCCGATGGGGCCGCACGTCGCGGTGGTCGAGCTGCACGTCACCAGGCCGCAGCCTGCGTCGTCTTGCGTCCCGCCCCCTCCGGCCCCCGACAGGCCGCCGCCGACGCCACCGCCCCCGACGTTGGTTTCGCCACCGCCGCCCGCCGCGCCTCCGCCCCCAGCGCCAGTCACTGGTTGAGAGGGACACTCACAGCCCACGATGACGAGGGCCATCGAGACGACCGCGCTCCGGAAGACGTTCCGCATTTCACACCCGCGAGGAAGACCAGTAACCAAGTTTACTTTCGACATTCTGCCACCGCATGGCGGCACGAAGACACCATGAGTGTTGTCCCACCTCGACGCTCATTGCAGACATCGACTCACGTTCGCGTGTGGGCGGTTGTGGTCGAACGCTCATGGGGAGGTGGGGAAAAGCCTTGGAGCGCCAGGCGAAGCGCCTTGAGCACCTCTTCGCGCTCGGCGGCGTTCGAGAGCTGCTCTCTGTGGAGGGCGAGGGTGGACCTCCCCCCCGTCGCGGTCAGGACCCGCACCTGGAGCGTGGAATGCCTTCTCTGGAGGGCCGAAACCTGACGGCGGTAATGCGAGCCTTCGACGAAGGTGGTGACGCCAGGGCTGTCGGGGCGAAGGGGCTCGGCTTTGGATCCGAGGCGCCGTTGGCCCTCGGCCGAGGTCACCAGCCGCCAGAGGGTCTCGGGGGCCAGCTCGAGGGTTCTCCGGGCGCCAGCCTCAAATCCAGCCGTCGCCGTCCGTCCCACCACGCGGGTCGCCCGAGCAGGCTTCGGCTGGGCACTGGGGGCCGTGCGTTTTCGAGTGGTTCGGCTCATCGAAGTTCTCCCTCGTGCGTCAGTGGCCTGACGCACTCGTTCGTCCGCTCATAGCATCCCCTCGAATGGGCGGGGCGTCGAGTCGACGGCGGTTACCGTTCCTCTGTGAGCGGACGCAGTCCTGAGGATCTCGAGCGGGCCCTTACCGCGGCCGAACGGCGCCTCGCCGAGCTCCAGGCCTGGGCCGACGCGAGCGACGCCGAGGCGGTGACCCTGCGGGCGAAGGTCCTGAAGCTCGAGGCGGCGAGCTCCGATGGGAAGGTCGCCGAGCTCACCCAGTGGCTCGAGGCCTCCGACGCGGAAGCCGAGAAGCTCAGGTCCGACGCGAGCGCCGCCGAGGCGCGAGGGCACGCCGAGATCGTCGATCTGAAGCACCGGTTGGAGGAGACCACCCTCGAGAAGGACGCGCTGCGCGGGCGAATGGCCGAGCTGGAGGCGGGGGGAGCACGAGGGGCCTCGTGGGCAGGCCCCGAGGCCCCGACCCTCACTGGCCAACAGCCGCGGGTCGCCGCGCCGGGCGTCGAGCAACTTCGAGAGCTGCAGCAGTGGCTCGACGCGGCCGAGGCCGAGAGCGAGAAGCTGAGGTCGCGGGTGGCCGAGCTGGAGGGCAACGTCGGCGCCCCGAAGCAGACCTCAGAGCTGCAGCAGTGGCTCGACGCGGCCGAGGCCGAGAGCGAAAAGTTGAGGTCGCGGGTGGCCGAGCTGGAGGCCAACGCTGGCGGCTCGAAGCAGACCTCAGAGCTGCAGCAGTGGCTCGACGCCGCCGAGGCCGAGAGCGAAAAGTTGAGGGCCCGGGTGGCCGAGCTGGAGGCCAAGGGCACGGGCGGGAACCAGGCGGCCGAGCTGCAACAGTGGCTCGACGCCGCCGAGGTCGAGAGCGAGAAGCTGAGGGAGGAGCTGGGCAAGGCCCAAGAAGAGGTCGGACGGTTGAAGGTCGTCCAGTCTCGCCGCTCCGACGAGGCCCAGGCGTGGATCGACTCCGCTCAGGAGGAGGCCGAGGTCCTCAGGGCCAAGGTCGTCGAAGACGAGAAGGTCGTCGAGAAAGACGAGAAGCAGGTCAAGGAGCTCCAGCAATGGCTCGACGCCTCCGAGGCTGAGAACGAGGGCCTCCGCGAGAAGCTCGCCGAGAAAGCGAAGATCGCCGACCGCGACGAGCGACAACTCAAGGAGCTGCAGGAGTGGCTCGACGCGGCCGAGGCCGAGACCGAGAAGCTCAAGGCCGAGCTCGCCCTGTCGAGCCCCGACGAGGGCAAGCGCCTCAAGGAGAAGGTGGCTGAGCTGGAGGCGGCCGTCGCCTCGCTCACCGAGATGAACCGGCGCTTCTCCGACCAGGCCGAGAGCTCGGGTCAGCGTGAGGTCGAGCGCCTCCAGTCAGCGCTGGAGCGCGCGAAGTCGGAGGGGTCGAGCGAGAAGACCGAGGAGCTCTCGGCCCTCCTCGAGAACGCGCGGGAGGCCATCTCGACCCTCGAGTCCGAGCGACGCCAGGCGCTGGCCCAGATGCAGCGCTACGCCGCTGACGACTCCCAGCTCGCCGGTGAGCAGGAGCGAAAGGCCCTCGTCGTTCAGCAAGAGCGAGAGGCCCGGCTGGCGGTGCTCCAGGCCTCACTCGGCCAGCGCGAAGGGGAGGTCAAGACGCTGGAGGCGCGGGTTCTGGCCTACGCGGCCTCGGAGAAGGAGCTCAAGGACGAGCTCGAGCGCCTGCGGGTGCGGGAGTGCGACGCCCGAGAACAGCTCGCCCACGTGCGCAGTGAGCGCGACACCTTGGAGTCTCAGAAGAGCGAGCTCACCGAAAAAGTGGAGCACCTCTCCACCAAGCTCGACGAGACCAAGCGATGGCTCGACGCGTCGGAGGTCGAGAACGAGGGCCTCGAGAAGAAGCTCGAGGCCGAGCGCCTGGAGCGCGCGATGCGCGAGGCCGAGCGGGCGGCTGAGGCGGCCAAGCCCGCGCCTCCTCCCGCGTCGAGGCCGGTGGCGGCCGCTCCTGTGGAGACCGAAGCGGCCGAGGGCCTCGAAGGCTTCTCCTTGGCCCGGCTGCGTCGCCTCGAGTCGATGCTCGCCTCCGAGACGGCGCGCGCCGACACGCTGCGGGGCTATCTCGTCGTCGCGGACAAGAGCCTCTCTTTGGTCAAGGATCAGCTCGAGCTCGCCCAGGCGCGGTTGCTCGACATGGCCAAGCGTCTCGGCGCGCAGGACGGTGGCGACTCCAGCGACACCGCCCAGCGCCTGGCCGACACCGAGAAGGAGGTGGTCGCCCTCGAGAAGGAGATCGCCGAGGCTCTGGGGCTCCAGGCGCCGCCGCCGCCTCCCCTCGATGCCTTCGAAGAGGTGCCCGCCGCCGAGGAAGAAGACGTGCTCTCGGCCCCGCTGGACGCGATGGGGGCGCTCACCGAGGCGCAGGCGTCAGCCACTCGCAAGGCCACCGAGGCCCTCGAAGGCGAGCAGCGCGCCAAAGAGCAGCTCTTGACGGACCTCGGCTGGCTCAAGACCCAGCTCGCCCAGATGTCTCACGTGCGCGACGAGCTCAAGACGCGCCTCGAGGCCATGGCCCAGCGGGAGCTCAAGCGCAAAGCGGTGGTCTCCTCCTTGGTGCAGCAGCTCCGCGCCAATGAGGCTGGTGCCGCGGCGCGTGCCGGTGCGCTCCGTCGCCTCCAGGCCGCCATCGAGCTGGCCCAGCGCAACGCCGTGCGGGTGCAGACCATCTACTTCCAGAAGCAGATTGGCTCGCTCCAACGGCAGCTCGAGATCGCCCTGGGCAAGAAGAAGGCCCCTCCCGCCGGCGTACCCAAGCTGGGAGGCCTTCGGGCGGTCGCGCCGCTGGCCCCCGCCGCGCCTCGCAAGGGCCCGCTCAATCGCTGACCCGTCGATGCCGGGCCACGTGGTCTCGCGGTCCTATGCTCCCGCCAAACGGTCATTTTCCTTTTCCTCTGAACACAGCTGAACAGGCTGTTACGGTCGGTCGCCCCAAGTAGGCGGACCTGCGACTTTGGGCGAGGGAGGGGCACAGATGAGTCGTGTCAGCGCGGACGGCCGAAGTGGCCTCCCCAAGCCCGAGCGTCGCAAGCAAGCAGTGAGCGGGGGGATTCAAGCATCTTCGCGAAGGAGTCACACATGTCCCTGAAGTTCAGCGTAGTCCTCCCCATCTCTCTCGGCGCCCTCGTGGCCACGGCGGCGCCGGCCAAGCTCGAACCCTTGGCCGCCGTTCCTGTTCCCGACATGAAGGGCCCGATGGTGAACGAGACGCCCAGCCTGTGGTTCGTCGAGCTGGCGGGCGTGCCGGTGTCCGAGGGTGGTGATCGCTCCGCCGTCTTGGCCGAACAGGCGAGCTTCCGCGCGGCGGCCACCTCGAACGGTGCCCGCTACGCCGAGCGCAGCGCCTACCAGGGGTTGTTCAACGGCTTCTCGGTGAAGGTGACTCCGAGCGAGCTCAGCAAGCTACGCCAGATGACGGGCGTGAAGGCCGTACACCCAGTCGTCGCCATTCCCGCGCCGCAGACGGTGGGCACCGGCACGGCAGACCTGTTCACCGCCCTCTCGATGACCGGGGCCGACATCGCGCAGAGCGAGCTCGGCTTCACCGGGCGGGGCGTCAAGGTCGGCGTCATCGACACCGGCATCGACTACGACAGCGCTGACCTCGGTGGCGACGGCGTGGCGCGCTCGAACAGCCCAGCCTTCCCCAACAAGCGAGTGCGAAAGGGCTGGGACTTCGTCGGCGACGCCTTCAACGCCGACCCCTCTTCGCCCAACTTCAACCTCACCCAGACTCCCGACGGCTACCCCGACGACTGCGCCGGCCACGGCACGCACGTGGCGGGCATCATCGGCGCCAGCGGCTTCGTCACCGGCGTGGCTCCCAAGGCCCAGCTCGCCTCGTACCGCGTCTTCGGCTGCGAGGGCTCGACGACCGCCGACGTGATGATCGCCGCCATGGAGCGCGCCCTCGACGACGGCATGCAGGTCATCAACATCAGCATCGGCTCGGCCTTCACCTGGCCGACCTACCCGACCGCCGTCGCCGCCAATCGACTGGTGCGCAAGGGCGTCGTGGTGGTTGCGTCCATCGGAAACTCGGGCGCGAACGGGTTGTACTCGGCTGGCTCCCCTGGTCTCGGCAAGGACGTCATCGGGGTCGCCTCGTTCGACAACGTAGACATCGTGCTCAACCTGTTCCGAGTCTCACCTGACGGCGCCGCCATCGGCTTCACCTCGGCCACCGGCGCGCCCGTGGTGCCCAGCACCGGCACCTCGCCCATCGCGCGCACTGGCACCACCACCACCGCCAATGACGGCTGCAACCCGCTCCCCGCCGGCGCTCTTTCGGGGAAGGTCGCGCTCATTCGTCGCGGCACGTGCTCCTTCTACATCAAGGCGAGCAACGCCCAGGCCGCGGGCGCGACAGGCGTGGTGCTCTACAACAACGCGGCTGGGCGAATCAGCCCCACCGTGGCGGGCACACCGGCCATCACCATTCCCGTCGTGGCGGTCACGGCCGCCGAGGGCGCGCTCATCGACGGGCGCCTCGCCGCTGGGGCGCTTGTCGCCCTCACCTGGACGAGCGAGCTCGGCAGCTTCCCCCAGGCGACCGGGAACCTCCTCTCGAGCTTCAGCTCCTATGGCCTGGGCCCTGACCTCGACTTGAAGCCCGACCTGGGCGCCCCCGGAGGCAGCATCTTCTCGACCTACCCCCTGGAGCTCGGTGGCTATGCCTCGCTGAGCGGCACGTCGATGTCCTCCCCGCACGTGGCTGGCGCGGTGGCCCTCTTGCTCGAGGCCCGGAAGGATCTCGACGCCAAGGACGTGCGCGGCATTCTCCAGAACGCCGCCGAGCCCAAGCCCTGGTTTGGGAACCCCGGCCTGGGCCTCCTCGACAACGTGAGCCGCCAGGGCGCTGGCATGCTGCGCATCGACGAGGCCATCGTCTCGCGGGTGACCGTGACGCCCTCGAAGCTGGCCTTGGGCGAGAGCGCCAGTGGGCCTTCGACTCGCACCTTGGAGATCGAGAACGACGCCCGCCACTCGGTCACCTATGCCCTCTCGTACGTCAATGGCCTGTCGGTGGCGAACACCTTCAGCCCTGCCTTCTACACGTCTGACGCGACCGTGGCTTTCGAGCGGCCGACCGTCACCGTGCCGGGGCGCGGTGAGAAGCGCCTCAAGGTCACCATCACGCCGCCCACCGGGCCTGACAAAGCACAGTACGGCGGCTACGTGGTGCTGACGCCCGTCGATGGTGGGCAGGTGAAGCGCGTGCCCTTCGCGGGCTTCGTGGGCGACTATCAGTCGATCCAGGCGATGGCGCCGACGGTCTACGGGTTCCCCTGGCTGGCGGTGCTGTACCAGGGCAGCCTCTACCAGGTGACCGGGCCCGACGACTGGGCCTACAGCATGGTGGGCGCCGACGTGCCCAACTTCCTGGTGCACTTCGACCATCAGGCTCGCCTGCTCAACGTCGACATCTCCGACGCGGCGGGCAAGCCCTTGGGCCAGGTGTCCAGCGACGAGTACCTGTCGCGAAGCAGCAGCCCCACCGGCTTCTTCTCGTTCAGCTGGGACGGCACCGTGACCCGCGGCCGCCGCACCATCACCGTTCCCAGCGGGCATTACACGGCCAAGCTGTCGCTCCTCAAGGCGCTGGGGAACCCCAGCAACCCGGCAGATTGGGA
Source organism: Myxococcales bacterium (assembly GCA_003153055.1). The sequence goes on from PMBV01000529.1 coordinate 80,076, forward strand.
GACCTGGACGTCTCCAGTCATCACCGTGCTGCGCTGACGAAGTCGGACCCAGCGGCCCTTCGCGGGAGCCGCTGACAGTCCATCGCGGGCCCCGACTGTCAGTTGGTCGGGGCCTTCGTTTGTCTGGCGCAACGCCGACGCGCGACCTCACTTCGCTGAAGGTTTGGGCACTCCGGGAGACCTCGCTGCCTCGATCCGGTCCATCGCGTACTGTCGCCGCTCCCCCGTCACCACGTCGCGCACGTTGAGCAGCGAATGGCTCCGCTCCAGGACCAGCCCCTCGATGGTGACGGTGCGCACGCTCAGTACGCCATCGGCTCGTCGAAACGAGAGCTCGATGGGCGCGTGGGCGAAGAGCGCCTCCTCGACCGCGGTCCTCACCTCGCGGCGGGTCTCGATGGCCGGCACGCCGGTGAACTCCAGCCGGCCGAGCACCTGGAGCAGCTCGCGCTGAGACGACTCACCCAGGGCTGCTCGCACCTTGTCTGCGCCGGCCTCGAGCGCCTCGACGAAAGGCACCACCCTCAGCTTCACGGCGAACTGCACCACCGTCAGCAGCAGCGCGGCCTCTCTCGGGGTCAGGTTGATCGGCCCCAGCGAGTAGTGGCGATCGAGCGCGTAGCCGCCGCCCCGCCCCGGCTCGGCCTTCAGTGGCAGCGACGCGTCACGGAGCACGTCGAGGTCACGGTAGATGGTGCGCACCGTCACCCCGAAGCGCTCGGCCAGGTCCTCGGCGATGACACCGGTGCGGCGCCCTCTCAGGTACTCGGCGATGGCGAACAGGCGGGCCTGGCGCTTCACCTGATGAAACCTGACATAACGCTGACATATTGGCCAGCGATGGTGCGGGGTGCCTGGTCGGGATCCACCGGCCGGCACACCGCGAGGCACCCCATGTCGAATGTCATCAACTGGTTCGAGATTCCCGTCACCGACCTCCCCCGTGCTCAGGCGTTCTACGAGCGCATCCTCGGCACCAAGCTCAAGGCTGAGGTCTTCGGCGGTATGCCCATGGCCATCTTCCCCTATGGAGAGAAGGGGGTCGGCGGAGCGCTCGCCAAGATGGAACTGCGCAAGCCGTCGAGCGAGGGCTCGTTGACCTACCTGAACTGCAACGGGGCCCTCGACGAGGTCCTGGCGAAGGTACCGAGCGCGGGAGGGCGGGTCGTGCTGCCGCGCACCGACATCGGGGCTCCGGGCTTCATTGCCATCATCGCCGACACCGAGGGGAACTCGGTGGGCCTGCACAGCGTCCGCCCGGAGGGAGATGTGGGCTAGGTGACTGGTGTGAAACGCGNNTCGGTCGGCGTTTCACACCAGTCACCCAGGCGCCCCCTCGGCCCATCGCCGGGTCGCTGTAACTCGTCGCCTCGGGCTCCTCGAAGAGAATCGGTGACCCGTTCCACGAGCTCCGGGCTACTGTGCTCTGCGTGAGAACGCTCATCCTGACCTCTGTCACGGTGCTGTTGTGTGGCTGCGACAAGACGGTCGCGTACACGGTCGACCCTGGCGACCGGTCCGACGGTGGGCAAGGTGGAGGCTCCGCCGGCGGGGTGACCGGTGGAGGGAATGGGAGCATCGGCGGCGGGAGCGGGAATTCTGGTGGCGGGAGCGGAAACACCGGTGGTGGGAGCGGCGGAGGGGCCTGCTCGCACTCGCTGAACGTGCGGTTCCGCGACTTCCGGGACGACCACCCGGACTTCGAGCACTACTCCGGCCCCGATGTGCTCCCGGGGCTGGTGAAGGACCAACTCGACGCCCAGAGCCTCCCCGTCTACGCCCCCGCCGGGCCGACCAGCGCCACCAGCGGAAAGGAGGCCTTCGACCAGTGGTACCGCGACGTCGACGGCATCAACATGGGGTTCGACCGAACGTTGCCGCTCTCGAGCACCGGTGACAAGTGGGCCTATGACAGCAGCGCGTTCTTTCCCCTCGATGGGTTGGGCTTCGGCAACCAAGGGCGCGCGCACAACTTCCACTTCACGACCGAGATCCACGCGTCATTCTCGTACCGGGGGCACGAGGTCTTCACCTTTCGGGGTGATGACGACGTGTGGGTGTTCGTCAACAAGCACCTGGTGCTCGACCTGGGTGGCATCCACGCGGCGGTCTCTGGCACCGTCGACTTCGACGCCCGAGCGGCGACCTTGGGCCTCTCGATTGGGAACACGTACTCGCTCGACATTTTCCACGCCGAGCGCCACGTGGAGCAGTCGAACTTCCATGTCGAGACGACCATCGAGTGTCTGGATCCGGAGATCGGCTGACCGCCTCAGACACCTGCCGACTTGACCAAAGGCGGCCAGCGCGACGAGACCACTTGAGCGACCAAGACCGGCTGGACGAGCGCGCCAAGCCGTCGCATCATCAGCCGTACTCGAGCCCTCAGGTTACAAACACGCACATGACGACTGCTGCCCCCACCTCCGACCGGACGTTCTTCCTGTTCAACGCGGTCGTCTCCGCCGCGGCCCTCGCGTTGTTGTCCTGGCTCTTGGTCTTTCGCCATGGTGTCGCGGGCGAGACGGCGAGCCTGAGGTTTCTTCCGCCCCTCAACGCCTGTCTGAACGCCACCGCGGCGGCGCTGCTGGTGGCTGGTCGCGTGGCCATCAGGAGCAAGCGGGTCGACCTTCACCGGTACCTCATGGTGGGTGCCTTCGTCGCCTCCTCGATGTTCCTGGTCGGGTACCTCGCGTACCACGCCATGCACGGCGACACGCGCTTCGGAGGAGAAGGAGCAGTGCGGGTCGTCTACCTCGCCATCCTCGCCTCGCACGTGCTGTTGAGCGTGCCCATCGTGCCGATGGCGCTGGCCGCGTTCTACTTCGCGGTGCAGAAGCGGTTCGACCGTCACACCCAGGTGACGAGGATTCTGCACCCCATCTGGCTGTACGTCTCGGTCACCGGCGTCGTGGTGTACCTGCTGCTCAGGCCCTACTACCCCGTCTGACGCGCCACCGCGGGTCGTGGCAAGGTCCCACTCGTGGCGACTCTCTACGTCCCCGACGCCGTCTACCTCGGCGGCACACTCCACTTCGGCGTGGGCCTCGGAGTGAGCGATGAAGGCTTCGTGGTGGGCGAGGTGGGGCCCGAGGCACGGCGAGTGGCGCTGCCAGGTCGGGTGCTTCTCCCGGGGCTCGTCAACGCCCACTCCCACGCGTTTCAGCGCGTGCTGAGGGGGCGCACCGAGTACCTCGCCGCGGGGCACCAGCGCGACGACTTCTGGACCTGGCGCGAGGCCATGTACGCCGCCGCGACGGCGCTCAGCCCCGAGGAAGTGTACCTCGTCTCACGGCAGGCCTTCCTCGAGATGGCCCTCGCTGGCATCACCACGGTGGGGGAGTTTCATTACCTTCACCATGGCCCCGACGGCACGCCGTACCAGGACCCGCACCGGCTCGCGCTGCAGGTGATGCGGGCCGCCGCCGAGGTGGGGGTGCGCCTGGTGATGCTGAGGGCCGCGTATGGTCGAGCCGGCTTCGGAGTCGCGCTCGATGCCCGGCAGCGGCGCTTCATCGACCCTGACCCAGAGACGGCGCTGGCTCGCACCACTGAGCTCGGCGAGCGGGCCGTGGGGCTGTGCACCGTCGGGCTCGCACCCCACTCGGTGCGGGCGGTGCCCCGGGCGTGGCTCGAGCTCATCGCCGAGCGCTGGCGTGGGCCGCTCCATCTGCACGTCGCCGAGCAACCCGCGGAGATCCACTCCTGCCTCGAGGAGCATGGCCTCAGACCCGTCGAGCTCCTCGATCACGTCGGGCTCCTAGGGCCTGCCACGACCCTCGTGCACGGCATTCATCTGCAGCCGGCAGAAATCGAGCGCCTCGGCCATCGAGGGGTGAGCGTCTGCGCCTGCCCCTCGACCGAGCGAAACCTGGGTGACGGCGTGGTGCCCGCGGACGCCCTGCAGCGCGCGGGCGTCTCTCTCTGTCTCGGCTCCGACAGTCAGGCGGAGATCGACCTCCTCGACGAAGCACGGCAACTCGAGGGCCACTTGCGTTTGCTACGGCTCAAGAGAAACGTGCTGGCCTCGCCTTCGGTCAATCCATCCGCGCTGGGGCAGCGGCTCTTGGAGGTAGCGACGGTCGGGGGCGCGCGCAGCCTCGGTCTGCCAGTGGGGGCGCTGGAACCCGGGCGACCCGCCGACTTCTTCACGGTTGACCTCGAGCACCCCTCGCTCCTCGGGTTGCCGGAGCCCGCGCTCCTCGCTGGCATCGTCTTCGGGGCTCCACTGGGGGCCATTCGAGACGTGGCGGTGCAGGGGACGCTCATCGTTCGCGATCACCTTCACGTGCGCCTCACCGAGCCGTCGGGCTCCTTCGCCGCCGTGGTCAAGAGCCTGGCGGTGAACTGACATCGGAAGCCCCTGCAATGTAGGTTTCGCCGGGGCAGTGTCGGGGTTAGCCTTGCACGGTGGACCAAGCCGCGATTCTCCGGCACGCCCGTGAGCTGCAGGAAGCAACGACACTCTCTTCGTTGATGGAAGTGACCGAGCGAGCGGTTCGAGCGCTCTCTCGGTACCGGCACAGCTGGATGGCGCTGCGCGACCCCACCGACACCACGCTGGTGCGGATTCTGGGGGCCTCGAAGGACATCGAGTCGCTCATCTTCGAGCAGGTGCCCGTCTTCCCCTCCAAGGGCGACCCGATGCTCGACGAAATCTTCTCGGGCAAGGGCGTGGTGGTGGTGATCGACGCGCCCCTCGACCCTCGTACCAACAAGGCCATCGTCGCCAAGGTACACAACCGCACCATCATCAACGTGCCCATGACGCTCGGTGACCGCGTCGTCGGTGCGCTCGGTCTGGGCACCTTCGGCGAGGAGGGCGTCATGACTCCCACCGAGGCCGAGCTCGACGCGCTCCTCATCTACGCCATGCAGCTCGCCGCCGCGGTCGAGCGGGTTCGCAGCGCCGAGGCTCGCCAGCGCATCGAACGCGAACGCTATTCCCTCCAGCGCCAGCTCGAGTCGCTCCAGCGCGTCGAGCTCATGGCCGTGCTCGCTTCGGGCGTGGCGCACGACCTCAACAACCTCCTGGCGGTCATCCTGTCGAACCTCAACGGCATCGATCCGACGCCGCTGGGGGAGGACGCCGAGGCCATTCGCGACTCGCTCGACGCCGCTGCGCGCTCGCGAGAGGTGATTCGCCAGCTCCTCGCCCTGGGGCGACCCCAGGCGCCGCATCGAGAGCACGTCGATCTCAACGTCCACATCAGCTCGACGCTCCAACTCGTGAAGGCCGCCATTCCTCGAGGCGTGCAGGTCACGCAGGAGCGGGGCCCCTTGATGCGCGTCGAGGGAGACCCAGTGCAGCTCGGCCAGGCCCTCGCCAACCTCATCATCAACGCGCGTGACGCGGTGGGCGACTCGGGCTCCATCACCGTCGGGCTCGACGACGTGCGGCTCGACGAGGGGTTCGCGCTGTCGACCGGCTGGGCTCGCGCTGGGCACTTCGCCCGGGTGTGCGTGCGTGACTCCGGCCCCGGCATTCCTCCCGATGTCATCGACCGCATCTACGATCCGCTCTTCACCACCAAGCCCCAAGGCACCGGGCTCGGCCTGGCCGTCGTCTCCCGCGTGGTGCAGCAGCACCAGGGCCTCATTCGCTGCAAGACCGCCGTCGGCCAGGGCACCACCTTCGAGGTCTACCTGCCCGCCGCTTGACCGCGCCCCGATTCCCTCGGTGGTTGACGGTTCGCGGGATGTCCTGGTATCTGTTTCGACGGACGGACCTCTGTCAAAGCGACGACACCTCTGCGCCGCGACCATCCATGAGCACTTCCACGTTTCCAGACCTCGCCCTCCGCGGGCCACTCGAGCTGACACCGTGACCTGGCACATCTACAAGTTTGGTGGGAGCTCGGTGGGCGGATTGGATCGGCTCCCCACGGTGCTGTGCCTCATCGAGCAGGCCCAGCGCGAGGGCCCGACAGCGGTGGTGGTCTCGGCGCCGGGTGACGCGACCGACTGGCTCTTCGCCAGCGCCTCCAGAGCAGAGCAGGGCGACTCCCGTGGAGCGACCGCCGAGCTCGCCCGCGTCGAGGCCCTCTCTCATCGGTTGGGGCGCGCCGTGCTGGCTGGCGACGCGCTCGAGGGCTTCACCCGCGCGACCGAGGCGGTCTTGGGGCCGGTGCGACGGCTCCTCGAGGGCATCGGGCTCGTGCGTGAGTGCACGCCGCGGGTGCTCGACGAGGTGGTGTCGGCGGGCGAGCGGCTGAGCGTCGAGCTGGTGTGGCGGGCGCTCCAGGCCCGGGGTCTGGCTGCCATCGCCGTCGACGCGAGAGACTTGGTGCTGACCGACGAGACACCGCAGCGGGCCAAGGTGCACGTGGCCGAGACCGGCGAGCGGGTGCGCGCGGCGGCTCCGGCATGGGCTGGGAAGGTGCCGGTGGTGACGGGCTACCTCGGCCGTTCGAGAGCGGGCCACACCACCACCTTGGGGCGCAACGGCAGCGACTACACGGCGTCGCTGTTGGCCCAGGCCCTCGGCGCGTCGGAGGTGACCGTGTGGACCGACGTGCCCGGCGTCTTCACCGCCGACCCCGCGCTGGTGAGCGATGCCTACCCAGTGACGCGGCTCACCTGGTTCGAAGCCCTCGAGCTGGCCCACTTCGGCACCCGCATGTTCCACGCGCGCACCATGGTGCCGCTGGTCGAGTCGGGGGCCAGCCTCACCATTCGCAGCACCATGGAGCCCCAGCGCCCCGGCACACGCATCGACGCCGTGGGCCATGTCGAGGACGAGCAGCCGACCTGTGTCACCAGCCTCGAGCAGCTGGCCCTCTTGTCGGTGGAGTCGAGGCGCAGCTCGCTCCCCGCGGGCTTCACCGCCCGGGCCCTGGAGGGTCTGGCCGCCAAGGGTATCCACGTGTGGATGAGCAACCAGACCGGGCTGGGCGTGTCGGCGTGCTTCGCCGTCTCGGCTGAGGACGGCAAGGCGGCGCACCAGGTGCTGGCCGGTCAGGTCGACGACGATGACGTGACGGTGAGCGTGCCGCGGACGCCGATGTCGATGGTGACGCTGGTGGCCGAGCGCATGGGGCAGCGGCCCAACGTCGCCGGGCGGTTCTTCTCGGCGCTGGGCAACGTCGGCGTGCGAGTGCGGGCCATCGCCCAGGGAGCCAGCGAGCGCTCGGTCTCGTGCATCGTCGACGCGGCCGACACGGCGGTGGCGGTGCGCACGGTGCATGGGGCGTTCAATTTCTCCGAGACCGAAGTGCACGTGGGGGTGCTGGGCCGGGGCACGGTGGGGCAGCGGCTCCTGGCGCAGATGAGCGAGCACGCCGCCTCGCTGCGGGAGCACCACGGGGTGCGGCTCAAGCTCGTGTACCTGGCTCAGCGCAGCGCAGCCGTCTTCGAGCCCCGAGGGCTGGACGCGGCTGAGCTGGTTCGCCGGCTCGAGGGAGGGGAACAGGGGCCCCGCCCGGTCGAGGCGCTTCAGGCCCTCTCGCGGCTGCCCCTGCCCGTGCTGGTGGACTGCACCGCGTCTGACGACATGGAGCAGTTGTACGAGGCGGCCTTCGCCGCGGGGCTCCACGTGGTGGCGGCGAACAAGAAGCCGCTGGCGCTCCCCACGGCCAAGCGTGACGCGCTGTTGTCTTCGGCCCGACGATGGAGCCGGTCCTACCTCTACGAGACGACGTGCGGGGCGAGCCTGCCCGTCATCGAGACGCTGAAGAACCTGGTGCGCACCGGTGACGTGGTGCACCGCATCGAGGGGAGCCTGTCGGGGACCTTGGGCTTCCTCGCCGACTCGGTGATGCAGGGCGTGCCGTTGTCGGAGGCGGTGAAGGTGGCCAAGGATCGAGGCCTGAGCGAGCCTCACCCCAGAGATGATTTGTCGGGGCTCGACGTCGCGCGCAAGGCGCTCATTCTGGCCCGGGAGCTCGGCGTCAAGGTGGAGCTCGAGGACGTGGCCGTGGAGCCCTTCGTGCCCAAGGAATTCCTCGAGGAGGCCGACGTCGGGCGCTTCATGGACGGCCTGAAAGGCCTCGATGGCCGTTTCGCCGAGAAGGTGACGTCGTACACCCGACAGGGGCTCGTGCTTCGCTTCCTCGCGCAGGTGGAGCGCGTGGGTGAGGGTGTCAAGGTCAAGGTCGGTCCCGTCGCGGTGGACGCCAAGCACCCGGCGGCGAGCCTGCGCAGCGAAGAGGCGATGGTGGCCTTCACCACTCAGCGGTATCGCGACTACCCCCTCATCGTCCGGGGCGCGGGGGCCGGTGGAGATGTCACCGCGGCGGGCGTGCTGGCGGACATTCTCAGGTTGGCCCAGAACGTCCGCGGGCGTCCCTGAAGGCTGGCCTCTCGGGGCCCGAGGCGCTCGGAGGGAACAAGGCCGTCAGCGCTCCCGCTCAGCCTTCCGGGTCGTGAGCGTGACGTCGAAGCGTGGCTGGGACGCCGCGGTCACCGAGCCATCGGGCCACGCCACGAGGGAGGGGTCCTGACCGGGGACTCGAGGGCGCCCGGGGCCCCAGTTGGCGTTCAGGATGACCAGCCCGAAGCGGGCGGCCAGGTCGGCCATGAGTGGCCCACGGGTCTCTCCGCCGTCGACCCAGGCCGTGGGGAACAGCAACACGTCAGCGCGTCGGAGCGCGTCCTCCGCCTCGGTCGCGAGGAAGTGCACGTCGAAGCAGATGGCCGCGGTCATGGTGAAGCCCCGCCACTCGACCACTGGGTGCTCATGCGCACCCGGAGTGGCCCAGGTCTCGGGGTACCACGGGTGCCGCTTCCTGTAGTGGAGCCACCGGCGGCCGTCGGGGTCGACGCCGACCATCGCGTTGAACGCCGCGCTGCCGTGCTTCTCGATGACAGGCCCAACGACGGCCGAGTCGAGGGCGAAAGCCAGCTCCGCCAGCCGCTGCGTCCCCTGCTCGAGCGGCTCGGCAAAGGGCGAGAGGTCGAAGTCGAGCTCGGGTGAGACGTAGCCGGTGAGCCCCGCTTCAGGCAGGAGCACCAGGTCGGCCGAGCCAGTGGGCACCGCTGCCCGAGCCCACTCGAGCTGCGCGTCTTGCTCGTTCCATCTCGCTGGCAACCCGACCAGCGAGACTCGAAGTGCTCCAGACACAGTGACGGAGGCTATCACCTTCGCAGCCACGCTGGCCCGCCGATTGCGTGCTACGGGTTCCCGTGATGATGAAGACCCTCGCCTCGTGGCTGGAGCTCCTCGAACCCGCCTTCCAAACCAACCTCGCTGCGTTCCGGGCGGTGGTGGGCCCGACGCGCAAGCTGGGCGTCGTCATGAAGGGCAACGCCTATGGGCACGGCCTCGAACCGACCCTCTCGCTGGTGCACCACGCGGTCGACGCGCTGTACGTCATTCGCCCCGAGGAGGCGCTGGCCATTCGCCGCTGGGAGGAGACGAACCACCAGCCTCGCCGCGATGTCCTCGTCATCGGCGCGGTGGTGGCCGAGGAGTGCGTCGAGCTCGCGAAGGCGGGCGTCGAGGTGGTGGTGGCGACGGGCGAGCTCGAGGACGTCGTGGCGAAGCTGAAGGCCGCCCGCGCCACGCTCAAGGTGCACGTTCACCTCGACACGGGGCTGGGCCGGGAGGGCTTCACTCAGGCGCAACTCGAAGCCGGGCGGGCCGACTTCCTCGCCGCCGCCGCCGACGTCCTGCCCATCACGGGGGTGATGAGCCACTTCGCCAACACCGAAGACGTCACCGAGCAGGACTACGCCCGGGTTCAGCTCGCCAACTTCGAAGCGGCCTCGAGGGTGCTGGCCCAGCGGGTGCCAGTGCCGGCCACCGCCGTGCGTCACTTCGCGGCCAGCGCGGCGGCTCTGGTGCTCCCTCCGTCGCGCCTCGATGTCGTGCGCCTGGGCATCTCGCTCTACGGCGTGTGGCCCTCGACCGAGACCCGGCTCTCAGCCCGAGTGGTGCTGGGCGAGGTTCCAGTGTTGGAGCCGGCGCTGTCCTGGCGAGCGCCCAGCCAAGTCGTGAAGTGGCTGCCGGCGCACAGCTACGTTGGCTACGGCTGCACCCACCGCTGTGCCAGCCCTACGCGCGTGGCGGTGCTGCCCGTCGGCTACTGGGACGGCTACCCGCGGCTGGCCTCGGGCAAGGCCTACGTTTTGGTGCACGGCAGGAGATGTCCAGTGCTCGGTCGAGTGATGATGAATCACCTCATCGTCGACGTCACCCATGCCACCTCCGATGAGGCACCGGTGGTGGCCACCCTGATGGGCCGCGACGGCGACGAGGCCATCTCGGCCGAGCTCCTCGCCTCCTGGGCCCAGACGATTCACTACGAGCTCCTCAGCCGGCTCGGGCCCCACCTCGAGCGCCGGGTGATGCGCGCGGCGGTGAGCTAAGGGACCGTAGGCTTCACCTCTTCTTCAGTTCCACCGCGGGGTCGCCGGGCCTGGGCGGGCGGAACAGGTGACAGCCGTGGCAGCGCTCGCTCGTGGGCTCGTGGCTCGTCTCCTTCTCGTGGCACCCGGGGAGGCAGGTGCTCCGTCGCGCGAAAGGCTGCTGCCCGTGGGCCGCGTGGCACGTCTCGCACCGCTGGTGCTGGTCGGCAGCGTGGAGACCGGGCAGCTCTCCCTCTCGGTGGCAGTCGACGCACTCCTTGAGCTTCGCGCCGCTGTGCGTCTCGTGGCAGTCGCGGCACACCACATGGCCTCCCTTGGGCAGCGCCAGCTTCTCGTGACACGACACGCAGAGCGTGGGCTTCGACCCAGTCGCCTGGTCGAGGAGCGAGGGCTTGTGCGGGAGGCCCTCGTGGCAGTCTTCGCAGTTGCTGTGCCCGCCCTTCTTCATCTTGGCTGCCGCCGCCAGAGTCGCCTGGTGACATTGCTTGCACGAGGACCAGTCAGTCATCTTCTCGCCGAAGCCGTGCTGGGGGTGGCACTGGCGGCACGTCAACGACACGCCGGTCGTTCTCTCCCTCCCGTGCACCAGGCCAGTGAACTGGGGTCCTTCGTGGCACTCGACGCAATCCTTGGCCACGGCGAGGCCGGGCAACTCCAGGTGCGCCGGGTGACACTGGGCGCACCACTGCTTCGGGTGTCCCTCGGGGGCCGGGTGGTGGTTTTCGACCTCGGAGTGGCAGGACTCGCAGGCCCTGGGGCCCGAGCCCCGGTGCGGATCGTGGCAGTCGGTGCACCGGGCGTGACCGCTTTCCTTCTTCGCGGCGAGGGCGGCCCGGGCCAGCACGACCGGCTTCTCGTGGCACGACTCACAAGGCTTGACGCCCTCTTTGCGGAAGCGGTGAGGGACGTGGCACGTTCCGCAGGAGGGGTGGCCCTCGAACAGAGCGGCCTGGGTGACGAGCCTCGCCTTCGCCGTCTGCTGCTTCGGGTCCGAGTGACACGCGAGGCACTGCTTCGAGGCCTCGCGGGCCGGGGCGTGCCGCGGGTGGCAGCTGCTGCACCGTTCCGCCGATGTCGCGCCCGTGACTCCGTGCAGGTCCGGCACCTGGTGGCACACCCTGCAGTCGGGAGCTTGGGTGAAGGGTTCTCGGTGTGGAACGTGGCAGAAGAAGCAGGCCGCGGCGTGCGTCCTGACGGCGACCGCGGCGCCGATGGGCTGGGCGTGGCACGTGAGGCATACCCAGGGCGTGGCGGGTGACCTCACGCCGTCCGCGGCAAAGGGGTGGCAGGTGAGGCAGGTGACCGTGCCGCCGTCGGGCAGTGTCCCTCCGTCGGTGGGGCCGTGATGGAGGTGTGCGTGGTCCTCGTGGCATCGCTCGCACGGGCGCGTTCGGGGCGAGGTGAAGCCCTCGACCTCGAGGTCATGGCAGCTCCTGCACTCGATGCGACCTCCATCGGTCTGCGAGGCGCCGATGTGGCGCTGGTGGCCCATCGAGCTCCGCGCCTCGTGGAAGGCCGCGGGGACGAAGAGCACGGACCCGTCGGCTGGGCCCACCGTCGTCCCGCATGCGGTAGCGAACCCGAGGGCCGCCACCAACCCCAGTGGCCTCACGTCTGCTCCGGCTTCTCGCTGGCCTCATCGCCGGAGGTGGGGGCGGTGGTCTCCTGCCGGTACACCGCGGCCACCGACAAGAGGTAGAGCACGAAGGCCACCGTGCCGAGGAGTTGAGCGACCAACATGCCGGCCACCAGCAGGATGGGCGCCGGGTACAGGAGGCTAGCGGCCATGATGGCCAGGGCCGAGAGGCCCACCCACGACGCCGCGATGAGCGCGCGCTCCGTCGGCCACTTCGCCACGATGGTGGAGACGAACCTCATCGAGTGGCGTGCTCCGAGGTGACGCCCTTGCTGAAGGGGTGCGAGTAGCCGTGGCACCCGGCGCTCGCGCAGGCGACATGGTTCGTCTCGAGCTCCTCGCGGAGCGCGGTGTGTTCTCGCACGTCTCTGAAGGAGTCGAGCTTGCCCGAGTGACATTGCAGGCAGTTCGAGTTGGGGTAGGGCTTGGCGATGGCGATCTTCCGAATGGCCGTCTCCTGAGGCATGTTCCGGTACCCGCCGAAATAATAGAGGTACACGTGCCTCATGCCCCTCAGCTTGGTGAGCGAGTACCCCATCATGCCGTCGTAGTCGGCGTGGCACCTGTAACAGTTCGTCTCCCCGATGTAGGCGCTGCGACCGTGGCGAGAGGCCAGCGAGGTGCTCTCGGGGTCCGAGGCGTCACGGAGGTGCTGCTCCATCACGTGGCAAGACCCGCAGAACTGCCTCGTCGTCGAGCGCTCCATGGCCTCGGCGGTGTTGAGCGCCGCCGTGGCCGCCGGGAAAACCCCGAGTCCCAACAGGAGTCGAATTCGGGTGGCCCCTGTCAACTTTGGTCTAATGAGCACGTGATGAAGAAGAAGCAACGCCGCCAGAGTGGCGGTCAGCAGCGCGGAGATGGCCGTGGCGGAGAGCTGATTCATAGCGAGTCTTGACAAGTTCTCTCAGTCATTCCACGTCATCGACAAGGGGCCCGGCCCCCGCGTATGCATTCCCGAGTCCTTTCTTGAACTTCCATCCCTCCCCTCACTCACCCGCGAGCTCCCGCCTCGCTGCTGTCCCCCGGAGCACCCCATGAAGCCTGGTCTGTTCGCAGCTGTCGTCGTGGCCGTCTTTCTCCTCGGCTTCGCGGTTGGTCGCACGTCGGCGCAACCGGCGAGTCCTCCAACGCCCAGCGCAGCGTTTTCACCGCCCTCCATGGGGGCGGCAAATCCCGCGCCTTCTGGCATGGGCGAGATGGGCTCGCCGCCCTCGACGGCGGGAATCTCCGGCGTCATCGCCGAGGTGATTCAGGTGCCGAACTACACGTACCTTCGCCTGACGACCGCCAACGGCGAGGAGTGGGCGGCCGTGAACACGACCACCACGGCCGAGAAGGGTCAGAACGTCACCATCACCAGCGCCGCGATCATGACCAACTTCACCAGCACCACGTTGAAGCGGACCTTCCCCACCATCTGGTTCGGCCAGCTTCAGGGCGCAGAGGGCGCCGGAGCCGGTGCGATGGCCGCAATGGCGGCACCGTCGGGGGGTGGATTCAAGCCGCCCTCGTCCTCCGCGACTGCCGGGGCGCTGGCGGCGATCCAGAAGGCCGATGGTCCGCTGGGCCTCAGGGTCTCGGACGTGTTCGCCGAGCGGAAAGCGCTTTCGGGGAAATCGGTGCGGGTGCGCGGAATGGTGACGAAGGTGAGCGCGGTGAAGGGCCTCAACTACGTCCATGTGAAGGATGGGAGTGGGACGACCGGCACGGGAGATGATGACCTCACCGTGGTGACTCAGGCTACCGTGAAGGTGGATGACGTCGTGACGGTGGAGGGTCTGGTGGCTGTCGACAAGGACCTGGGGATGGGAGCCCGGCCGGTCATCGTCGAAGAGGCGAAGATCATCGGCAAGTGAGGGGAGGGTCGCCGTGTTCTCCGAGCGGGCAGGACGGTGCGCGCATTCCTTGAGGTGTGAGGGTGGGGCCGGTGCCCACTGACCGAGGCGGTCTGACCAGCCCCTCGACCCGAGACCGCGGTGAACACACGTGAGGGGCCACGCGCCCGGCCCCTGCCTCGCTCCAGAGCTCGAGCTCGAAGCCGCACTGGGAGCCATCATCGAGCCTTGCGGCACCAGGTCCGTGGCGTGCCGGGGTGCGGGCCAAATGGAAGAGCAGCTTCCATTCGTGACACGGTGGGACGAACGCATGGGTCAGCTCATCGACCCCTCCCAGCCCGCTGCGGGCATCAGCGTGCGCGTTTCGTCATGTCCTGACGCCCCCGGACGCACACGCGTCGTTCCGGTGGCACCCCCTTGTCTCTCTTGCGCCGAGGAGCAGGGTGACTGCTCGAAGAAGAAGCACTTCCAGGTGCTCCAGCGGTCGACCGACGGCTCCACCGTGGGCGGTGGGCCGACGAGCAGCAGCACGGCTCTGTCGCTCCGCACCAGGTGCAGCCCGAGGAGTGCCAAGGTCGTGTTCGATGGGCCATGGAGCGGGGTGGGGTGGAGGGAGCCACGAGGGCGGGACGCCCCTCACCACCCTGCTGGCCGTGTTCCATGGACCATGCGAGCAGGTGAGGTCGCCGAGTTCTCCGAGCGGCCAGGCGGCTGCGAGCATGCCCAGAGGTGCGAGAGGGGCCGGTGCCCACCGACCGAGGCGGTCGGACCAGCCCTCGACCCGAGACCGCAGTGAGCACACGTGAGGGGCGAGCCCGGCCACACCACTCGACCGACCGGCCGAGGGGCTCGTGATGCTCGCCCGGAGTCTCGGACCTTCTGCCCGCGCCCCATGCCTCGGGCCCTTCGACGCCAGGACCAGCTATGCCCCGGTGCTGCTCCCGAGCCGTTCAACCTCCCAGGGACCATTGGTTCCCGGGCTTGCCGCTCTGGGACGAACGCATCTGTCAGCCCCCGGCCCGCCGCGGGCATCAGCGTGCGCGTTTCGTCATGTCCTGACGCCCCCGGACGCACACGCGTCGTTCCGGTGGCTCCGCTCGACCTTGGGCGTGCGATGCGGTGGGACCGCTTCACGGCTGGGCGCTGGTCAGGTGCTGACGGGTTTCCGGTAGGCTGCCACCGCCGCGGCCTGTACATCCTTCACTGGCACTCCAGCCTTCTGGGCGAGGGCGCGGCAGTCTTCGAACTCCGGCGCGGCGTTCAGCACGTGAGTGCCTCGCAGGCCCAGCTTGACGCGAACGGGGCCCCACCGCGTCGTCACCGTCTCCCACCGGCGCTCGAGGGCGGTGCGAGTCACCTGGGTCTGTCGAACACCAAGCGTCGTCGTCTCCTCGAGCAGAGTCGACTCCAGCGCTTCTTTGGTGTCGTGGGTGGCCAGCACGCCGATGAGGTGCCCTGGGCGGCCCTTCTTCATCACCACTGGGGCGATCCACGCGTCGAGCGCCCCGCGTGCCATCAGCATCTCGACCAGCGCGCCGAGTACCTGCGGTGAGCAGTCGTCGAGGTTGCACTCCAGGACGACGAGCGTCGACGAGCCCTCGCTCGAGGTGGTGGCCAGCGACGCCCTCAGCACGTTGGCGCGATCAGGAAAGTCCTTCGTCCCCACGCCGTAGCCGATGCGCTCGACGACGAGCTCGGGAGGCGGGCCCACCGTGGCGAAGGCCTTCAACAGCGCCGCGCCCGTGGGAGTGGTCAGCTCCCCCCGGCCCTCGAAGCGCACCGGCACGCCGCGCAACACCTCGAGCGTCGCGGGCACCGGCACCGGAACCACCCCGTGGGAGATTCGCGTGGTGCCCGAGCCCAGCGGAGGTGGAGCGGCGAGAACCCTGGGGTTGCCCAACAGCTCGAGGGCCACCGCCGCGCCGCAGATGTCCACGATGGAGTCCACCGCTCCGACCTCGTGAAAGTGGATCTCCTCGAGGCCGACGCCGTGCACCTTCGCTTCAGCCTCGCCGAGGATTCGGAAGACCTTGAGCGCGTTCAGCTTGGCGCGCTCCGGCAGGCGGGAGCCACGGATGAGGGCGTCGATGTCCCGCCAGCTTCGGTGCGAGTGCGCCGCGTGCGTGGGTCCCTCGTCCGACGACGCGACGAGGGAGCCCGGAGCGCCGTGGTGCGCGCCGTGCGTATGTTCCTCCTCCGCGGGGCCTGGGTCCGTATGCGTGTGCGGAGCTTCGCCGTGGGAGTGATGCTCCTCCGCGCCCTCGGCATGCGTGTGTGGAGCGTCGCCGCGGGAGTGATGCTCCTCCGCGCCCTCGGTATGCGTGTGTGGAGCGTCGCCGTGGGAGTGATGCTCCTCGGCGTGCGTGTGCGATGCATCGCCGTGGGAGTGATGTTCCTCCGCGCCCTCGGTATGCGTGTGTGGAGCATCGCCGTGCGAGTGACACGCGTCGGCGAGCTTGGAATGCGCGTGCGGAGCATCGGCGTGCGAGTGACCCACGTCCGTATGCTCCGAATGCGTGTGCGGAGCCCCGTGGTGGGAGTGCGCCGAGGCCTCCGAGTCCACCACGACATCCACATGCGTGCCGACGATGCCGTGCCGCGTGGCCCGAGTGACCTCGAAGTGCCACCCCTCGAGCCCGAGGCTCTTCAGCGCTGCCTCGAGGTCTTCGAGGGGTACTCCGAGGTCGAGCGCCGCGGCGAGGAACATATCGCCGGCGATGCCGCCGACCGGCTCGAGGTAGAGGACCCGTTCGGTCACGGGTGCCTCAGTACGACTTGGCGAACACGATGCGACCGGGAGACGGTCGGCCCGTGGCCACGCAGACGCCCGGCTCTTGCTTCAGGTCGAACGGCCGGTTCCGAGTGGTGAGGCCGGTCTCTTCCTTGATGCGCGCCTCGGTCTCGGCGGTGCCGTCCCAGTGGGCCAGGAGGAAGCCCGCGTCGGCCTTCTCCTTGAGCTCGGCGTAGCTGTTGACCTCGTGCGTATTGGCATCGCGGAAGGCCTTGGCCTTCTTGTACAGGTCGCTCTGCATCTGAGTGAGCAGCTCCCTGGCCTTGGTCACCGCCTCGGCCAATGGAACGAAGTGCTTCTTGGGGCCGACCTTGCCCTTCTGGCCCTCGGGCTGGCCGGGCAGTGCTGGCATGGGCTCGGCTCGCTCGTCGCGGCGCACCATCACGCAGCTGCCCTTCTCGAGGTCCTTCGGGCCGAGCTCGATTCTCAAGCACAGGCCGCGCAACTCGTACTCCGCGTACTTGAACCCTGGGCCCTTGCTCTCGTCGTTGTCGACAATGACCGAGACGCCGCCCTTGCGGAGGTCGGCGGCCAACGCGTCGGCCTGCTCCTTCACCTTGGCGCGCTCCTCGGGCGTCTTCCCGATGATGATGATGACCGCCTGCACCGGCGCCAGCTTGGGCGGCACGATGAGCCCCGCATCATCGGAGTGCGTCATGATGAGCGCCCCGATGAGCCGGGTGGAGACGCCCCACGAGGTCTGCCACACGTGATGCTTCTGCCCGTCACGCCCCTGGAACTGGGTATCGAACATCTTGGCGAAGTTCTGCCCCAGCATGTGCGAGGTGCCGGCCTGCAGGGCCTTCTTGTCCTGCATCATCGCCTCGATGGAGTACGTGCGGTCGGCCCCAGGGAACTTCTCCGACTCGGTCTTCTGGCCCTTCATCACCGGCATCGCCATGTACTCCTCGGCGAAGCGCTCGTAGACGTCGAGCATCCGCAGCGTCTCTTCCTGGGCCTCGGGCTCGGTCTCGTGGCAGGTGTGGCCCTCTTGCCAGAGGAACT
>PMBV01000503.1 GCA_003153055.1 Myxococcales bacterium
GGATGACGGTCGAGCCCATCTCGAACATGCCCACCTCGGCGCCCTTCTCGAGGCTCAGCGGCCGAGGGTACGTGTGGCTCACCGCGGCCTGCCCGTCATGGGTCGTGACGGCATCATAGGCGGCGTGGATCCGCGCCACGCACGTCGCACCCACCGCCACGTAGGCGAGCTTCCCGGCGGCCGTGTCGAGCCACGTCACCAGGCGCTCGTTCAACGAGAACAGGGCGTCCTTGGTGCGCACCGAGGCGCCGTTGACTGGCCAGAACTGCCCCGGAAGGTACTGGTACCCGGTGACGGCTCCGGCGACGGGGGCGTGAAACCGGTGGTAGTCGCGGGGCGAGAGGTAGAGGGTGATGAAGCTGCCGCCCTCGAAGTCGAGCGCCCGTCGGCCCTCTCCGAGCAGCTTGTCGACCGGAAAGGTGATGCCCTTGGCCTGAAGGCACTGCCCTGCTTCGACCCGGCCGAACTGCGACACGTGAGCATCGACCGGGCTCACCACCACGTCGGCGCCCGGGTCGACCGAGCGGCTCCCGGCCTTCAGCTTGCGGGTGAAGAACTCGGCGAAGGTGGGGTAGTCCTCGAGCTTCCCCTCGGCTTCTCCCATCTCGACCCGGTACCGCTGGGCGAACAGCCTGATGGCCGTCTGGTGCACCGGCCGTGGGAGCGGCGCCCGAGTGGCCGCGCCCACTGCCGTCGACAGCGCGGCCTTGGGCAACAACCGCATCAGGGTCATGAAGGCTCGATCTTGGAGTTCACTCACTGGCGTCAGGGGCCTCCGCCCCAGCAACCGGCATCCCCATCACGTACGGCATGGGAGGAGCCTCAGGCTGCGCGACGGCCGGGGCACGGCCGGCGTCGATGATGGTGATGGTACGCTGCTCGGTCCGCTCCTCTGCCAGCCGACCGTTCTGGAACAGAAAGAAATGATGGGTGTCTTCGTTGGCGATTCCGTATTTGAGGATGCAGGTGGGCGTGCGAATGACCTCCCAGGCTTGCATGCGCCCTTTGCCGGGAATGTCCTTCTCGCCAACTCCCTCCATGCACGTGCCAAAGCGCTCCTGAAACTCGGCCAGGGTCATGTTCGCCCACGGTCGGGCAGGGCCAGCGTCGGGCGTCCCCACCACCTCGGTCTTTGGCTCCACGGGCCGCGTCACTTCGACTGGCGGAGGCAGCCGGGCCGCGGCCGCGCTCTGGGCCAGCGCAGCCGCCGCGTCAGCGCGCTCCTTCATGACCCGCTGGCGATTGGCCTCGAGGTTCGACGAGAGCTCGCGCGCCTTGGGCCCCTCGACGGTGTCGGGAGGAATCGCCTTCAACGCCGTCACGATTCCCGTCATCTCGTCGGAGAGGAGCCCCTCCTCGCCGTCGCGGGTTTCGAGAATGGTGGCTCTCGACTCCAGGTCGTAGAACTCACGGGCGGTCTTCTTCCGGCATCCACTCAGGCCAAGCCCCAAGACGAGGACGACCAGTACGGTGCGCATGGCGGCACTGTTCCAACGACTTGGGGGCCTCCGCAAGCTTTTCAAACGCGCCGCCCTCACACGCCCAGGAAGAGCCGCTTGCCGAAGTTGAGCGCGAGGTCGGCGTCGAAGATGCGCTGCGCCGAAGCCTGAATGTCGTACTCCACGCGCACGTAGTCGACGGTGCGCGTCTGGGTGTCGTAGATCACGAAGCACGCCCGGTTGTCGTAGTCGCGCGGCTGCCCGACCGACCCCACCGAGATGATGTACTTGTAGCCCTTGCGAACGCCGAACTTCTGCGACACCACGTCGTTGACCTCGCCGTTTCCCAGCGCGAAGGCCTTGCAGAGGTGGCTGTGCCCGATGAACGTCACCTCGGGGAGGTCGGAGGTGAACGGGGTGAGCTCCCGAGCCTGCTCGATGGCGAAGATGTACTCGTACGCCCTGGGCTCGATGGGAGAGCCGTGAGAGAAGCCGACATCACCGATGCGGTAGGTGAACGGCAGGCTCCTCAACCAGGCGTGGTTCTCCTCGCTCACCATCGACGCAGACCAGTCGAGGGCATGCCGAGCCGCGTCGTAGTAGAAGGAATAATCCATGCGGCCCGACACGGCGGCGTCATGGTTCCCGAGGAGCGTCACCTCGGCGTTGGTGCGCACCACGTCACAGCAGGCGTTGGGAGACGCCCCGTAGCCCACCACGTCGCCCAGCGAGACGACACGGTCGACCTTCGATTTCTCGATGACTCGCATCACCTCGGTGAGCGCTTCGATGTTGCTGTGGATGTCGGAGATGATGGCGATCCGCACTGCGTTCTCCCTATGCGCCTACCGTCCGGTCGTCAATTGGTCTGCTCGGTGTAGACGAGCCGACGAATGGCGACCTTGGCGGCGTCGTCGATCGCCTCGAAGCTGAGCCCCATTCCTGGAGGCCCACCCTGCCCCTCCACCCTCGCCCACCTGACCCGGGCTTCGGCCTGCACGCCATTCTCCGCGCCGAAGTGCACCCGGGTCAGGGTGCCTTGCTCCAACGGAGTGCTGGTGCGCAGGAACAGACCACCCTCGCTCAGGTTTCCAAGGTAGGCGTACACCGTCACGTTGTCTGACTCGCACCAGCACCGCAGGTGACAAGGTATTCGCTGGTGTTTCCGGCTGTAGGGCACCGCTGTCCTCCCAGAAGACTCATGCCTCGGTCTTTCGACGGTGAGGTCCTCCTTGAAGCCTAATGATGGAGGAGCCTGGTCGCACTCGCGCACGTCACGCTGACATCAGCCCACATCTCAGAAAAGGTGATTGTGGAAGTCGTAGATCTTCTCGACGGCGATCTGCCGGTAGCGCTCGACCTTGAGCGCCCGGTGGGCGCAGTCGGCGACGAAGGCAGGTTCGTCAACCAGCGACGTGGCCTGGAGGTGACGGGCGTGGCTGCGTATGTGCTTGGCGACCCGATGGGGGTGAAAGCACCAAGCCGAGGAGAACCGCCACACCCCGCCGAAAGGAATGAGCCGGCACTCGAGGACGTCGCCCTCGGCGAGGCCCACGAGCTGGCGCCGCTCGGCGATGGCGAAGTCGAGGTGGCTGAACAAGCCTTGCACCCGCACCGAGCCCACAGCGAGCTTCTTGACCTCGAAGAGGCCATGCACTGTCTGAGAGAAGGCGCGCCACGCGGCACAGCGCTCGGAGCTCTCTGCCTTGAGCGCCTCGAGGTACCGGGCCCTCGCCGGGGTGCCACCCAGGTGCGGGGCGACGCGGTCGCACACGTAGTGCTCGAGAAACGCGGCCATTCGCATTTCGAGCACCCGGTCGTCGTCGAAGACCTCCCCGGTGCGGTGGAAGTACTCTTTCCGAGCCAACAGGAGGTCGTCCTTGTTCGCCGCGGGCGTGGCCCAGGTGATGAGCTCCTCCATCCACGGCTGGGCCGAGGTGCTCATGCGCGGGGCTGGTGGTGGGCAGCCATGAGGTCGGCGAAGCGACGGAAGAGCGGGCGCGCGTCGTGAGGGCCGGGAGACGCCTCGGGGTGGTACTGGACGCTGAACGCCTGGGCCTCAGGCACCGCCAGCCCCTCCACCGTCTGGTCATTCAGGTTCAGGTGGGTGACGACGGCCCGCTTGCCAAGGCTCTCGGCATCGACGGAGAAGCCGTGGTTCTGCGAGGTGATGTCGACCTTCCCCGTGGTCAAGTCTTTCACGGGCTGGTTGGCGCCACGGTGGCCGAACTTCATCTTGAAGGTGCGGGCGCCCAGGGCGAGGGCCAAGATCTGATGGCCCAGGCAGATGCCGAAGACCGGAACCTTGCCCAGAAGCGTGGCCACGACTCGATCGGCACCCTTGACGGCCGCCGGGTCGCCGGGGCCATTGGTCAGGAACACGCCGTCTGGTTTCCGCCCGAGAATGTCCTCCGCCGAGGTCCCCGCGGGGACGACCGTGACCCGACACCCGACGTCCACCAGAAATTGGAGCATCGCCTTCTTGAGCCCGTAGTCCACCGCCACCACGTGGAAGCGAGGGGCAGACGGGGGCACCCCGCCGTCGCCCAACACGTCAGGGGTCGCCTTGGTCCACTCGTAGACGCGGGTCGTCGAGATGCCCGTCGCGAGATCGAGCCCCTCCATGCCGGGAGCGGAGCGCGCCCGCTCGACCAACGCCTGCGCCGAGTGCTGGCCGGTCGAGAGCACGCCCATCTGCGAGCCATGCACTCGGAGGTGCCGCACCAGTCGTCGAGTGTCGAGCCCCTCGATGCCGGCCACACCCCAGCGTCGCAGGTAGGCGTCGAGGGAGCCTTCCGAGCGCCAGTTCGACGGAGGCGAGACCTCCTTGACGACCATGCCGACGGCGTGCGGGCGCGACGATTCTTCATCGGCGGCGTTGGCCCCCACGTTGCCCATCTGAGGGTAGGCCATGGTGACGATCTGCCCGACGTAGGAGGGATCGGTGAGGATCTCCTGGTAGCCGAAGATCGAGGTATTGAACACGACCTCACCGATGGTCTCGGCGTCGGCGCCAAACGACCGTCCTTCGAAGAGCGTGCCATCGGCCAAGGCGAGGACCGTTCGCTTCATTTGATCTTTCCCGTCTTTTCCGCCACGAAATGCACCGTCGTGCGCCGGTTGCTCGGTCTGAGCACAACGACCCGATCGTATTCGAGGCGAACGCGAACCAGGTTCACCTCGGGGTCGATCTTCACGTCGACCGCGTCGTCCGAGATGCCGAGCCCGGGCTGAACGGTCTCTTCGCCTGTCTCCTCGTCGACCTGAAAGTGCCAGCCCACCTGCGTGTTGAGGTGCCTCACGAGTTGGTCACGCGCCTCGGTCGGGCTCAAGTCGGTCTGCGCTCGGGTGAAGGCGAGCCAGACCTCTTCTTTGACGCCGAAGTGCTCGTAGTAGGCCGGACCGTAGACCATGAGCGCCCACCCGCCGGCGATGGCCCCGAGCAGCAACAACACTGTCACCGGGTTGGTGTCACCACGAGGAGGGCTCACTCGCGAGGTAAGTACCCTCGAGGTGCCGACAGCGTCAAGCTACAGCTTCTCCCGGGCTGCCCCGGGCAAAGGCGCTTCGGAGCCGCACAAGGTGACCGACTTGAAGAAACGATCGTAGCGAATGCCTGTGCCGCCGAAGATCGAGCTCAACGGCCCTCCGCGAGAGAGGGAGAGCCAGATGACGGTCGCCTTGCCCTTGATGTTCCCGAAGGGCACGAAGCGGGGGCGGTCGGTGTTGTCGCCCAGCCCAAAGCGGCTGTCTTCGCTGTTGTTGCGGTTGTCGCCCATGACGAAGACGTGGCCCTCGGGCACGGTGACCTTCCGCTCCGTGGTGCGCATCAGGGCCAGGGCGTGGTTCGCCGGGTTGTCGAGGATGTAGTGCGGCCGGCCATCGATGGTCTCGCGGTAGAGCGTCTCGCTCTGGCGGAACCAGTCGTCGGTCACCCACCTCCGGAACATCGCCCCCCACGACTCGGTCAGTGGGCTCCGGTCGTCCCAATAGACGTAGTCGGCGGTCTCCTGCACCTTGGGCAGAGGTGTGCCATTGACCGTCACGCCTGCTTCGGTGAACTCGAGTGTGTCACCGGGGGTCCCCACCACCCGCTTGATGTAGTCGACCTCGTTGTGCACGGGGTTGTTGAAGACGATGACGTCGCCCCGCTTCGGCGGTCGCACCAGCACGAAGGGGACGTAGTTGGTGAACGGGAGCCGCACCCCGTAGATGAACTTGTTGACGAAGATCTGATCGCCGATCTCCAGCGTGGGGATCATCGAGCCCGAGGGGATNNGCCCGCACGAAGCCGCTGCCGAAGTCGACCCACCCGCCCCGGCGGAACCGGGCCAGGTGCCTCTCGAAGACGGCCTCCACCGTGTGGGTGGCCTCGAGCACCTCGGCCTCGCCCTCGAGATACGCGCGGGTGAGCGTGACGCTGATGCTCACCACGTCGCCCCAGGCCTTGGGCTTGAGCTCGTCGCGGTGCTGGTTGGCGGTGCGCTCGAAGTCTCCCATCACCTCGTCGGCGTGGTAGCGAGCCCGCCGCTCCCGGTTCCATCGCCGCAGCACGAGCCTCGCCACCACCAGCAGCACCCACCAACCAAATGCCAACAGCCCGATGGCTTGCATCGCTGGCTGCAGCCAGAGGTAGGCACAGACCAGGCTCTCGACCACGATGAGGTAGAGACCGAAGACCAGGGCGAGCACCGTGACCGGGGCCCACAGCGAGACCAGCCGATCGTGCCAGCGGACCCGCTGGTACGCCCGGCGCTCAGCGGGCTTCAGCTGCTCGCGGACGGCAACGGCCAAGGGCTTGGTGCTCTGATCGGCGGAGGGGGCGGCGGCGTCGGCCACGTCACTCCTCCGTCTNNAGCAGCTTGCGCTTGCGGGTGATGTCTCCGCCGTAGCACTTGGCGAGCACGTTCTTCCTCATCGCCGAGACGGTGGTCCGCGCGATCACCCGTGAGCCGATGGCGGCCTGAATCGCCACCTCGAACATCTGCTTGGGAATCACCTCTTTGAGGCGCTGGCAGATCTCCAGGCCCCGACGGTAGGAGTTCTCCTTGTGCACGATGACCGAGAGGGCATCGACGGGCTCCTGGTTGATGAGAATGTCGAGCTTCACCAGGTCGCTGGTGCGGTACCCGGCAAATTCGTAGTCGAGGGAGGCGTAGCCGCGCGAGACGCTCTTCATCTTGTCGAAGAAGTCGAACACCACTTCGGCCAGCGGCATTTCGTAGGTGACCCGCACCCGCGTTCCGGTGGACCCGATGTAGTCGATGGCCTTCTGAATGCCCCGCCGTTCCTGGCAGAGCTTCAAGATGTTCCCCAGGTGCTCGTTGGGTACGTGAATGTGCGACGTGAGGTACGGCTCCTCGAGGTGCTCGATGTTCTGCACCGGCGGGAGCTTCGCGGGGTTGTCGATGAAGTAGGCCGGCTTGCCGTGGGGGAAGACCTGGTACACCACCGAGGGCGCGGTGGTGATGAGGCTCAGGTTGTACTCCCGCTCCAGGCGCTCCTGGACGATCTCCATGTGGAGCAGCCCGAGGTAGCCACAGCGAAAGCCAAAACCCAACGCCGTCGACGTCTCAGGCTCGTAGGTGAAGGCCGAGTCGTTGAGGCGGAGCTTCACCAGCGCATCGCGAAGGTTGTCGTAGTCGGCGGCGTCGACCGGGAAGATGCCCGAGAACACCATCGGCTTGACTTCTTTGAACCCGGGGAACGGGGCCTCGGTCGGGCGGGCCGAGTCGGTGATGGTGTCGCCCACCTTGGCGTCGGCGAGCTCCTTGACGTTGGCCACCAGCACCCCGACCTCGCCAGCGATGAGCTTGGGAACCGGGGTGGCGAACGGCGCGATGACACCGAGCTCCTGCACCTCGAAGTCCTTGCCGTTGGACCAGAGCCTGATCTTCTGCTTGAGCGCCACCGAGCCTTCGAAGACGCGGATCAGCATCACCACGCCCCGGTAGTTGTCGTACCAGCTATCGAAGACCAGGGCCTTGAGGGGAGCGTCTTGCGAGCCCTGGGGCGGCGGCACGTGCGCCACCACCGCCTCGAGGAGGAGGTCGATGTTCACGCCCTCTTTGGCCGACACCGGCACCGCCGTGCTGGCGTCGAGGCCGATGACGTCTTCGATCTCTTCCCTGGTGCGCTCCACGTCGGCCGAGGGGAGGTCGATCTTGTTGATGACCGGAATCACCTCGAGGTTGTGCTCCACGGCCATGTAGACGTTGGCGAGGGTCTGGGCCTCCACGCCCTGGGTGGNNACCTCGTAGGCGAAGTCCACGTGCCCGGGGGTGTCGATGAGGTTGAGGATGTAGTCCTTTCCGTCTTTGGCCCGGTACTTCATGCGGATGGACTGGGCTTTGATGGTGATGCCCCGCTCCCGCTCCAGATCCATGTTGTCGAGGAACTGATCTTGCTTCTGCCGATCATTGACCGTGCCGGTCTTCTCCAGCAGGCGGTCCGCCAGCGTCGACTTCCCGTGGTCGATGTGGGCGATGATGGAGAAGTTGCGAATGTGGGCGTTTTCTGACGGCATCAGGCGCTCGGGCACCTACCAGCTCGTCTCGGGGAAATCCATTCCTCCTCCCCCGAGCTTGAGGCACACTGCCCAGAACCACCTCTTTGGAGGGAACCACATGTCGCTTCGCCGTGCGCTCCTCGTCGCCATCGCCACCTGCGGCACCGCCTCCTTCGCCGACGACGCTTCACCGCCCACCGCGGACGAAATCAAGCGGGTGCTCGACTACCAAGAAAATGGGAAAGACCTTGGGCCGGTTCTCCTCGACCTGGTGCCGTGCCTCAAGGTCGACCTGACCAAGGGGAGCGCCACCATCTACAACTGCCTCGAGCCCATCACCGGCCCCATCAAGAAAAACACCACCGTCAACGCCTGGATGGCGTGGTTCTGCCCCAAGGGGGGCGTGTACGAGGATCTCACCATTCAGTTCGTTCATGAAGGCCAGGTTCGCCAGACCTTCGATCTGAAGGTCGAGGGAATCTCGCGCACCCGCACCTTCCGGAGCCACACCTTCGGCAAGTCGGGCAAGTGGCAGATCAAGGTCTCACGGGGCGACAAAGAGGTCGGCTCGGCCAACGTCACCGTCGAGTGACGATCAAAACGAGAGGATGACAGCCTCTCCGTCTTCGGTGGAGTCGGTCGGCCCTCGGGTGAGATCGACCACGACCCGAGTCGCGCCTTTCTGACTGCCAACCCTCACCCGCTTGAGAAACGGCCCCTTTGGCTCGAGGCCGTAGCTTCGATCGGGTTCGGAGCCATCGAGGTCGAACACCACCCGAGGTGGATCAGCGAGCAGGAAGGCTCGGCGCAGACGGCCGTCTCTGGGCACCACTGAGAGCCTCACTTCCCGATTGGCGGCAGCCCAGGTCAGAGCGCTGGCGGCTCCGGTCGGCACGACGATCTCGCCCCGGGTCTCACCTGGGGCTGGCGGGCCGAGGGTCGGCTCTGCCTGGCGAGCATCGGCTGCTGGCCCGAGCGCATCAGAGGCCACGACCGCCACCGACTCGACGGCCTTCACTGCTGGCGCGCCGCCTTCCTCCGCCACCGGCTGGGCCACCCGAGTGTTGTCCGCGGCGATCTTCGCCTGGAGCACGACGATGCCCCCAAACGCCGCGGCCCCGGCGGCGCCGAGCAACGACGCGGCGAGCACCAGCGGTCGCCGCCACCGTCGGGCGCGAGGAGCGCTGGCCAGCGGCCGCCCTCGGTCGAGGTTGTCGACCAGGTACTCCACCAGCTCTCGACCTCTGGGGTGCAGGAACCGCTCGAAGCGCACGCCGAACCCGCTGGCCTTCGTGGCGGGCCGCTCCTCGGCCGGAGCCCACACCACCTGCGCCTCGGCGAACGGCAGCGCCTTGCCCCCGGCCTCCAGCGACAGGGCGACCTTGGTGCCGGGCGGCAGCGGCTGGCTCGCCTGGACGAACAGACCTTGCCGAGAGAGATTCGTGGTGTGCGAGCGGACCATGCGGGGCACGCCGTCGAGCGGCACCACCCGAATGGGCTGCCGGAAACGAACTCGAGCCGATTGGGCTTCTCCCTCGGTCACTCGCCCAGTGTCAGCGAACCACGCGGCCGAGCAAGTTTCCGTCTCACTCGCAACCGGTTAACGTCGCCCCATGCGTTTCAAGGGCACTTCCTCCTACCTCACCAGCGAGTCACTTCGCTCGGCGGTCGATTGCGCGCTGGCGCTCCAACGGCCGCTGTTGGTCAAAGGCGAGCCCGGCACTGGCAAGACGCTGCTCGCCGAGGCCATCGCCCAGTCGCTGGGGGCCACCCTCATCTCGTGGAACGTGAAGTCCACCGCCAAGGCTCAAGACGGGCTCTACGTCTACGACGCCGTGCAGCGACTCCACGATTCACGCTTCAACGACCACGACGTGAGAGACATCGAGAAGTACATCAAGCTGGGGCCCGTGGGAGACGCCTTCGCCTCACCCGAGCGGCGGGTGCTGCTGATCGACGAGATCGACAAGGCCGACCTCGAGTTCCCCAACGATCTCCTCCACGAGCTCGATCGCATGCGGTTTCGCATCGTCGAGACCAACCGTGAAATCGTCGCCACCCAGCGCCCGGTGGTCGTCATCACGTCCAACAACGAGAAGGACCTGCCCGACGCGTTCCTCCGGCGCTGCGTGTTCCACTTCATCGAGTTCCCCGACGCGGACCTGATGCGGCGCATCGTCGCGGTGCACCACCCCGATCTCACCGAGGCCCTGGTGAACCAGTCACTCGAGATCTTCTACCAGCTCCGGGCCCTGACCCGGCTGCGCAAGCGGCCCTCCACCAGCGAGCTCATCGACTGGATCGCCGCGCTCAAGGCCGGAGGGGTGGGTTCGGTGAAGCTCGACGAGCACCTCCCCTTCCTCGGCGCGCTGCTCAAGCGGGAGCAGGACCTCATGGCCTTCGCCGACGCCTTCAGCGGACCCAAGAAGGTCTCCAAGGCCTGACATCATGTTCGTGGCCTTCCTCTACGAGCTCCGCGCCCGAAAGGTCCCGGTGGGGGCGTTCGAGGCCGTGGCGCTGGCCGGGGCCCTCAAGCAGGGCGTGCACGACAGCTCGCTCGAAGGCTTCTACCACGTGGCCCGAGCGCTCCTGGTGCACGACGAGAAGCACCTCGACGCCTTCGACCAGGCGTTCGCCAAGATCTTCGAGGGCGTCGAGACCACCGCCCTACATATTCACGAGCAGCTCCTCGAGTGGCTCCGGGAGGCCGGCCCCCGCCTCCCCGACCTCACGGCCGAAGAGCGAGCCCTCCTCGAGCAGTTCGAGCCCAAGGATCTCGAGCGGCTGCTCGAGGAGCGCCTCAAGCAACAGCGCGATCGCCACGACGGCGGCGACACCTGGGTCGGCACCCGCGGGACCTCACCCTTCGGTCACTCGGGCCGCGCTGCCCGCCCGGGCATACGGGTCGGCGGCTCGGGCGGCAACAAGAGCGCCGTGCGGGTCGCCTCGGAGCGGGCCTTTCGAGAATACCGCGACGACCTGGTGCTCGACGTGCGCCAGACTGCCATGGCGCTGAGGAAGCTTCGGGCCTTCACCCGCGAAGGACAACCCGACGAGCTTGACCTGGACCGCACCATCGATCTCACCGCGCGCAATTTGGGTGATCTGGAAGTGGCCATGCGCGCTCCCAGAAAGTCCAATACCCGCGTCATCTTGCTGATGGACGTGGGAGGATCGATGGATCCGTTCGCGCTGACCGTCTCACGGCTCTTCTCGGCTGCGCGCAAGGCGACCCACTTCCGGGAGCTGAGGACCTACTACTTCCACAACTGCGTCTACGGGCGCATCTACCAGAACGCCAGGTTCACCGAGCCGGTGGCCATCTCGCGGCTCTTCGCCGAGACCGACCGGCGCTACAAGCTCATCGTCGTGGGCGACGCGCTCATGGCCCCGTGGGAGCTCGTGAGTGTCTCGGGGTGGTCCGACGACGAGGGCCTGGAAGGGCTCCAGTGGATGATGCGCCTGAGGGAGCACTTCCCCTCGTCGGTCTGGCTCAACCCCGAGCACCCTTCGTCGTGGTGGCAAACCACCGTCGACGTGCTGCGGCGCGTCTTCCCAATGTTCCCCTTGACGCTGGAGGGTCTCGGCGAAGCGGTGCAGAATCTCACCCGTGCGAGGTAGGTGTGGACGACAACGTCGAAGACACCATGAAGTGGTTGCCCTCGATCGCCCTCTTCGGCGGGCTCGAGGAGCCGACCCTCAAGCGAGTGGTGGCCATGATGGCGGTGCACCACTTCGAGCCAGGCCAGGAGGTCTGCCGCCAAGACGAAAGTGGCCGCGCGATGTTCCTCATTCGCTCCGGCGAGGTGATGGTGTGCCGTGGCTCTGGTGATCGGCGCATCAAGATGGTGCGCATGGGGCCCGGCGAGGTGTTCGGAGAAATGACCCTCATCGACGTGCAGAAGCGATCGGCCACGGTGGTGGTCGAGCAAGCCGCGCTCCTGTTCTCACTGAGCAACCGCGATCTCTACCGGCTGTTTCAGGAAGACGTGCCCGGGTACGTGATGATCCTCCAGAACCTCTGTCGAGAGCTCTCGAGGAGGCTGCGGGCCACCAACCAGAGGCTCCAGTCACTGGCCGAGGAGCACGAGGACAACGAGCGCACGTTGATCCGCCCGGCGCTCCGCCCCACCCACCTGTGAGCGAGCGTTAGGGCGCTGATCGAAACAACCTCGCCATCCTCGGCGCCGATCCATCCCGGCTGGCTTCGTTGCTCGTCGGTCACGTACCGACGGGTATGCTCCCTCCTCGCGCCTCGCCAGCCGGGCGTCTCGACGCCGATCCCTGGCGACGTCGTTTCGACCAGCGCCCTTAGTTGGGCAGCGAGGTCTTGATCGTCGCCTTCGCCGCGCCGGGGAGTTGGCTGCGCATGTACTTCTCGATCACCGCCAGGAGCCCGTCGAAGGCGTCTCGCATCGCCCAGGCCTGATGATCGATGTCCTCCAGTGACTCCGCCCGGGCGAGCCCGGCTCGGAGCGCCGCTTGAACCCCGGGGCAGTCTCGTCTCACCTCGATGAGCTTGCGGGCCGCGTCGGAGTAGACCTGGTAGCAGCGCTCCACATCGCCCTCGTTGTAAGCCGGCGCGCCCAAGCGAATGGCGCCAGCGATGACCTCGGTGGCCGCCTCCAACCCCTGGCTGGTCGACCCGTCGAGCAGCGAGAGTGGGTGGTTGGGGACCTCGCGCTTGGGCGGCTTTCGATCGGAGACGGCCAGGGCGGTGAGGGGCAGTTCTTGGTTCTGGAGGATCAGCGGGCCGACGTACTTCCAGGGGACGGCGAGCGTCACCAGGCCTTCGTCGCTCTCGGCCACCGTCACCACGCCGAGCGTGGCGCCATCTTCCGCAACCAGGGGGCCCCCGGAGGCGTCCGACGGCACGTCGCCCTCCAGCCGGTAGACGGTCAACGACGACCCCAGCACTTGGATCGCGCTGACTTTCGCCTCGACCCAGCGAGCCCGCCCCTCATGGGCCACCATTCCGAAGGCGTAGACCTTCGCCCCTTCGTCGGCCAACCGAACCCCGGGCGACCGGGCGGGTGACGCATCGAGCACCCCAACGTCGAGCACCGCGAGGTCCCTCCGGGCATCGAGCGCGGCCACCCGCCGAACCGGTATGGTGCGGCCATCAGACAGATGGGCCAGGATCTCCGGCTCGTCGGCCACCACGTGAAAGCTGGTGACGATGCGCCCGTTTGGAGCGACAAACCCCAACCCGTACGACTTCTGGAACTCCAGAAGCACGATGCAGGTCGCGGCTTCGAGTGGGGCCATCACACTCACTCTCTTAGCGCCATTGCCGTTTTTTCGCTTCCGCGAGGCGTGGTGAGGTTAGCCTCGACTTCGCCTTCGGCCGCCAACCGCTGGCTTCGCAGCGCGGTTCCAGGTGCCTGATCGGCCGCCGCTCTTGTGCAGCAGCTGGACGCCTTCGATCAGCATGCCTCGATCGACGGATTTCAACATGTCGTACACCGTCAACGCCGCGGCCGACACCGCCGCCAGGGCCTCCATCTCGACCCCGGTGCGCTCCACCGTCTTCACGCGCGCCTCGATGTCAACGCCATGGGGCTTTGGCGTCACCTCGACCTCCACGCTCGACAGGCCGATCGGGTGACACAGAGGAATGATGTCGGGGGTGTGCTTGGCGGCCATGATGCCGGCCAGCCGAGCCGCGGCGATGACGTCACCCTTCTCGACGGTCCCTCTTCGAATTCGCTCCAACGCTTCGGCCGACATCTTCACGTGGCCCTCAGCGACGGCGACTCGTTCGGTCTTCGCCTTGGATCCCACATCGAGCATCTTCATGTGGTCACCACTCGTCGAGGATGAACTTCCTCGGGTTCTGCGCGATGCCGTTGACTCGAACTTCGTAATGAAGGTGCGGGCCCGTGGAGCGGCCGGTGTTGCCCATGTTGGCGATGGTGTCGCCTCGCTTGAGCTTGTCTCCGGCCTTCACGCGGATCGACGCCAAGTGCCCGTACCGGGTCTTGATGCCATAGCCATGGTCGATGACCAGCACGTTGCCATAGCCACCTTCGAGCCCGGCGAACACCACGGTGCCGTCGGCCGGTGAGACAATCGATTTGCCATGCGGCCCGGCGATGTCGAGGCCCGCGTGCATCACCCGCTCTGAGGTGTAGGGATCGAGCCGCGAGCCAAAGTCTGAAGTCACCCAGCCGCGAGTCGGCCAGACCGAGGGCACCGACGCCAAAAGCGACTTCTGCTCCTGGAAGTACGCCTGCAGTTCCTGAAGGCTCTGCTCCTGTCGAGTGGCCTCGGCGGAGATCTTGTCGAGCTTCTGCGCCAGCGCCTGGGGCGTGTCAGAGGCACGAGCCCGAACGAACTGGTTCGTCTCGCTCGTCGCCAGGGGCTGGGGTTCGGTCGGACCCATCGCGAGGTTCCGCTGCGGATCGGACAAGAGCGTGATGGCTCGGAGCTTCTGGTCGAAGCGCTCCACCCGATCGAGCGTGGTCGCGACATGCTCCAGTTGCTCGCGGATCACCGCCAGCTCATGCGAGAGCTTGAGGTTTTCCTCCCGTAACACGGGATTCTCGCGCGCCTGCCGGACGACCGAGGAATAATGACCCGCCATCGCCACCGCCACGACGAGAAGGACACTGATCGCCCCAAGGCCCTGGAACAACCAACGACGTTGGAGGCGAAAACGCCTGACCTCCGCGTGGCGGTCCGGGACGACAATGAGGGTGAAGCTTTCGTTGGACAAAACGGGCGTTCCCCTTGCAACCCTCGGACCTCGCCCCGAGGAGGGCGTCACGTTCCTCAATTTGTACCCACACTGCAACAGCTTTTTTCGGATTTCTTTTGAGGGGGTTAGGCCTGATCGGCGGCCACGGAATTCACCACAATGACCGTGATGTTGTCATCGCCACCGCGTTCGTTGGCCAGATCGATCAGTTTCTTGGGGGCTTCGGCGAGCGAAACTGATGAGACCACTTGCTGAATCTCGGTGTCCTCCACCAGGTTCGCCAGGCCGTCGGAGCAGAGGATGAAGAAGTCACCCGGGTGGGTCACGATGCCCATGACGTCAACCTGGACCTCCTCCTCGAACCCCACTGAGCGGGTGATGATGTTCTTGTAGCGCGAGTGCTTCGCCTCTTCGGGGGTGATCATGCCCGCTTTGATCTGCTCGTTCACCAGCGAGTGGTCTTCGCTGATCTGCTGAATCAACTCACCGCGCACCAGGTACGCTCGACTGTCACCCACATGGGCGAACAGGGCGTGCTCACCTTGCACCAGGAGTGAGATGACGGTCGTCCCCATCCCCGTGAGGCGGGGGTCCTCCTGGGCCTGTCGGAAGATCTCCATGCACGCCTTCTCGACGGCGGTGCGGAGGAGCTCTGGAAGGGGGGAGTCCTGGAGGGTGGTGGCCGTCGTGAACGGGTCGCCGGAGCCGGCCCGAGACGTGCGCATCTCGCGGTCGATGGTCTCGACCGCGATGCGAGAGGCCGTACCGCCCCCTGCGTGTCCACCCATGCCGTCGGCAACGACGAAGAGCTGAAGCTCCTCGTCGACGAGAAAGCTGTCCTCGTTGTGATTGCGCTTCCGACCGACGTCGGTAAGCCCTGCCGACACTGCCTTCAGTCGCGCGCCAGCCGTGTTCGCCACGGGCAGGAACGTTAGGCAGAAGTATCGAATACGGCAACAAACGCGTTCATTCGTGGCCCACAAGTCATTCGATTCCTCTCCCCGCCGCCGTCCGGCCGAGTCGGGCCGGCGCCTCGGAGCGCTTGCGCGCCCGCATCGGCCGCTGAGCGTGGCGGAGGAGCGCCTGGGCCGCCCCGATGGCCTCTTTCGAGATCTCCACCCCCGAGAGCATTCGCGCCAGCTCCTGCTGGCGTTCTGCCCCTGAGCCCAAGGAGGCCACCACCGAGCGAGTTCGCCCCCTCACCTCACCTTTCTCGATGCGGAGGTGGGCGTCGGCATGGGCCGCGACCTGAGGCAGGTGGGTGACGCACAGCACCTGGCGGTGCGTCGAGATGTCCTTGAGGAGCCGCCCCACGACGTCGGCGATGGCGCCCCCGATACCCGCATCGGCTTCGTCGAACACGCTGCACTGGCAGGCATCGCCTCCCGCGAGCACGGCCTTCATCGCCAGCATCACCCTCGAAGCCTCACCGCCCGAGGCCACCTTCGCGAGCGGTCGAACGGCCTCCCCCACGTTGGCCGAGAAGACGAGCTGCACCTCGTCGGCGCCGCTCGCGGAGAGGGACCCAGCCTGAAAGTCAACCCCAAACCGAGCCCCCCCCATGGCCAACCGGCGCAGGCCAGTGGAGACCGCCTCGGCCAGTCGCTCGGCGCCCTGCCGCCGCGCCGCGGTGAGCGCCTTGGCCTGGGTCGTGACGAGCTCGAGCTGGGCCACTCTCTCGGCCTCCACCTCGGCCCGCCGCTCGCTGCGATGGGTCAACGTCTCGAGCTCTTCACCCAGGGCCACTCGCTTGGCCAGCACCCCCTCGATGGGAGCGGCGTGCTTGCGGCTGAGCCGGCGAATCGCCGCCAGGCGCTCGTCGACGTCTTCTAGGCGCGCAGGGTCGGCCTCGAGCCCCCCCAGGTTCCTCGCCAGCACCCGCGCGACCTCGTCGACCTCGGTCTGGGCCGCGGCCAGCGAGCGCCGCACCTTCTCGAGACTCGGGTCGATCTTCTCGGCTTCACCTACGTCATGAACGGCCCGCCCCAAGAGCTCGACGGCTGAGCCCTCTCGGGAAGCAAGCAGCTCCTCGGCGCCACCGATGAGGGCCTTGAGCCGCTCGGAAGAGACCAGCTTGCGGCGCTCGAGCTCGAGGGCTGTGTCTTCTCCCGGCTTGGGGCTGACCCGATCGATCTCGTCGATCTGAAACGCCAGGTAGTCCAACCGGGCTCGCACCTGGCTCTCGTCGCCACCCAGCGCGTCGAGACGACCTTCGATCTCCTTGAGGTGGCTCCACGTTTCACGGTACCCCTTCCCCACTCCGGTCTCGCCGGCGATGCCGCTCACGCGATCGACCAGCGCCAGATGCTCGCTCGGATCGAACAGCGCCATGTGCTCGTGCTGGCCAGCGATGTCGACCAGGCCTCGCATCAGCCGCTGCAGCACCCCAAGGGTGATCAACGAGCCATTGACGTACACCCGACCCCGGCCGGCTCGGCCGATCGTTCGACGAATGCCAACCTCCGGGCCATCGTCAGGGAGCCCCAGCTCGGCCAGCCTCACCCCCAGCGCCTCGGAGCGCTCGAACAGCCCCTCGACCGAGCCCTCATCGGCTCCGTCCCGAATGGCGTCGGCCTCGGCCCTCCCTCCCACCAGGAGACCCAACGCATCGATCAGAATGGACTTGCCGGCACCGGTCTCGCCGGTCAGCACCGTGAGCCCTGGCCCGAAGGCCACCTCCGCCTCCTCGACCACCGCGAAGTTCTTGAGCCGTAGCGACACCAGCATCACCTGCTCCTTTGTTCAGTTGTACCACCCAACTGAACACCCTAGCAGGTATGGCTGACATGTCGAGCAGCCGACCTCGGAGCCGCCAGACATTCTCAATGATTACATGCGGTCGCCGGAGAGACTCGGCGGTCACCCAAAGCGGAAGAGATCTTCAACGTCGTGCTCGCTCAGAGCCTTGCCGACGTCGGCATCGGTCCCCAGGACGCCAAGGGCGAGCTCGCGCTTGCGTTGCTGGAGCCCCAAGATCTTCTCTTCCACGGTCCCGCGGGTGATGAGCTTGTACGAGAAGACCGCCCGCGTCTGGCCGATGCGGTGGGTTCGATCGGTGGCCTGATCTTCGACCGCTGGGTTCCACCACGGATCGTAGTGAATGAC
>PMBV01000291.1 GCA_003153055.1 Myxococcales bacterium
GCACAGTCGATCCACGCCACGAAGGCGCTCCGGTTGAGGTCGGCGTGGGTGCAGGCCTCGTGCGATCGACTCCAGCCACAGAACTCCTCGTTGAGCTGAGCGAAGTCCTCTCCGAGCCACAGGAGCCCGACCTGCTTCTCGAGATCCGGGTCGTTGAACTTCTCCTCCAGGTGCTTGAGCACCGCCTGGGCGCGATCTCGGCTCAAGGCTGTGTTGTGGGCCGCCTCACCCTCGGGGCTCGCCCGAGCCACCACGAAGAAGAAGCTCGCGCCGCGTTGATCGCTCCAGGCTTGGTCGGCCAGCGCCTGCCCTGCCTCGTCGAGCTCGGCCTTGTCCTGGTCGAACTGGAGAATATGGGCCCGCTTCGCCAACGGCCGAAACAGCGCGTTGAAGTCGCCGCCCGAGAGCGCCGCCACCTTCTGCGCCACCATCGGCTGGCACCCCCGCGCACCGCCCGCCGAGCTCAACAGCCCACAGGCGCTGGCGACCCTCCGCACCACGGCCTTGAGCTGAGGCGTACAGTACGAATCCTCCGAGACGGCGGCGGTCGACACGGGAGAAGGCTTGCCCTGGCTCTCCTTGAGCCGCGTGCCAGCCGCGCTGCCCCAGCTCGCCACCAGCCCAGCGGGTACCAGCGCCGCGACCAGCCCGAGCGTGGTCATCTTCACGCCGTCGCTCATGGGCGGCCTCCCTTCGACGGCCCAGCGCTGGCGGCCAGCATGCCGCGCAGCGAGTACTCGAGGCCCAGGTCCGTGTCTTCATCGCACATGCGCTTCTCGCGGACGAAGAGCTGGGGAGTCAGCACCGGGAGCGCGTTAGCCACCGCCCACCGCAGGCTCTTGAGGAGCTTGTTCTTCACCTGCGGCCCGCCCAAGCACCCCTTCACCTCGGGGAAGCGGGCCTCCAGCTCAGCGCGCATGGCCTTGGGGTCCTTCTTGGCATCGTCCCGCAGTCGGTCTTGATGCTCGAAGGCCCAGGCGAGCACCTTGCGCGCCGCCGCGTGGTCCCGCTTCTCGCCGAGGCCCGCGGCGCAGAGAATCGCCTCGCTCACCGCGCAGGCCCCGGGGTGCAGCTCCTCGGTCACCATCCAGTTGCAGGTCGAGTCGAGGGGGAACAGGAGCCCCTTGAGGCCCAGCTCCCGGCTCACGCTGCTCGCGGCCAGCCGGGTGTCGAAGGCGCGGCACGACGGGCACAAGGGGTCGAGCACCTCGATGGCGTCGGTCTTCCCGCTCCTCAGCTCGATCATCACCTTGGCTGGGTCATCGGCCTGAACGAGGGTGCCGCAGCCACCGGGCTTGGAGGCGTCACTCGGCGGGTGGAAGCCCAGGAAGACGAGGGTCAGCAACCCCACGAAGCCGACGCCCTGGGCGAACCAGCCCATGACCCGAGCCAGGCCCCCGTCACCGCCCTTGGGCACCTGGCGAAAGGCCAGCACCGCGAAGACGAACGCCGCCACGCTGCTCACATACATGCCGACACACACCTTGCAGGTCGACCCGATGTGCAGCGAAAGCCCGAAGTACACGAGGCTCATCACCAGCGGGAGCCCAGTGGCGACGACGAGGTAGCCGGCCTCCTGTCGACTCGCGGCGCCTCGCCACACGATGCCGCTGGCGCGGTAGACGAGGTACGAGAAGACCGCCAGGGCCCAGAGCGCCACCGGCACCCCGCCCCACACCGACTCACGGAAGAACGAGCTGTAGGGCGACAGCATCACCGTGCGACAGCCGCTCTCGCCGAGCTCCTTGCCCGCCCCGGGAACGAAGGAGCAATGAACGGAGTGCACCTGGCGATCGAGGAACTGCATGAAGTCGAAGGTGCTGACAGCCGAGAAGATGGCCCCCAACGCAGACGCCGCGGCCACCGCGAGGTTGAGCGGTCGAGACGACGTCGGCGGCGCGTCATGGCCCCAATCGTCCGGCGGGTGGGCTGGCAGCGAGAGTCGGTTGGAAGGGGTCACGGCGCGTGATGGTAATCGAGCCCGTCACCCACCGCGAGGAGCACGGCGGCCTCGTCATCGCGAAAGAAGGTGAAGGTGCGCGTCTCGGTGCGCCGCCCTTCGAGCACGAGGCGGAGCTGGGTGCGCTGGCCGAGCGGCCGGGTGAGCTCGATGGGCGTATGCCCCAGGCGATCGCTCGCCTCGTACACCTCGGCGCCCGATGGGCTCGAGGTCAGCCGCAGCGTGCGCACCGAGGGCTCCACGTCGTCGACCGCGACGGCTGCCTCGGGCTCAGGTGGAGCGCTGGCGCGTCGAGCGGCCAGGCCTCCGATGGCCACCGCTGCGATGGCGACGGCGGCGAAGAGCAGGAGACGAGGCTTCTTGGAGTCAGGTGACGGACTGGCCATCGGCCGGGGGAGCGGCAACGGGGTGCCCGCGGGCTCGGTGCGCTCGACGCTCCGGACGACCGTCTGACACAGCGACGCGGCCGAGCGAGGGCCCGCATCAAAGAGGGGCGACGAGGCCACTCGCGTCTCGACGCCGTCGAGGCACTGAACCGTCTGGGCTGTCGTCGGTGGTGTCACCCGGGTCTCGACGTCTTTGGTCGGCGCCCGCACGGCGTCGGGGTGCTTGGCCGAGGCTCGATCTGCGCGGGGCCGGGCGCTGCGCCGGGTGTTGGGAGCCAGTGGACGCTTCGCGCGGGAGCGGGCCACCACGGTCTCTTCCTCCGTTCCCGTCGACGCACGCCGATTCCTCGCGGTGCTCGCCTTCTTCGTGGTCTTTGGATCAACCATCGCTCGCTCCCCTCCTCGAACGTTTGTCTCTCAAATGGCTCGGTTTCGCAATGTGGGAGCCGCGCTGGCCGGAGGGAGAAAATGGCGAGAAATTGGAACGTATTTGTAAGCCGCGAGGACAGAAACACCGCGGGCGGGCGAACGGGGCGAGCCGAGAACTCAGGCACACCGCTCACGGAGATCAACAATGTCGAACTACAACGCAGGCGCCCCGAGGCACTCGTCGCTGTCCCGCATCCCCACCCAGGAGATCCGCGAGGCCAGGAAGCCCATCGCGGAGGCACCCCAGTTCCGCGGGCCGTCCGACGGCTTCTTCGAGGGACCGACGAGGTCTCACGGGTCGCATCGGCACTCGGGCCTGTCACACCCCTGCGAGGGCATGGGTGGAAAGGGCGACGCCACCGGCACCGACGCGCTGAAGTCGAAGATCGAAGAGCTGGCCCAGATGCTCCAGGAGCTCCTGGCGAAATTGGGCCAGGCCAATGGCCAGTCGCCCAACTCGACCGACGACACCACTGGCACCGGCCAGGTCGACCAGGCGCCCCAGTCGGAGCCCTCCACGCCTCCCGACACCACCACCGGCGGGAGCTGAGAGGTACCGCGAGACGACGGAGCGCGCGCCCATGACCAACCTCGCCCCCACCCAGCACCCACGGAGCCCGGCCGAGTCGGTCCGCGCCGTCACGTTTCGCGCCATGAACACCCGCGTCACCTTGCAGGTCGTCGGCTCGGGACCGAAGGTGGACGCGGCCCTCACAGCGGCGGAGGAGGTCTTCCGCCGGGTCGAGAAGGCCTGCACCCGGTTCGACCCCTCGAGCCCGCTGATGCGAGCCAACGAAGCGAAAGACACCTGGTTCTCGGTGCCTCCCGAGTGTCATCAGGCGCTCACCGAGGCGGCTCGGGCGCACCAGGAAACCGAGGGGCTCTTCGACCCTCGGGTCCTCGAGTCGCTGGTCGGCCTCGGCTATGACCGCACCCTGCCGTTTCGGAGCCAGGCGGTGGAGCTCTCCGCTCGCCCTTCGACCCGGGGCGCCACCTTGACTGTCGGCTCCTGGAAGCCGGGACTGGAAGCTGGACGCGTGAAGGTGGGGCCCAGTCCGATCGATCTCGGCGGCATCGGCAAGGGGTTCGCCGTGCGGCTGGCGGGTGAGGTGCTCGGTCGGGCCGTTCGCGCCCACGTGGTGGAGGCCGGCGGAGACTGCCACCTCGGCGGCAACGGGCCGCGCGACGAGGGCTGGCAGGTGGGCGTGGAGGATCCGCGCGGTGGCGACCGACCGGTGGCGGTGCTCAAGCTACGCGATACGGGCTGCGCCACCTCGTCGCTCAAGGTCCGGAATTGGCGCGTCGGCCAGGAGCAGGTGCATCACCTCATCGATCCTCGCACCGGCACGAGCGCCCAAGGTGGCGTCCTGTCGGTCACCGTGGTGGGCCCCGACACGGCCCGCGACGAGGTCTGGGCCAAGTCGCTGTTGATCGCCGGGAAGCGGGAGATCTCCAGCCTGTCCAACGCCCATGGGCTCGCCGCCCTGTGGGTCGACGACGAGGGACAGGTGTCGATGTCATCGGCGATGCAGCCGTGGGTGTCGTGGCTGCCGTCTCGAGCGCCACCGGCCACGCCGCGGACCCTGCCCCCGCACCTCAGCGCGGCCCTCGAGGACCGCACCGCCATGCTGGCGCTGCTCACGCGACTGATGCAGCTCGAGCAGTCCGCCAAGCGACTCACCTTCAACGGCCTGGTCCGAATTTGATTGTGGAAACGAAAGGGAGCCCCATCCATGACAGCCAAGAGACCCTCCGTCGACGAGCCCTACTCGAAAGACCGCGTCGACCGCTGGGTGGCAGGCGAGCTGACCCTCGCCGAGCTCGATGGGTTCAGTGACGCGGACTTGAAGCAAATCGCCGTGACCGGCCACCGATTGGTCGAGACTGGGCAGCTGGGCGACGCGGCCATCATCTTCAAGGGCTTGGTGGCCCTGTCACCGAAGGTCAGCTACTTCCACACCGCGCTGGGAGCCATCGCGCTGGCTGCCGGAAACCTCGACGACGCGACGGCCCGCCTCGATGAGGCCCTGGCGCTCGACGAGACGAACGCCGAAGCGCTGGTCCATCGAGGTGAGGTTCGGCTCCTCAGAGGCCTGGTGAAAGAGGCGACGGCGGACCTTACCGTGGCCATCGCCCTCGACGCGGGGAAGGAGCGGGCCTGCACGCAGCGCGCGCGGGGGCTGCTCAGCTCGGTGCGAACCGGGTGACATGGGGCACACGGAATGCTTTGGGTGGGCTGGCCACACTGGGGGCGCGCCGCTCAGGTGCTCGAGGTCGTCATTCGTTCCCGAATCGCGCGCAGCTCGAGCTCCACCGCCTTGTCCTTCGGGCGGCCGACATGGGCTTTGACTGCGATGAGGTCGTCGAGCGCTACCAGGCGGCACCGAAGGGTCCCCAAATCCACCTCGACGCTGTTCGCCCGAACCCGGTCGAAGTCTCCCACGGGGGGAAGCGAACCCAAGAGGTCGATGCGACCGAGCGTCGTGTCGAGGTAGAGATTGCGGAGCTCCGCCAGCTCGGCGGCGGTGCGAGTGACGCGAGGCTTGCCGTGCGCCTGGTAGAAGCGGGGCTCGAGGTCGCCCAGCGCAGCAAGGATTCGTTCACAGTTCTCCAGGCTGAGGCGGGCGACGACGTCGAGGTCTCGGGTCATGTACGAGGAGCCGTGCAGGTTGGCCGCCACGCCACCCACCAGCACGAACTCAACCCCAGCGCCGGTCAGTCGCTCCAGGAGTCGGTCATTTTCCTGGGCCATACAGCCGCTCCCGCGCCGCATCCAGCCGGGCCGCGAAGGCCGTGAGACGCACCGACTCGGCGAACCGCTCAGCCATCGTCCGCCCCAGCGCGTCGTCGATGAGCGTGACGTCGAGCCCGAACTCGATGGCCGCGTCCCACGCAGGGCCGTAGCTCTTCTGCGCCCGTAGCCACGCCCGGCGGTCGAGGTCGTCCTCCTGCACCATACCGTTCAGTCTACTCGAATCGAATACGCGCGGCACGGCGACGGAGGGCGGGCGCCCAAACCCAGTCGAGCGACGGCTCAAGCACTCGGCGGTGGTGGCGATCACCGCTGAAGCCAGCGCGAAGCGGTTCGGCTGAAGTGCTGGCGAGGGCCTCGAAGAGCCCCGACCAGTCCCTCGCAACGGCACGGTCTCCTCGCTGCTGCAGGGAGGCTCGCGAGAGCGGGTCGTTGGAGGCACCAATCGAGGAACGAAGTCCGCGTTGAGCGCAGTGCCGGCAGTCGACAGCCGCCCTTCGCGCTTGCTAAGGTTTGCGCATGGAGATTTCCGAAACGGCGCTCGGCCGCCTCGTGCCCATTCACGAGGGCCAGACCTTTCTCGAGGATTCGGTGCTGAAGGTACTCTTCGAATACCGGATGAGCCCGCACAATCCGAACAACGTCCCCATGAAGCTCTCGGACATCGTGCGTAGCGTAGCTTCCGAGGATCAACTCGTCGCGGCTGCACTCGACGCGCTGAAGGAGCAGGCGCCACCGCTGGTCGAAGAGCGCGAGTCCTTCCAACAGAACCGAACGTTTCGGATCACTGGGAGCGGCGTGGGCTTTGTTCGAAACATGCCCCAAGGCGTCGCCAGCGTCGCATGAGCCACACTTCGTGGCTCCG
This sequence comes from Myxococcales bacterium, assembly GCA_003153055.1. The sequence continues at coordinate 6,393 of PMBV01000291.1, forward strand.
GCAGGCAGAGAGCGATCTCGAGGCCGCGAGGACCTTGAGTGACGCCAACTATCATTCGCAGGCCATCTGGCTCGCAGGACAAGCCGTCGAGAAGGCCCACAAAGCGATCATTGTGGCCCTTGGTCTTCAGTACCAAGAGAAGCACTTCAAGCAGCTTGGGCATGCCACGGGAGAGATATCGAGACTGCTTCCGGCTGCGTTGCAGGCGCCGCTCGATCCAGAGATCGCGGTTCTGGTTGTCAGCCTGGAGCAACGGGCCGTCGCATCACGATATCCGGCGCCAGAACAGACGGTGGGACGCCGGGTGGCGGACCTCGTCGCGCCAGCCGAGTCGCTCAAGGACTCGCAGCAAGACGTCGCCAGCGCGGCAAAGCTCCTCGACTGGTGCCGCGATCGCATCGTACGTGCGCAATCGGCTGTGCAGGCGATGAGACCACCGGTGTGCCCGCCCTCGCCGCACCCGACAGGCGGAGCCGGGCGGGGTTGACCACAGGCCGTAGCGGGTCCTCCCCCGCGTTGCTTGCGACGGCAGTTGGACAGCAGCCCCGCCCTCGCGCCTCAAGGCGCTGACACGAGCTGCTGGATCACGGCGCCGGCATGGCCCCGGATTCCGAGGGCTCGGGCGCCGAGCTGCTTCGGCACGTCAGCTTCGGTGAGGTTGATCCGCACGAGCCGAGCGCCCGGCCACTTCGCGACGAGGCGCTCCATCGGCCAGCGGATGACCGATGGCGTGTTGAAGCCTGCTCCGGTTTCGAGCACGAGCAGTCGACGCTCGCGGTTTGCTGCGAGCCAGCGCTCCAGACGCTTGGCTTGCTCCTCATACGGATCGTCGAGGAACGCATTGTCCAGCCGGACGTTCATGAAGACCTTACCGCCGCATGAGGGGCAGCGTGGCACGGCGTCGGGGTCGGAGACCGCCTGGGTTTCGGGGTCCAGTGTGGAGAGGATTCGGTCGATGACGGGTTTCGTGGGCCACGTGGTCCGCACGCACGGCGTGCAGCACTGCAGGCGAGCGTAGTCACCCTGCGGCGTGTAGAGCTTCGACTCGTCGAAGCCGTTCCTGGCGAAAAGGGCGTCCACGTTCGAGGTGATGACGAAGGTGTCCTTCTCCAAGGTGAGTTCCCGGAGTTGACGGTACACGTCGCGTCGATCCTCCCCGAAGCGAACGTGGTTGACGTGCGTCGCCCAGTAGCCCCACTTCTCCGCGGGCGCCCAGTCCTCGAAGCCGATGAGCTGGTACTGGGCTCGGAAGCCCTTTCGAACGAGCGCGGGAAACAATCGCGCGAACGTCTTCTGATCGGTGTAGTCGATACCCGCGGCAGCGGACAGCCCGGCACCGGCACCGATCAGGACACACTCGCTCTCCGCGAGCCAGCCCGACACAACGTCGATGGCGTCAGTCGGAGAAATCATGGTGTCCTCCGTTCATCGAGTGCAGACGCGTAGGCCGCGTGGTCGTCATCGCCGAAGACGTTGAAGACCACGAGGTCCAGAGCGCCGGGGCGACGGCGGAGAAAGTTCTCCACCGTGGCCAGCGCGATCCTGGCCGCCGGCAGCTTGGGGAACCCAAACACGCCGGTCGAGACACCGCAGAAGGCGACCGATCGAGCGCCCACCCTGGTCGCAAGGTCGAGGCAGGCCTCGTAGCTTGCAGTGAGTTGCTGGCGGTGTTCCTCGCGGAGCGGCCCTTGAACGGTCGGGCCGACGGTGTGAAGGACGTACCGGGACGGCAGGTTGTAGGCCCGGGTGACCTTCGCGGCGCCAACGCACTCGGCAGCCCGCTGCCCTGCCATGATGACCTGGCAGTCGGCCCTGAGCCTTGGCCCCGCCCGGTCGTGGATCGCATTATCGATGCAGGCGTGGAACGGGATGAAGCAACCGAGAAGGGCCGAGTTGGCCGCGTTCACGATGGCATCGATTCGAAGCCTCGTGATGTCCCCCTTGTAGAAGGCGCACAACGCGAACGGCGCATCGGAGCCGAGCTCGTCGAGGCGCTCCAACGATGCCGCATCCACGACGCCTCTGTCGGCCAGTTCGTTCGCAAGCAACCGGTCGATCATTTCGTGCACGCCGTCCGGCAGTGGAGCCGGAGGCCGGAGGGTCAAGAGCGCTCGCACAAGGCGTCTTCCGGTGACTCCTTGCCGTCCGAGCTCCGCTGCCGCCCGTGGCGCTTCTGTACCGAGGACGTGAAGGAGCCCATCGACACCCTCGCTGTCCTCAGTTGGCTCGGGGGGTCGAAAGGGCTTATCGAGGCCGATTGAGGTTGCGTAGTCGGGAAGGTCGCCCTCTCCAGTCTCAATCGCCTTCAGGAGATCCCGAACTTGTCGCTTTTGGGTTGTCTTGTTAATCGTCATGATCGTTGGTCACGGAATTCAATATGTCGATCGCCGTCCTTCTGCACAATCGAGGGCCGGCCGAATTGATTGTGCGGTAGCATCGAACAGTGATCGCTCCTCGTGACTGGCCGCTTCTTCCCGTCTTCATCGCCGTCGCGGACGCCGCGTCATTCACCGGCGCGGCCCGACAGCTCGGGCTTGCCAAGAGCGTGGTGAGCCTGCACGTGCGCACGCTCGAAGAACGCTGCGGCGTCCGCCTCATGGAGCGCAACACACGAGGACTGCACCTCACTCAGATTGGCGAGCAGGTGCTGGATGCCGCGAAGGAGGCGCTCGCATCGGTGCGGGCGGTCGAGCAGATTGTCGACGGCCATCGTGATGCTCCGACCGGCAAGCTCCGGGTGACGCTGCCGCTCGATCCTTCCCTCTCGGCAATGGTTGCACCGATCGCGGCGGCGCTGACGCGGCAGCACGCAGCCTTGAAGATCGACCTCCTGTTCGACGACGCGGTCCGTGACCTCGTACAGGAGGGCTTCGACGTCGCTCTGCGTCTCGGCTTGGTGGTCGAGTCGGGTCTCATCGTTCGTCGTCTTGCATCGGAGCCCGAGGTCCTTGTGGCGAGCCCATCCGTCATGGCCGAAGGGCGCAAGATACGGACGCCAAAGGATCTCGGAGGCGCGCCTTGGGTCGTTCACTCCGGCCTGCCCGTCCGCTCGTCCGTGACGCTGCGTTCGACCAAGGGTGACAAGTCGCAGGTGAGTGTCACGGTGGCGGTGGCTGCGAATTCCGTCACCGCCCTGCGTGACTTGCTGGTCGCAGGCGCCGGCTTCGGCGTGTTGCCGCTTCACGTCGTCCGCGAAGACCTCGCGACGGGACGGCTGTGTCACGCCTGTCCAGGGTGGAGCGCGCGGACGTTGACCCTCCATGCACTGATGGCGACTCGCCAAGCGCCTCCGCGGGTTCGCCTGTTCCTGGATCAGCTTGCGGTGGCCGCGAAGAACCTCGGCTTCGACCCTGCGTGACGGCCCGGGCACTGGAGGCCCTTCGCCCCAAGACGACTCCCCTCGAGGGCCCAACTCGACTATGCCTCCCTCGGCATGCCCACCATCACGCTCGCCGGACACCGCGTCGGCCCCGGACTCCCACTCTTCGTCATCGCCGGCCCCGACGTCATCGAGTCGGAGGCCCTGGCCTTCAGGCACGCCCGTCGCCTCAAAGACCTCTGCGCCCGCCTCGCTGTGCCCTACGCCTTCAAGTGCAGCTTCGACAAGGCCAACCGAACCTCCCTGAAGAGCTACCGCGGGCCCGGGCTCATCGAGGGCATGCGGGTGCTGAAGAAGGTGAAGGAAGAGGTCGGGGTGGCGATCCTCACCGACGTCCACGAGATTGCCCAGGTCGAAGCCGTGGCCCAGGTGGCCGACATCATCCAGATACCCGCCTTCCTCAGCCGTCAGACAGACCTCATCGCCGCCGTCGCGCGCACCGGCCGCGGCGTCAACTTGAAGAAGGGCCAGTTCATCGCCCCCAAAGACATCGCCCACCAGGCCCAGAAGGCCGTCGACTCAGGCAACGCCAACGTGCTGGTGACGGAGCGCGGCGCCACCTTCGGCTACAACAACCTGGTGGTGGACATGCGCGGCTTCGCGGTGATGCGCCAGGCTGGCCTGGTGACGTGCTTCGACGCGACCCACTCGGTGCAGCTCCCCAGCTCTGGTGATGGCCAAACCGGCGGTGAGCGCGACCTGGTGCCGGTGCTCGCCCGGGCCGCCGCCGCCGCCGGCATCGACGCGCTCTTCGCCGAAGTCCACGAAGACCCGGACCACGCCCTGTGCGACGGGCCCTGCTCCCTCACCTTCGAGCAGTTCGAATCGACGCTCAAAGAGGTGCTGGCCATTCGACGGGCCCTGGGGCACCAGCCGTGACGCAGCTCCTCGACGAGCGCGCCCGCCGCGTGAAGGTGGTGGTGTTCGACGTCGATGGAGTGCTGACCGATGGGGGCCTCTGGTACGGCCCCGAAGGTGAAGCCTTCAAGCGCTTCGACGTGAAAGACGGCCACGCCATGGTGCTCGCCCGGCTCACCGGCCTCCGGGTCGCCATCTTGACGGCGAGGACCTCCCGCATCGTCGAGGGCCGCGCCAAGGAGCTCAAGCTCGCCGCCGTCTTCCAGGGCAAACGAGACAAGGGTCCCGCCTTCGACGAGCTGTGCGTCGAGCTGGCAGTGACGACCGACCAAGTCGCCTACATGGGCGACGACCTGAACGACCTCCCTCCGATGGAGAAGGCCGGGCTGGCCGCCTGCCCATCGGACGCCTGCGACGAGGTTCGCCAGGTGGCCCACTTCGTCTCCCAGAAGCCCGGAGGTCGAGGCGCCGCCCGCGAGCTCATCGAGCTCGTCTTGAAGGCCACGGGAAAATGGGACGAAGCCAAGACCCACACCGGCGCGACTCGACCCGCGTAGCGCCTCGTCACTTCCGACGCCGGCCACCACGGGGCCCTCGACATTCTGTCAGCGGAGACCTCCGGCCCATCGGAGCAAACCCTCGAGCACCTGGGGCCAGCCGGCCTTGGCACCGTCGTTGCTCAGTGCCTCACGCATGCGCTGGAGCATCACCTTGGGGCTCGGCCTCGCGGCCACCGTCCTCGCGGCACCGAAAGAAGACTGCCAGGCCCTGAGGAAGCACGCCCGCTTCTCGGCCTACTTCGACCACGTCGAGCTCGAGAAGCTGGCCCAGACTGTGTCCGATGCCACGTGCAAGACGTTCATCATCGCCGAGAACGTGAAGGGAAGAATCTCCCTCGTCGGGCCGGAGAGCGGGCGAGACACGCTCAGCGCCGACGAGTTCTACGCCGCCTTCGTGGCCGCGCTCGACGCCAACGGGCTGGCCATCTCTGGTTCGGGGCGCTTCTTCCGCATCGTCGACAAGGCCAAGGCCAAAGGGCACTCCATCGCATTCGTCGAGGAGGGCGCGGCCGCTCCGCATCGAGATGAGATGGTCACCCGCATCATCCGAGCCCAGCACGTCGAGCTCGACGCGCTCAAGGCGCTCCTCAGCCAATTCGTCAGCCCGGGTGCCGACGTGGTGTCCTTCCCGCCCGACGTGCTCATCGTGAGCGACCTGGGGAGCAACATCGAGCGCCTGGACCACCTGGTCGCCGCCGTCGACGTCGAGAAGAAGGCCACCGAGCGCCTGCGAATCATCGAGGTGCACCACGCCGACGTGCAGCAGGTGGCCGACGAGCTGCAGCGGGTCTACGCGCCCAAGAGCCCCAAGAGCACCGAGGTGTTGTCAGTGACGCCCGACGAGCGCACCAACCGGCTGCTCGTCTGGGCCACGCCGTGGTCGATGGCGCAAGCGGTGAGCCTGGTGGAGCAGCTCGACATTGCCACCCCGAGCGACAACCGGGCGCACGTGTACAAACTGGTGAACAGCGAGGCCAAGGAGATCGCCGCCAACCTCGAGTCCCTGGTGTCTTCGGGGCGAGGCCGGGCCAGCGCCGGAGCCCCGGGGGCTGCCGCCGTCACCAGCAGCGAGGTGAGAATCTCCGCCAACGAGTCGATGAACGCCCTGGTCATCGTCGCCAGCACCGGCGACTACCGGACCCTGGTCGAGGTCATCAAGGAGCTCGACGGCCCCCGGCGGCAGGTCTTCATCGAGACCGTCATCATGGAGGTCAACGCCGAGCGCGACAGCCAGCTGGGCATCTCGGGCCACGTGGTCTTGAACGTAGGAGGGCTGCCCATCGCCCTGGGCTCCGAGCCCGCGCGAGCGGCGTCTTCGCTCGCCCTGTCGACCCTGGCCACCAAGACGGGGCTCATCGCCGGCACTCAGGGCGCGAAGGACACGGTGCTCTCGTCGCTCCTGGGCCTCAGCATCTCGAAGTTCGGGCTCGCCATTCAGGCCGAGCAGACCGACTCCGACGTGAACGTGCTGTCGACCCCGCACATCCTCACCACCGACAACAAGGAGGCGGAGATCTCCGTCGGCCAGCGCATTCCTTTTCAGTCGGGAGTGAACCCGAGCACCCTGGCCTCGCTCCTGTCGACGGGCAACGCGAGCTCGGCCTCGACCCTGTCGTCCTTGGGCACCAGCGTCACCCGGGAGCGCGTGGAGCTGAAGCTCGTCGTCAAGCCTCACATCGGAGAGGGAGACACAGTGCGGCTGGAGGTGAACCAGCAGGCCGAGGAGCTGGCCGGGGAGAACACCTTGGGGCCCATCACCTCGACTCGCGCCCAGAAGACGACCATCGTCGCCCGAGACGACGAGACGGTGGTGCTGGGGGGCATCATGCAAGACCGGCTCATCGAGAGCGTGTCGAAGACCCCGGTGCTGGGTGACATTCCACTCTTGGGCAACCTCTTCCGCTTCACCTCGAAGAAGAAGGTGAAGGTGAACTTGCTGGTGTACCTCACGCCCCACCTCGTGCGCGATCCAAGCGACGTTCGGCGCATCCTCGAGCGCAAGGAGCAGGAGCGGGCCAAGGCCCTCGAGCAGTTGTACGGCAGGGTCCCCGGCTTCGAGGTGTCGGTCGACTTCACCCGCAAGAGAGGGCCGGTGATGGCCATCGGTCGCGCCCTCACCACCGAGGCCGCGAGACCCGAGAACGGCGGCCAGGGCAACCCGGGAGAGACCGTCGTGACTCCCGTTCCTCTCGAGGTGAGCACCCGACTGCCCCACGGCGTCGGCGCGCCTCTGGACTGACCCGCGAGCCCAGTCAGTTCGAGCGCGCTCCCCCGAAGTCGGGCTACCATTCGCCGCATGGCGCTGGCGGTGTCGGTCCTCAAGATGCGTGACCTCCTCCTTCGCGCGAAGGTAGTGGACGAAGTGCAGATGCGCGCTGCCCTGGCACGGCTGGAGCGCTACGGCGGCCGCCTGCCGAAGGTGCTGACCGACATGGGGCTCATCGACGAGGAGCAGGTGACGAAGGTAATCGCCGAGGCGCTCCACTTGCCGCTCCAGGCGCTGGGCGCCGTACGCCGCGACCCCGACGCCCTCTCGCGCCTCGACGTGCGCCTGTGCGAGGAGAACGGCATCTTCCCGGTGAGCCTCAACCTCAAGACCCACACCCTGGTGCTCGCGATGGCCGAGCCGACGGCCCTCGACGTCGTCGACCTGGTGGCGGCGCGGGTCAACGCGCGGGTCCAGACCGTCGTGGCCAGCGAGTCGCAGATCGCCGCGGCCATCGGGAAGTACTACTACGGTCGAGCCCCTTCGGCGGTGGCCGAGCCCAACCTCGCGCGCCGGGCGGTCACCGCTCAACTCCCCGAGGAGCCCTCGAGCATCGACCGCTCAGCTTCCCCAGCCGCCACGAACCAGGGCAACGACGTGTTCGGCCGCCGGCCCAGCGCCAACACGCTCCTCGACGAGATGCTCGGCGACCCGCCCACTCCTGACTTCTCCGAGGCAGACCTGGCACGTCTAGAGAGCCTCACGCTCACACACGAGAAGACCTCCACCATCCTCCGCGCGCTCAGGGCGCTGTTGACCGAGAAGGGCTACCTGAGCTGAACAAAAAAAGAGGCCGTGGCGACCCGTCAGGTAGCCGCCACGGCACCCTACCACCCCACCGAAGCCAAGCGGCCCAGCGAGGCAGATTGACGATGGTAGGGAGCCTGCGTTCACCGACGCAAGCGCCTGGGTCAAGCGGTGGGAACAAAGGCCCGCATCGACGCAGGTCAAGGCGTGATGCGAAGGACCCGCTGCATGTTCTTGCTGGCACTCGCGGTGCTCACGGCCTCGCCGGAGCTCACCGTCTCGCGCTTCAATTCGTGGCCGCCATGCCCGACACCCGCTACCCTAGGATGGCGCAAAGGGCTCGACGGTACGATGCATGACCTGACGGTACAGAAGCTCTCCACGGAGGACGAGCTGAAAGAACTGGAGTGCGAGTGGAACCACCTGTTGGGTTTGAGGCCCCGCTGGCTCCCCTTCGAAACGCCAGAGTGGCACGCCGCCTGGTGGTCCCAGCTGCCCGAGCACAAGCCCTGGGTGACTGACGAGCTGTCCAGCTTCGCCATTCGCTCTCGCACCGGCGAGTTGGTCGGTGTGGCTCCGATGATGTCCACCAAACGGCCCGGGTTGGGCCCACTCGCGGTGACCGCCCTCGACTTCATCGGCCCTGACCCGAACCTCACCGAGCTACGCGGCGTGGTGAGCCACCCGGAGCTGGAGACCGAGGTGCACCACGCACTGCGCCAGCACCTCCATGAGGTGAGCGGGTGGCACTGGATTCACTGGCGAGGCCTTCGCGTCGGGAGTGCCACGGAAAAGGTGCTGTCCGCGCTGCCCGGCGTGCAGGCTCAGGTCGAGCTGCGCAACTACGTCATTCATCTCCCCGCGACCTGGGAGGAGCTCCGCGCGAGTCGGCCACGCAACCTCAAGGAGTCGCTGCGCAAGTGCTACAACTCGCTCAAGCGCGATGGCCACGCCTTCACCTTCGAGGTGGCCACCACCCGTGAAGCCGTCAGCAGCGCGCTGGGCCGCTTCTTCGCGCTGCACAACGCCCGCTCCCAGCTCAGCGACACCACCAGTCACATCGACGTCTTCGCCGCCGAGTCTTCACGGGCCTTCGTCATCGACGTTTGCCGGCGCCTCATCGCCCGCGGCTCGACCCGGGTCTTCGAGCTGCGCATCGGAGGCGACGTCGTCGCCAGCAGGGTGGGCTTCGTGCAAGGCGACCTGCTGTACCTCTACTACTCGGGGTACGACCCCAAGTGGGCCGACTACAGCGTGATGACGACGACCGTGGCCGAGGCGATGAAGTACGCCATCTCGCAGGGGCTCAAGCAGGTCAACCTCTCCTTCGGCACCGACGTCTCTAAGACGCGGTGGGACCCAGAGCTCGTCGTCTACAAGGATTTGGTCGAGGTCGCCCCGGCTCTCACCCGGCGCTATGCCTACCCGGCGTACCAGGAGGCTCGGCGCGTGCTGGACGAGAAGGGGCTCAGGAAACTGCTGGGCCACGTGCTGAGCCGGCGAGCCTAGCCTTCTTCGGGGGTCGGGCCGGGGGCGTCGAGGTCGGCGAACTTCGACTTCTTCTTGCGCTTCTTGAACAGCAGCGCCGTCTTCCCCAGCATCTGGGCCAGCTCGGCGCCGGTGCCCTTCACCAGTGCGTCCACCGCCACTTCGCGGCCTTCCCGTTCGTCGTCGATCTTCACCTTGATGAGCTCGTGGTCCGCCAGGGCCTGGGCCGTTGCGGCGATGACGCCCTCGGTGACTCCTTTGTCTCCGACCTGAACCACCGCGCTCAGGTGGTGACCCAGGGCCCGGAGGCGACGCTTCTGTTTTCCATTGAGTGGCACAGGCCCCTCTTACTTCATCATCCGCAGCTCGCGCTGGGCATCGATGTGCCGGGGGTCCAGCTCGACACAGCGCCTGAAGTACGGCTTGGCTCGGCCGAGGTCGCCCATCATCTTCCACAGGTAGCCCTGGAAGTAGTGCACCGCGGCGGCGTTGGGGTTCAGCTTCAGCGCGTACTCCATGTCGCGGAGCGCCGGCGGGTGAGCCTTGGCCTTGTCTTCGTGGAGGAAGAACCGGGCGAAGCCGCGCCATCCGAAGTACTCGCCCTCCTGGGCATTGGCGGCGATGGCGTCGTCCAGCACCTTCACCGCGTCGGCCCACTTCCGCGCCTTCACCAGCATCCGCCCTCGCTGGAACAGCTCCTCGGCCAGGAGCAGCTGGGCGACGTCGACCTTCTCGCCCTGGGCGCCCGAGTCGAGCTCGGCGATGTAGTCTTGCTTGAGGCGCGGGTCGCTCAGCGTCCGGTGAGCCTCTCCGATGAGGGCGAAGAGGTCGGCCTTCAGCCTGCCCAGCGCTTCGGGCGAGCCAGGGGGCACCGTGTCTGGGTGGTGAATCTTGGCCAGCTTGAAATAGGCCACCTTCGCCGCGGTGGCGTCAGCCTCCCGAGGCACGTTCAACAGCTCGAAGTAGCTCTGCTTCTTCGCCCGTTCGAGCAGCGCGGTCAGCTGGGCGACGTCGTCGGTGGGGGCGATGCCGGTCGGGGGCGTGGAGGGCTTCACCGAGGGGCTCGAAGCCACGGGCGAGGGCCGCGCGGGCGAGGCCGGTGCGGTGGAAGCCCCGGGTGCCTGCCGCTGGGGGTACGGGACCGCCTGTCGTGGGGGAGCCTGCACTGGCCCGCCGGGAACCGTCGAGGCCACCGCGGGCTTGAGAATGGGCGGTTCTGGCTCCGCAGCGCTCAACACGGTCCTGGCCATCATCGGTCGGCCAGCTGGCGCTCCAGGAGGAGGTGGCACTCCGATGATCGGCGGAGAACCTGGCGGCGCGACGGGTCGCCCCGAGGGTGCCCCGGGTGGGGCGGCCACTCCGACCACGGGTCGACCCGAGGGAGGTGCTCCGGGTGGCGCGGCCACTCCGGGAGAGGAAGGTCGACCCGAGGGTGCTCCAGGAGGCGCGGCCACTCCGACCACGGGTCGACCCGAGGGAGGTGCTCCGGGTGGCGCGGCCACTCCGGGCGAAGGAGGCCGACTCGAGGGTGCTCCGGATGCCGCGGCCACTCCGACGACCGGCCCCGCATGCGGCGCATCGGAGGCAACCATGACCGGTGGCCCCGGAGCCATCGTCGCCACCATGACCGGCGGACCCGGCGGAGGATCCCCGCGGACCGGAGGGGGAGCGGACGCTGTCGGTGGTGGCGCCGATGGGAGCGAGCCCGGCGGAGGCGTGCGGATGCCTGACGGGGCGACCGACGGAGGGACCATCGGAGGCTCGGCCGACGGCGCGCTGGCTGACACAGGCGTACCCTCGAAGGCCACCAGCTCCAACTCGCGGAGCATCCAAGCCACCCGCACCAGGACGTCGGCCTCCATCGGGTGGTCCCCGACGAGCTGGTTGAGCGAGCGAACGCCGTCGAAGAACTGGAGCGCCCTCGCCTCCTGCGGCTGGAGCTTGAGATCGCCCACCGCCACGGTGACCGCTCCACCGGTCCGCATCACCGGTAGCCCCATGAAGGCCATCATTCGCCGACGGACGTCCGCGGCTGGGACGCGCCGAAGCTGCTCGAGGTACAGCGCCCAGCGGTTCCCCAACGGCAGCGACTTGTGGGGCGGCAGCTCCTGTGCCTGAAAGGTGAAGCTCCCCTGCTCCGCCGACAGGGCCCGAAAGAGAATGGCCGTGGCCCGCTCGGCGATCTGCTGAAAGACGAGGTTGGGGTTGACCAACCCCAGCCCGAAGAGCGCCGGCAACAGCTCGCCGCCAAAGCGCGCCTTCTGAGCCTCGGCCGCTTCGAGCTGCGCGGGCGTCGCCAGGCCCTGCGCCATGAGGAACGCCGGCAGCGCATCGTGTGGATGCGTCGAGTCGATGAGCTCGGGCGCTCCACGCTTGAAGTGCAACAGAATGGTGCGATCGCTCAAGTACAGCTGGAGCAGCGCGTTGGCGTCGGTGGCCGCCGCGAGCCCGTACAAGCGCATGGGCGAGTATTCGACGAGGCTCCCCCCGGCCGGCAGGGCCCCATGCCCCGGAGGAGCGGCGGGCACCGGCGTCGGCAACGAGCCAGGGGTCGGGCGAGGTGCAGGCCCGACGCCCGAAGGAGAATCGGGAGGCATGGTGGGCCGCTGCGAGGCCGACACGACTGGAGGCACGGTGGGCCGCTGAGACGGCGGGACACCAGGTGGGCGCTGCGAGGCTGCCGGGCCCACCGAAGGCCGCTGTGGGGGCGCCGCCACCGGTGGCCCACTCGGACGCTGCGGCGGCGGAGTCCCCGTGCGCACCCTCGCCCCCGAGTCGCTCGATCCGACCGGCTGAGCTCGGCTGGGGCTGGGCCGGTATGGCGAACCCGCTCGTGCCGTGGCCGTTGGGCCCGCGACCGGAGCCCGCGGTGCCTCGGGAGCACGACCAGGCGCCCGCACACCAGAGGCCCTCGACGACGGAGCCCCTCCCTCGGGAATCGGCGGGGGCAAGACGACGCGGGCGTACTCCGCATCTTCCGCCTCACCCGGCTCCACCACGTCGCCCCACAAGGCGCGCGGGATGACCATCCGTGGGCCAGGCAGCCGGCCTGGGAGCACGAAGTTGCGCCCATCGAGTGACACCTGGAGACGCCCGGCCAGGACACCGTTGTCGATCAACAGCTCGACGGACGTGGGACTGAGCGGGCCATAGACCTTGGCTTGCTCAGTGCGCACCCAGAGCAGGATTGGCTCGGCTTCATCACTCATGCATGTGCCAAGGACAGACGCTACCGTGGCTCGCGGTGGAACGGCGGTCATTTTCGTCGAGTCGCAAAAGAGCCCCAGAAGCAGGCGAGAGGCGACGCCACGGCCGCTTTGCGTGCACAATGCTTCCCCTATGGTGTTCGTCCGTGGCCCGCTGGTGGCCCTGCTGCTGGGAGGCTGCGCGTCCATTTCCAGCGTTCAGACCGCCGACACGCTCGGCACTGGCCGCCTCCAGGTCGCCGTGGAGCCGGGAGTGTGGGGCGGCACCTCCTCGCAGGGCACCCGCCTGCTCCCTCACGTCGACGCCGCGGTGCGCTACGGGGTGACCGAGAAGGTGGACGTCGGGGTGCGTGCTGGGAGCTCGTTTCTCGAGCTGGGGGCGAAGTTCCTCGTCACGCAGCCGGGCGACCCGCGCCTGGCCGTGTCGCTCGCCCCTGCCGTGGGGGGAATGATTGGCCCCTTGAGCGATGGCACCGGAGGGCCGTCACGCTTAGGCGGCTTCCTCAACCTGGCGCTCCCGGTGCTGGTGGGCTTCAAGACCGCCGGCGGCAGCGAATTCGTCTTGGGCCCGCGCGCCCACGGCCTGTTCACTTTCGGCTCCACTCCCTCGATGGCCCTCGGGGTGGGAATGAGCGTGGGCTTCATGTGGCGATTGGGCGAGCGCGTGGGCCTCATGCCCGAGGTGTCGGTGGTAGCGCCCGTCGCCTCGAACCATGAGAAGGTCGGGCTCGTCGGCCTCGACCCCTTCGGCGCCTTCGTTCAGCTCAAGGTCGGCGTTTTGTTCGGCGCGTTCCGGCCACGGCCAACCAAGGCGCGGCTGCCCGACCCCGAGTGGGAGCCCTCGCCTGGGCCTCCCCCTCAACTCTGAGGCAGGCATGGGCGACAAAAAGATGCGTGACTCGTCACCTGCGGGAACGTACAGCCGCGGCTCATGAGCTCCGCACCCGTGACGGCCTTCATCAAGCTCCTCGTCCTCGATGTGGAGGCCTCGGCGCGCTTCTATGAGGCCCTCGGCTTCACCCGGGTGGGCACCGACGGCACCTTCGTGCACGTCCAGTGGCCCTCCGATGGAAACGTGTTCCTGGTGGGGGCGCCGACGGGCGTTCGCGTCGACACCAAGCGCGGCTGGGGCGTGCTGTTGGGCTTCGTGGCACCCAGCGTCGACCAGGTTGCCCGTGTGGCCGTCGGCCTCGGCGGCCCGGTGGAGGGACCGCAGACGCAACCGTGGCATACGCGCGAAGTCGTGGTGACCGACCCCGACGGCTACCGCCTCAACTTCATCGAGCCGGCGACGCCAGCGCCTCCGGTGGCGCCCAAGGGTTTGGTGAGCTGAGCAGACCCGCGAGCGTCTCGAGCGCTGCGTCGAGGTTGGCCTGGGCCGCGGGGCTCAGCGGCGCTCCCAGCTCGAACTGGTGCCCGGCGATGGCGAGGAGCCAGCACTCCGGCGCCGTCGAGCCCACCACCTCTCCGAAGGTGTGCAGCAGCGCGGCGGGCGACAGGAGATGCGTGGTGAACGACGCATCTCGGGCGCCCACCACCGGAGTCACCGAGTGGCCCTGGGGCTCGGTCGCCGAGGCGTCGACGAAGAAGACCCGCGCTCGGCCTTCGAGGTCGAGGGCGTGTTCCACCTGGAGCTGAAAGTCGGTGAGCACCTCGAGGGCGCCGGCCTCGATGGCCTGGGAGAATCGTGCTTCGACTCGGCGAGCGAGCTCGGGCCCCAGCGCGTCATCGCCCCGTGACGGGTTGCCAATTCCGAACACAAGCAATGGCGCCTTGGCCCTCACCCCCGCACCGCCCGACCGACGACGGCGCCGGAGGCATCTTCCACCTCGACCACCAGCGGCATCTGCCCCAGCGCGTGGGTGGCGCAGGACAGGCACGGGTCGAAAGCTCGAATGGCGACCTCCAGGTGGTTGAGCAGGCCCTCGGTCGGCTCGTGCCCGTCGAGGTACTCCCGGGCGACCGAGCGAATGGCTTCGTTCATCGCCTGGTTGTTGTGGGTCGTCGACACGATGAGGTTGCACATGGTGACCAGGTCCTGCTCGTCGACCCGGTAGTGGTGAATGAGCGTGCCGCGAGGGGCCTCGATGATGCCCACGCCCTCGGCCACCCGTTCACCGTACGTCACCAGCTCGTCCTTCAGGAGGTCTTCATCGTTGAGCAGCTCGCCGATGACCTCGGCCGAGTGGAGAAGCTCGATGAGCCTCGCCCAGTGGTACGCCAGCGGCGCGTGCACCAGCGCTCCACCGTGGGCCTCTCGAAAGGCCTGCCGCTCGGCGTCGGCCAGGGGCGTGTGAATGAAGGCGCAGTTCTGGAGCCGGGCCAGCGGGCCGACCTTGTACCAGCCGTCCTCCGGCCCCAGCGAGCCGATGTAGGGGAACTTCATGTAGCTCCAGGGCTTCACCTCTTCCTTGAGCTGGCTGCGGTAGGCCTGCGGGTCGAGGTCGTCGAAGAGGATGGCCCCGTCGGCGTCGCGGGCCCGCAGCTTGCCGTCGTAGAGGTCGAGGCGCCCGTCCTTCCCCACCAGCGATAGGATGTTCGACCGGCACACCCCGAAGGAGTCGTAGAGCTCGCGGTTCTTCTGGTGGAGGCCCTTCACCAACTGCACACCGGCCCGGGCCCACTCCAGCACCTGACCCAAGGGCGCCAACAGCTCGTCGCGCTCGGCCACCGTCAACGCCTTGTTCACCCCGCCAGGCACCGAGCCCGTGCCGTGCACCCGCTTGCCGGCGGTGACGCGAATCACCTCTTGGCCGAACTTGCGGAGCAGCACGCCTTGCTTGGCGAGCTGAGGGTCGGCCACGGCTACTCCGACGATGTTCCGCTTCGCCACGTCGCTGCCGAAGCCGAAGAGCAGGTCCGGCGAGGAGAGGTGGAAGAAATGCAGCGCGTGAGATTGGAGAATCTGCCCGTAGTGCATGAGCCGTCGCAGCTTCTCGGCGGTGCGGGTGAGGGTCTTGGCGCCCACCACCACGTCGAGGGCCTTGGAGGCCGCGAGGTGGTGGCTCACCGGACAGATGCCGCAGAGCCGCTGCACCATCACCGGCACTTCCCAGTA